>NZ_JBODRQ010000078.1:0-17843 GCF_050633025.1 Aeromonas sp.
GCCGCAGCATCATCGCCGGACTGGTCAAGGCGGGTTATCCCGCCGGGCAGATCACAGCTGCCAACCCCAGTCTGCCCAAGCTGGAAGCTCTGGCCAGCGACCACGGCGTTCGCATCACCCAGTCCAATGCCGAGGCGGCCCGCGATGCCGAGGTGATCGTGCTGGCGGTCAAGCCGCAGCTGATGGCTGATATGCTGGCGGAGCTGGTCGCCGAGCTGGACTCGCTGGAGGGTAAGTTGCTTATCTCCATCGCGGCTGGCATCAAGGTGACACGCCTTGGCGAGATGGCCGGTGGCCATCACCGCATCATCCGCACCATGCCCAACACTCCGGCCCTGCTGGGGCTGGGTATGACCGGCCTCTATGCCCCCGAGCATATTGCAGCCAGCGATCGCGACTTTGCCGAGCAGATGATGCAGGCGGTCGGCAAGACCCTCTGGGTAGAGCAGGAGTCCGGCATCAACGGCATCATCGCCGCAGCGGGCAGTGCCCCGGCCTACTTCTTCCTCTTTATGCAGGCCATCGCCGAAGAGGCGGAGGCACTGGGCTTCTCGCCCGAACAGGCACGCCTGCTGGTGCAGCAGACCGCGCTAGGCGCAGCCGCCATGGTGGAGCAAAATCCCGAGTTGTCGCTGCAAACCCTGCGTGAGCAGGTCACCAGCAAGGGTGGTACCACAGCCGAAGCCATCAAGACATTCCAGCAACAGGGGCTGATGCCGCTGACTGCGCAAGCCATGCAGGCGGCCGTTGCTCGCGCCACCGAAATGGAAACCCTCTTCTAACAGGAGCCCAGATGAACACTGCTTACTTTCTGATTAACACCGTTTTCGATCTCTACCTGATGGTGATCCTGCTGCGCGTCTGGCTGCAGTGGGCCCGCGCCGACTTCTACAACCCGATGAGCCAGATGGTGGTCAAGCTGACCAATCCGCTGGTGATCCCGCTGCGCCGCGTTATCCCGGGCTTTGGCGGCATCGATCTCGCCTCCGTGGTGCTGGCGCTGGCTGTCGCCTTCCTCAAGCTGGCCCTGCTCAAGAGCATGAACGTGCTGCTGGCGGACTGGCTCAGCATCAGCCTGTTTGCCGCGCTGACCGTGCTGAAGAAAGCAGGCTCGATGATCTTCTGGGTACTGCTGATCCGCGCCATCCTGAGCTGGGTCAGCCAGGGCCGCAACCCCATCGAATACGTGATGCATCAGCTGACCGAGCCGTTCCTCGCCCCTATCCGCCGCGTACTGCCGGCGCTGGGCGGACTGGATCTCTCGGTGCTGGTCGCCTTTATCGGCCTGCAAGCCATCAACTACTTGCTGGGTGACCTGTTCGGCCAGCTGTGGTGGATGATTTGATGCCAGCCGTCCTGCAACAAGGGGATGAACTGGTACTGCATCTGGTGATCCAGCCCAAGGCGAGTCGGGATCAGATCATCGGATTGCATGGCGAAGAGCTGAAAGTGGCCATCACGGCGCCGCCCGTCGATGGCCAGGCCAACAGCCATCTGATCAAGTTTCTGGCCAAGCAGTTCAAGGTGGCCAAGGGACAGATCACCATAGTGCGGGGCGAGCTGGGGCGACACAAAACCGTCGCCATCGACAGCCCCAAACAGTTGCCGCAAGAAGTGAGTGCACTGCTGAATGACACGCAAGGCTGAATGAATCGGCCTGCGCCAACCGTAGATATGAGAGGGATGACAGATGAAAACAGCCTTGATGAGTGGCCTGCTGGCACTGCTGATGACCCTGCCGCTCAAGGCAGAACAGATGAAGGAGCTGGGGCCCTGGCTGGTGCACTACAACGCCTTCAACTCCAGCTTCCTTACCCCGGAAGTGGCCAAAACATACGGGCTGGAGCGCAGTCGCTACAACGCCATCATCAATATCGCGGTACAGGACAAGCAGAAAGTGGCGCAAGCCGTGGGGATCACCGGTGAGGCCAAGAACCTGACCGGCACCATCCGCACCCTGAACTTTCAGGAGGTAAAAGAGGGTGATGCCATCTACTATCTGGCGACCCTCCCCTACCGCAACGAAGACACCTATCAGTTCACCCTGAAGATCATGGGCGGTGGGCAGCAGCAGAACCTCACCTTCCAGCAGACCTTCTACGTCGATTGAGTCGCCAAACGGCAAAGGCCCCGATACCACCGCAATGCTGTTCACTTAAGAGAATATGAGTTCCAACCCACGTAGTATCAGGGCTAAACAGCGAGGGAGCCATTATGCCTCCCTCTTTCTATTGCAAGCGACACTGGATAAAGGCCGGAGAAAGAGTGACTGGAAACAGCCTTACTTCCCCAACTAAAGTCACATTTATGAATAATCACTCAAGAATGTGCTTATCTGAACGGCAATGTTATACCACCGGGGCCTGAAGGTTATTGATGTGTTGCGCACAAATCTGCAAGCAGGTTCTCACCTCCCCAGTCATCACTGCCCCAACGCGTTGATTATTTGCCGCTTGAGGGGGTCGTCAGCCGGATTCTGGTTGGCACCGTAGCTGGCGATCAGCTTGCCATCGCGCCCCACCAGATACTTGTGGAAGTTCCAGTTCGGCTCATCCCCGTCAGCGGCCGCCGCCAGCCCCTTGAACAGCGGTACCGCATCGGAGCCCCGCACCGCTACCCGGTTGAACATGGGGAAGGTCACGCCATAGTCACGACGGCACACCTCGGCGGTCTTGTTCTCGTTGCCCGCCTCCTGCCAAAAGTCGTTGGAGGGGAAACCGAGAATAATCAGTCCTTTATTCTTGTAGTTCTGGTAGAGCTTCTCCAGATCGCGAAACTGGCCGCTGTAGCCGCAGTAGGAGGCGGTATTGACCACCAGCACCACCTTGCCCTCGGTCAGCTGACAGAGGTTGTGGCGCTGTGAATTGTTGAGCTCCCGCATCTCCACATTGAAATAATCGGGGCACGCCGCAGAGGCCGCGCTGGCCCCCAATAACAGCAACAGAGTGAACCATTTCATCGCCAAGACTCCTTTTGTTTTGTCCATCATACGCGGTTACCAGAGCCGCAGTTCACTCTCAATGCAATGGAATGCCGGTCAGCCAGCCGTGCCCCCAGAACACCAGCAGCGCCGTGGCCGCCAGGCCCGCCCCGACGCTGATGCCGGTACCGGTCCAGTTGGCCTCGGGGCGTGGATATCGCTGCCAGTCCCGCACCGAAATCCAGAACATGCTCACCAGCGCCCAGAGCCCGATGCCGCCAAACAGCACCAGAGATCGCGCCTCACTGTTGACCAGCAGATGGGCCACCGCCCAGAGCAGGGTTCCGAGCAGCTGCGGATGCACCAGCCAGCGGCGCAGATGGTTGGGTCCCTGGCCGGAGAAGAAGAGGATCAACGCAAAGGGCATCATCACCGTCATGGTCAGCGGCCCCCAATCCGGCAGGAAATAGAGCGGCAGCGAGCTGGCCGAGCGCCAACCGGCGATGATGCAGGCGATGGCGACAAACACCAGCAGAGAGAAGAGCCCCTTGTAGCGATTCTCACCCAGCCGCTCGCGTAGCCGCGCCCGATGGGTCACCGCAAAACAGGGGTAGAGATGGATCAGGGTAAACAGCGCAACCCCCAGGGTCAGCAGGAACATGAGTCTCTCCTTGTACTTGGTACGACCACTATGCCGTAAAGGGAGATTTGCGCCTATCAAAACCGCGCAAACCCATGGAGTCAAAAGTGTGGCAAGACAAAGGAGCAGAAAGAAAAAAGCCGATCACGGAGGATCGGCAAAGAAGTGCTAGGGCAGTCAGACATCTCGCGGGATGGGAGATGCCCCAGACGGGGATATTGAGTGGCCGATGGTGCCATCGACCGAACCGGTTCAACCCTTGAGTTGATAGAGTGCCGCGACGTTGCGCGCAGTCAGCTGAATGTTGGTACTGGCGCTCTCCAGCGCTTCCGGCAGAGACATGGCACGGTTGACCACGGCGAATACCGCGTCCAGCCCGTGCTCGTGTACTACACCGCAATCGTCGGTCAGGCAACCGGAGATGCCGATCACCGGCTTGCCGAACTGCTTGGCACAGCGTGCGACACCGATTGGCGTCTTGCCGTGGATGGTCTGGCTGTCGATGCGTCCTTCACCGGTGATGACCAAATCCGCATCGGCCACTTCATCGGCCAGTTTCAGGGCTTCGATGACGATCTGGATACCGGGCTTGAGCTCGGCACCGAGCAGACCGACCAGCGCGGCCCCCATGCCACCGGCGGCGCCCGCCCCCGGAATATCCTTCACCTGCTTGCCGAGCGCCTGCTCAATGCAGTCGGCATAACGGGAGAGGTTGGCATCGAGCTGCTGCACCATCTCCGGGGTCGCCCCCTTTTGCGGGCCAAACACCGCAGAGGCGCCTTTCGGGCCGCACAGCGGGTTGTTCACATCGCACGCCACCTCGATAACCAGCTCGCCCAGACGCGGATCCAGACCGCTCAGGTCGATGGTCGCGAGCTCACTGAGACCTGCGCCACCCGGCTCGATGGCTGAGCCATCGGCTTTGAGCAGCTTGCCGCCGAGTGCCTGGATCATGCCGGCTCCGCCGTCATTGGTGGCGCTGCCGCCGATACCGAGGATCAGGTGCTTCACCCCCATCTCCAGCGCGGCCAGGATCAACTCACCGGTGCCGAAGCTGGAGGTGAGCAGCGGATTGCGCTGCTCGGGCGCCACCAGATGGATGCCGGAGGCGGCGGCCATCTCGATAACGGCGCGCTCGCCATCACCCAGCAGACCGATAAAACCCTGTACCTTGTTGCCGAGCGGTGCAGTCACTTCGACCGGCAGGATGTGGCCACCGGTGGCATCGACCAGCGATTGCACCGTACCTTCGCCGCCATCGGCCATCGGTAATTTGACGTAGGTGGCGTTTGGCAACATCTGCTTGAAACCGGCCTCGATGGCATCAGCCACCGCCATGGCGCTCAGACTCTCCTTGAATGAATCGGGGGCAATAACAATTTTCATATCAATTCCTTAGGCAAGACCAAACACGCCAAACATCAGGGTAGAGACAGCTGCGATGGTCAGACCGACTGCTGTTTCGTAGGGGATTAGCTTGAGTCGCTCACCCACTCCCATGTGGACGCTGCCGCCAGTCGCATGGAAGAAGGAGCCGTGGGGCATGTGGTCAAACACGGTGGCACCGGCATGGATCATCGCCGCTCCGGCCAGACTGCTGATTCCCAGTTCAATCAGGGTGGAGCTGAATACGTTGGAAGCCACTACAGTACCGGCGGTGGTCGAGGCGGTCGCCAGCGACATCAGGGCACCGGAGATGGGGGCCAGCAGGTAGGAGGGCAGACCGGAGGCGGTCAGGCCGCTGATCAGCACATCTTTCAGGCCGGAGTTGGCAATAATGCCCGCCAGGGTACCGGTCCCCAGCAGCATGATGGCGACCGGCGCCATGCGGGCGAGGCCGGAGACCGCAAACTGGTTCACCTTGCTGAACTTGCCCATCATCAGGGCACCAACCAGACCACCGAGCGGCAGCGCAATTAGCGGGTCCACCACGATACCGGCGACCGGCCGCAGGGCCAGCAGCAGGATGGCAACCAGCGGCGCACTGATGGCGGCGGCAAAGCCCGGCAGTTTGGTACCTTCGAAGCTCACCACCTCATCGGCGGCGACCTTGCTGCCCTTGTTGTTCAGCCGCTTGGCCAGCCAGTAGGCCATCACCAGACCAAACAGACCCGGGATGATGCCCGCGGCCATCACAGAGGTGAGGGGAAGATGGAAAGCATCCGCAGCCGCTATGGCGTTGGGGTTGGGGGACATGACGTTACCCGCCTTGCCGCCCCCGATCATCGCAAGCAGGATAGCCGCCTTGGAGAGGTCGGCACGGCGAGCGATGGCCAGCGCGATGGGCGCCACCGTGATAACAGCCACATCCACGAATACACCAACCGCGGTCAGGATCAGGGTTGCCAGCGCCAGCGCCAGCAGGGCACGGGTTTCACCGAGTTTCTTGACGATGGTTTCGGCGATAGTGGTGGCGGCGCCCGATTCGATCAGCACGCCCGCCAGTACACCGGCCGCCAGGATCCGCATCACCGCAGTGGTGATCCCCTGGGCACCGCCGATCATCAGGGCAACGGTCTGGGTCAGATCGGCACCGCCAATCAGACCACCGGCCAGAGCGCCGACGATCATGCCGTATGCGGGCGGAACCTTCTTCAGGATGAGAACGATAGCGATAGAGAGCGCCGCAATGGCGCCAAGGGCAGTAACCGGGATCATGACGGACACCTTCAATGGGAGTGGATGGTCGCCATTATGAAGAGCTGCAGTCAGAAAGCTTTGGCCAACTGACCAAATGTTGCACCTAAAACAAGAATTAATTTGTTTAAATTAACAATCACAAGTCGAGATTAAGGCCGAGATAGAGCAAAAATTTGTCGTCTAACTTGTTGAAATTCAACCCGGTTATCTGCTCGATCCGGTTTAGTCGGTAACGCAGGGTATTGGGGTGAATGAACAGGGCTTCGGCACAGCGATGCAGATCACAATCCTGCAAGAAATAGTGGCGCAGGGTCTTCTGCAGCGCCCCTTTGCTATCCTCTTCGGCCAGTTTCAACAAGGGGGCTCGCAGCTGAGCCGCCTGCCAGGAGTCCGCCAGACTGCCCAGCAGCACCGGTAAACGGTAGTCCTCAAAGAAGTAGACCTGCTTGCGCGGTGCCTGCCGCATGCCACGGCGCAGGGTATCCCGCGCCGTCTGGTAGGAGCGAGCCAGCCCGTTGATCCCGGCGAAATAATCGCCCACCGCGATATGCACCTTGAAGTGGGGTATGCGGGCCAGCAACTGCTTGATCCGGTTGCGCTCCTGCGCCGATTGCCAGACCCCCTCACTCAACTGCGCCGGTTTGAGCACCACTATCTCGTCGAGCCCGTTGATGGCCACCAGATTGTCCCGCTCCGGATTCTCCAGCTGATGAACCAGCTCCCGCAACCGGGCAGGGTCGCTATCCTCCAGCGCCAGCACCGCCACCACGCGCGGCTGGGCCAACTCCAGCCCGAGAAAGCGGGCCGCCTGCTGCAACTGATCTATCCGCCCCTCGCCGCGGATCAGCTGCAGCACCAGCTCTTCCTTGTGGCGCTTGTCCCACTGCAGCTGCTCGGTGAGCGCAGCCTGCTCCAGGATCAGCTCGGCAGTCATCCGCACCAGCTCGGCGTAAGCACGAACGATGTCCGGATCGCCTGAGATGCCGATGACACCCAGCAGTTCACCCTGATAGGCGATAGGCAGATTGATTCCGGGACGCACCCCCTTTAGCTCGCGGGCTGTCGCTTCGCTGATCTCCACCACCCGGTTTTCGGTGAGCGCCAGCACGGCCCCTTCGTGGCGCTGATGGAGCCGCTCCGGATTGCCGGACGCAATGATGAGACCATGCTCGTCCATCACGTTGACCGAGAAGGAGAGGATCTTCATCGCCCGCGTAACAATCTGGCGGGCAAGGTTATCGTTTAGCTGCATAACATCTCCAGACAAGAGGTTGATCTGGCGATGCAACCACGGACTGATTCAGAGCATATGGCAGCAAAGATGCCACATCATCAAGACAAGCGAGAGGGGGATCGCTAGAATAGGCCACTTTACCCGATGTGAGCCCGCCATGGAGCCGGAATTGCGTGCTTGCGCCCGCCTGCCCGTGATGGCCCATCCCTCCGCTCTGGACTGTGCTATGGATTATGAATTTCGCCGCGACCCGTTCGGTGGTTATCGCGCCCGCTTCTCCATGGGCCATGAAGCCATCGGCCAGTGGCTGATCGACGAAGTGGGCAAGGATGAGGAGAAGCTCGACGAGCTCTTCTCCATCATTGATCAGCTCTCCAACCGCACCCGAGTCGAATACCGACTCACCGGCGGTGACTACTCCCTGCTGCTGACCCATGAAGAGGCAGAGGTGAAGGCCAACGTCCTCAATATCGAGCTGGGCGAGGATCTCGACGATCTCGCCTACTACGATGATGAACAGCTGGCCATGTGCGGGCTGGAAGACTTTGCCCAGGTGCTAACCTCCTGGCGCGCCTTTATCCGCAACGAGGATATGGGCTGAGTGACCCCGTTTCGCTTATTCTGGTCGGCCACTGCGGTCGACCATCCAAACCAACAGGATTGACTATGTCTATTTACGATTTTGATGACGAGCTGCCGGAAGACGAGCAGGATCAACCGAAGAAACCCGCCCAACCCAAGAAGAAGGGCAAGCAGGTGCTGAACACTCAGGTCAACCTGAGCCCGCGCGATGCCAGCCGTCTGAACGGCATGCACGTAGAAGCAATCACCACACTGGATGATGTCAGCCTGCCGAAGAACGTCATCTTCAAGGCTGGCCTGATCGCGCTGGGTGAGCTGGATGCCAACCAGCGCGCCGACATCATCGCCCGCGTCATCGCCGAATCGGGCCGTTAATCGGCGTCCATGAATGGCAAAAGCCGGAGCTGCTTGCTCCGGCTTTTTTATTGCCGCTTTTATTGTCCTTCGATTGCCTTCGCCGGGACTATGTGGTTCAGATAGACTCAAGACAGGGAGCGAGTCGTCGTGAGGTGAATATGGAACAGAAAAATGCCATTCGGCAGGTTGCCGTCCCTTGGGCTCCGTCCCGCCAGCTACCTCCCGGTCTGGTTGTGGCCGAGCTGCATCAGGATCTCTGGAGCGACTCTCTGACCATCATGCTGGGGCGTGCGCGCAGTATCGATTTGCCCCCGCAAATCCTCTGCCGGGTCTATTTTCGCCACATCTATGCCCTGCGGGTCATCGAAGATTGCGATCTGGCCGAAGGGAAGGATAGTCACACCATCGAAGAGCAGATCCAGCTCATCACCCCATCCCGTTTTGCCAGCTGGTTCCATCAGGAGTCGGACGGCCTGCATCTGGATGAAGATCTGCAGCACTATCGCATCTCGACCTGGGATTATTGTGCCGATGTGCTGACCTCCTCGGCGCCGGAATTGCAGTTCCTGCCCCAGAGCGAGTAGCCAGCTGTTACGTCAGAGGCGAAGGATGATCCTTCGCCTCTTGGTTTTTGGGCGGGTGAGATGTTGTGGCGCTCAGGCCACTCAACCCGGGTGGTGACCTGTTGTATTGGCACAAAAAAAGCGCCTCAGAGGAGGCGCGGGGAAAAAGACAGATTGGAAGCGTCACATGGGTGCTACTTGAATCAGCGAATGAGCCGTGCCATTCAAGTATGGAACCATCATGCCTGCGTCTATCTGAAGTAGTGCTGAGACATTTTTTCATCCCCTGTTCATCTTCCAGGCACGTTTTCAACAAGGTGCTCTAAGCTCTCCCCTGCTGTACACATTGATGGGTATGGAGCCAGGACAAACGGTACGTGACGTTGCTCCAGCTCAAGCAACCAGCACTTGATGGGAATGCCGCCAGCATAGCCGGTCAGATCGCCGCGGCGTCCGATCACCCGATGGCAGGGCACTATGATGCTCAGCGGATTGCGCCCGTTGGCAGCACCCACCGCCCGCACCGCCTTGGGATTGCCGATAGCTTGGGCAATCTCGAGATAGCTGACGGTCTCGCCATAGGGGATATCGCACAAAGCGCTCCACACCGTTTGCTGGAACGGGGTGCCCTTCGCTGCCATGGGCAGATCAAACTGCTGCAACTTTCCGGCGAAATAGGCGGTGAACTGGGCAAGATAGGGGGCCAGCGCCTTGTCATCCCGTTGCCAGTCAGCTTGTGGCATGACGGGCCGCTCCCCGTGCATGAACTCCACGTGGCGCAGGCCATCCTGATCAATGGCGACCAGCAGCGGACCGCAGGTGCTATCGCAAAAGCTGTATCTCATCGGCTGACATCCTTTGGAGGTTGGGGGTTGGCTCAGTCCAGAACCGGTTTGCCGCGGGCGGACTTGATATCCCCCTTGCGTTTCTTGGCATCGACCCGTTTGCGCTGGGAGCTGCGGGTCGGCTTGGTGGCATGGCGGGCCTTGGGGCGCCAGGCTGCTTTCTTCAGCAACTCCACCAGACGGCTCATCGCCTCCTTGCGGTTCATGTCCTGGCTGCGATGGCTCTCGACCCTGATCATGATAAAGCCGTTGTGTACCCGGCTGTCACTCAGCATGTCGAGACCCTCCTTGTAGAGGGGCGTCAGGCTGGGAGAGTTGCGGTAATCGAAGCGCAACCAAACGGCGGAGTCGGTCTTGTTGACGTGCTGTCCGCCGTTGCCCTGTGCCCGCATGGTCTGAAATTGCAGCTCATGCCAGGGAAGCGTGACGCTGTTGGAAATAACTAACATGCTGTTTTGCTCTTGTTTGGTGCATACCCGCTGACCGCTGCAGCATGGTGCCTCATTATGGGGCGTACGGGCCGGTTATGGGGATGTGCCTAGCGCATGGCGCCGGCATTAAACTCTATCCACATGAAATATAACAATAAAAATACTTGGCATAAGAATTGATACCCGATTCATGACACACCATGGATTGGGAGCAACCAGATGAAACTGATTAGTGCGATTATCAAACCGTTCAAGTTGGACGATGTCCGCGAGGCGATTGCCAACCTGGGGGTGGAAGGGCTGACCGTGTCCGAGGTCAAGGGATTTGGCCGCCAAAAGGGACACACCGAATTATACCGGGGAGCCGAGTATCAGGTCGACTTCCTGCCCAAGGTGAAGCTGGAGATTGCCACCGCCGATGATAACGTGGAAGGGGTGATCGAGGCGATCTGCAAGGCGGCCTATACCGGCAAGATCGGTGACGGCAAGATTTTTGTCTACGACTTGCTGCAGGCGGTGCGCATCCGTACCGGCGAGAGTGACGACGAGGCGCTCTGATAAACCGCATCCGTGACGTACAGATCTGCTGATCTCCCGATCTCGGGGAATGCGATGGCATAAGAGATCACTGCAGCCAGATTAACATATGGTATTGGACAAAAGAGGCCGAAGTGGACTCCATTAGGTCTCTTTCATTTTACCCTTCTATCGCGCTGAAGTTGGCTTATTCAGACTGCAATACCTGACGAGGCGACAATCCGGCTCGACAACAAGGCGGGATAAACCTGCCGCTTCGGGAGCCCAGTATGTGCCCGTGCCAACTCTCAACCGGTTCAGTGCTGTTGCCCGGAGAGCTCCTCCTGGGGCTTGTGTTGCCACACTGCGCCGAGTAGCAACTTGAGCAGTAGTCCGGGCGGGTTGTCCAGCAGCTTGCCAGACTCCAGCAACAGCTGGCCATCGGCGCGAAATCCGAGGCTGGCATCTATGGTGCCATCCTCAGAGACCACCTGGATCAGGCCATTGAGTGCGGAACGCTCACCGGGCTGACAGCGCAGCCGCAGCTCGCGGGGTTCCCCCAGCAGGGTGAAGGCGCGGCTCAGCGGGGGCGAGTCTTCATAATCGGGCCAGTTGAAGAAGTGATACTGCTCGGCCAGGGCGCCCGCCTGCTGGCAAAACTGCTCGAACAGCTGCCCGATCGCCTGATACTCCTGATCGAGTCGTCTTGCCTGCTCTTCAATCCGTTTCATTGTTTACTCCTTGTCTATCCACTTGATCAGACATTGCTTTTCTGACCCCGTGACTGCCGTTTTCCAGATATGAGGCCAAATGGCCACGAGGTCTGTGAGCCGGATCGAAGTTTCAGTCTGAAAACGTTATCTTGTTGAAACTGGATGGTTTTTTTGCCCTTCCGCTCACATTTGAATCGATTGCCGCTGATTAATATGGCACCGCCTGGCAATGACCGGGTGCTCGACTATCGAGACTAACTACAGCGGGAATTATAAAAATATGGATATGAAAAAGACCAAAGTGGCGCTGGTAACAGCCTCACTGCTCGCGCTTTTATCTGGCTGTAATGACAACAGCACATCTACTTCTACACCTGAACCTTCTGATGGACCTGTCGCTCGCTTGCCCAAGATGGATCCCCCCAAGGAGCTGCTGCAAGCAGGCCCCAACGAGGTAGTCATTGCGCTGGTGGATACCCAGTCGGCAGCCAAAGGGGCCAAGGCACCGTTTGACAGCCACAGCCTGCATCTTTGGAACAACGATGCCTGCAACGCCACGGCTGATAGCGGCCTGAATACCGGGTGGGGTGACAAGAGCAAGACACCAGCCTCCGCCGACAGCTTTGGTCCGGCCTGGGTCGTGCCGCTCAACAAGGTGGAAGGGTGCATCAACTTCATTGCCCGCAACGGCGATCTGGCCAACCTGACCGGCAGCGATATGAAGGTGATCTTCAGTGAGCACCCGGATCGCACCGTGGCCATCGTCGCGGGCAAGAAAGATCTGTTTGGCAGCCGTGCCGAAGCCTTTACCGCCGCCTTTGGCGTGGCGGGGGCCAGCGCTCATTTGATCGATGGCAATACCCTGATCTGGCAAGGGGGCAAGGACAAGCCCCACGTTCGCCTCTATTACACCGACTCGGGCACCATCAAGGCCAATGCCGATGGGGTGTTCGATTTCCCCTATATCAGCCTGACCGCGACCACTCTGACTGCCGAGCAGCAGGCCAAATATCCGCATCTCAAGGATGCCGCCGCTTTTGCCCTGCCTGCGGGTAAAGATCTCAAGCCCCTGCTCAAGGGTGAGCTGGTGGCTATAGGCACCGATGCCGACGGTATCCTGCAGGGGGCGACCCTGGTGCAGAGCGCCGGCGCCCTCGATGCGCTTTATGCTCCCGAGGCGACCAAGCTGAGCTATGGTGCCGTGGTGGAGGGTAACCGGGTGACCTTCCGCCTCTGGGCGCCGACCGCCAAGTCGGTCAAGCTGGCCCTCTACAACGCCAGCCACCAGAAGAGTGGCGAGGTGGCCATGACCTTCGACAGCGCCAGCGGCAGCTGGAGTTACGAAGGGGGCAGCGAGCTGATTGGCCAGTTCTACCGCTACGACATGGAGGTTTACCATCCGCTGAGCCGCAAGGTTGAGCACTACGAGGTGACCGATCCCTACTCCCTGAGCCTCGCGATGAACTCCGAGTTCAGTCAGGTAGTGGATCTCGACGATCCGGCCCTGAAACCGGAAGGGTGGGACAGCCTCAAGGCGCCCCACAGCCAGCAGAACCCCGCCGACATCACCATCTATGAGGCCCATGTTCGCGACCTGACCGGGAATGACGCCTCCACCGATGAAGAGAAGCGCGGCAAGTTCCTCGGCCTGACCCAGCCGGACTCTGTACCGGTCAACCATCTGAAAGCGCTGGCAAAAAGCGGCATCAGCCACCTGCACCTGCTGCCGGTGTTTGACATAGCTACCGTCAACGAGGATCCGGCCAAGGTGGCCAATATCAGCGATGACTTCAGCAAGCTCTGCCAGGTCAATCCGGAAGTGAAAAATTCCAAGTTTGCCAATCACTGCGGCGGTGGCCAGACCATCGAAGCCGTACTGGAAGATCTGCAAGCCAGCGACAGCAAGGAGAACCCTGTAGTGCAGGAGCTGTACGGCTATCTGCGCGGCGTTGACTCCTTCAACTGGGGCTATGATCCCTACCACTACACCACGCCGGAAGGCTCCTACGCCACCAACGCCGAGGGGACCAAACGTATTCTGGAGTTCCGCGAGATGGTCAAGGCCATCAAGCAGAACATCGGCATGAACGTGGTGATGGACGTGGTCTACAACCACACCAACGAATCCGGGCTCGGCCCCAAGTCGGTGCTCGACAAGATAGTGCCCTGGTACTATCAGCGCCTCAATCCGGAGACCGGTTCGGTCGAGAACTCCACCTGCTGCTCCAACACGGCGCCGGAACACGCCATGTTTGCCAAGCTGATGGATGACTCTCTGGTCACCTGGGCGCGCGACTACAAGATCGACGCCTTCCGCTTCGACCTGATGGGCCACCACCCGAAAGATCAGATGGTGCAGGCGCTGGCCGCGGTGAAGAAGGTCAATCCCGATATGTACTTCTACGGCGAGGGGTGGAACTTCGGCGAAGTGCAGGATGACAAGCGCTTCGTGCAGGCGACCCAGAAGCATCTGGGTGGTACCGGTATCGGCTCCTTCTCCGATCGCTTGCGCGATGCGGTGCGCGGCGGCAGTCCGTTCGACGGTGGCGATACCATTCGCAAGACCCAGGGCTTTGGCAACGGTGCCTTCGTCGATCCTAACGAAATGAGCAAGGTGGATCTGGCTACGGCCTTGCACCAGTCCGATCTGGTGCGGCTCGGCATGGCGGGCAACCTAAAGGATTTCGTGCTAACCGACAAGGATGGCATGCCGAAAAAAGGCGCCGAGATCGACTACAACGGTCAGCCTGCCGGTTATGCCCAGGATCCGGTGGAAGTGCAGAACTATGTCGACAAGCACGACAACCAGACCCTGTTCGACAACCTGATCTACAAGGCGCCTGCCGGAGCCGATCTGGTGCGGATGCAGGGAGTATCGCTGGCGACCGCCATGCTGGGTCAGGGCATTCCCTTCACCCACGCCGGGGTCGAGTTGCTGCGATCCAAATCCATGGAGCGGGACAGCTATGACTCGGGCGACTGGTACAACAAGGTCGACTACACCCTGGGCGACAACAACTTCGACAAGGGGTTGCCGCGCAAGGACAAGGATGGCGACAACTATCCGCTGATCGAGCAGGTGCTCGGCAAGCATGCCAAGCCGGGCTCGGCCGAGATGGCGCAGATGGTGAGCTTCTATCAGGAGCTGGCGGAGCTGCGCAACTCCTCCCGCCTGCTGCGTCTGGGCAGTGGTGCCGAGGTGATCAAGCGGGTCGACTTCCGCAACACCGGCCCGGATCAGGTGCCGGGCCTTATCGTCATGACGGTGGATGATGGCGTCAGTGCCGGGGCGGATCTGGATCCGGCCATCGACGGTCTGGTGGTGATGATCAACGCTAGCAACCAGAGCCAGAGCATCGGCGACTTCCGTGACGGCAACGATCAGCCGATCGATCTGAGCGGTATGGTGCTAAGCAGCAAGCATCGCGCAGTCGACAGCATCGCCAGCGGCGCTGCCTATGATAACGGCCAGCTGACGCTGGGGGCTTGGTCTGCCGCCGTGTTCGTCAAGCCGCAGTCTGGTGTACAGGGTGCGGGCCTGCCGGTCAGCAAGAAGACCGACCTGAGCACCCTGCCACCGTTTGGCAACACCGATGTTTATCTGAAGGGGTTCCTCAATGAGTGGGGTAACACCAACCAGATGACCTTCAGCGGCAACTTCATGTACGAGTTCACTACCGAGGTGAGCACCGACAAGCTGGGTACCACCAACGTCAAGATCGCTGACGCCAGCTGGGGGCCGGTCAACTACGGCAGCTGCAACGCCGGTGACAAGCTGGTGGTCGGCACTCCGCTGACCCTTTGCAAGGGGGGAGAAACCGGCAATATCGGTGTCGATCTGGCCAAGGCAGGCAGCTACAAGTTTGTCTTTACCGCCATGAACAAGGACAAACCGACCCTGAGCGTCAGCTTCACCGAGCCGGTGCAGAGCTGCAAGGTGCTGGATACGGTGGCGGGCAATCCGCTCGGCTACAACCTGTTCGTCAAGGGTGAGCTTTCAGGCTGGAATGCCCAGCCCCAGTACCAGCTGAGCTACAAGGGGATGGACGGTGATCTTGCCATCTATCAGGCGGCGTTCAACTATGCCGGCAGCACCGAGTTCAAGGTCGCCAACGAGGAGTGGAGCAAGGAGTTCCTGCTCAACGATGGCGGCGCGGTGAACGCTGAAACCGGCTATTCGTTCGCCTTCTCCAAGGGGGGCAGTGCCAATAACAGCATCACCCTGCCGCAGGGGCTGTGGAGTGTGCTGGTGAAGGTTGACCCGGCTGGCGTCAAGGCGGGTACTGCCGTCATTCAGGAGTGCAGCGTCAAGTAAGCAAGCCATTGAGTCCGGGGGATGGCTCGGCGCCCCCGGGTTGAATTCCACCTTGCCAAGGGTGGGATAACTCCGAGAGAGTAAGCAAAGCGCGACTGCCGACCGGCAGGCGCGCTTTTTCTTTTACGGGGTGCCGTGAGAGAAATGAGAGGAAAAAGAAAAGCCGTCCCGGTTGGGGGACGGCTTTTGGCTGGGATGCCATTGGCTGGCTTAACGCTTGCGCAGCAGCCGCAAGGCGTTGGCGGTCACCAGCGCGGTGGCGCCGGTATCGGCCAGCACCGCAATCCACAGGCCGGTGATGCCGAGCAGGCTGGTGACCAGGAAGATGGCTTTAAGCCCCAGCGCCAGCGTAATATTCTGGTGAATATTGGCCAGTGCCGCCCGCGACAGCCGGATCATCGCGGCAATACCGCCGAGCTGGTTGTGGGTCAGCGCCGCATCGGCGGTCTCCAGCGCCACATCGGTGCCGCCGCCCATGGAGATGCCGATACTGGCCCGCTTCATGGCCGGGGCATCGTTGATGCCATCACCGATCATCGCGACTTTCTGCGAGCTGGCGAGCTTGGCGATCTCTTCCACCTTGCCCTCCGGCAACAGACCCGCGCGCCATCCCATCCCCAGCTCACCGGCGATCGCCTCTGCTGCGCGGGGGTTGTCACCGGTCAGCATGATGCTCTGCAGGCCGAGCTGGTTGAGCTCTTGCAGCGCCGCAGCCGCTTCCGGCCGGATCTGATCCCGCAGCGCCAGCAGGGCGACCGGCAACGCCTGATCATCGCTGCTCTGGCAGAGCACCGCAACGGTCTTGCCCTGCCGCTCCAGCGACCCAATCCGGGTCTGCTGTTCCACATTCAGGGTCGCCACCCGGCTCGGTGCCAGCAGTTGCCACAGCTCGCCGTTGATGCGCCCTTCAACACCCATGCCCGGCAGGGCTCGCAGGTCGCGGGCTTCTACCTGTGCCAACCCCTGCTCGTTGGCGGCGGCAAATACGGCGCGGGCCAGCGGGTGGTGGGAGCCCTGCTCGATGGCAGCCGCCAGTGCCAGCAGCTCGGTTTCCGGCTGGCCATTGAGGCTCACCAGTTCGGTCAGCTGCGGCTTGCCCAGGGTCAGGGTGCCGGTCTTGTCAAACGCAACGGTATCGATATGGGCCAATCGCTCCAGCGCAGCACCGCCCTTGATGAGCGCCCCCTGACGGGTAGCGGCGGCCAGCGCCGAGGTAACCGCTGCCGGGGTGGAGATGACCAGCGCGCAGGGGCAACCGATCAGCAGCAGTGCCAGCCCACGATAAACCCACTCATCCCAGCTCTGGCCGAAGGCAAGCGGCGGCACCAGCACCACCAGCAGGGCAACCAGCATCATGGCCGGGGTATACCAGCGGCTGAAGCGGTCGATAAAGCGCTCGATGGGGGCGCGCTGGCTTTCGGCCTCCTCGATGAGGTGCAGGATGCGGTCGATGGCGTTGTTGCCGGGCTCGGACACCACCTCGAGGCGCAGCACCCGATCGGCCGCCAGACTACCGGCCGGTACCTTGTCACCCTGGCGGCGTTCCACCGGAATGGATTCACCGGTCAGGGCGCTCTCGTCAAATGCCCCGAGCTCATCGAGCAGGCGGGCGTCGGCAGGTAGACGAGCACCCGGGGCGATTTCGATGATATCGCCGGGACGCAGCTCATCGGCAGCGACCTCTTCCCGCACCTCGCTCTCGGCAGTGGTACGGATCCGCAGCGCCTTGTCGGGTACCAGCGCCATCAGGGCGGTCACTCCGGCCCGGGCGCGTCCGGCGGCGTAGGCCTCCAGATGTTCACCCAGCATAAAGAGCAGCAGCACCATGGCCGCTTCGGCGGTTTCACCGAGGAACAGGGCACCCACGGCGGCCACCGTCATCAGGGTCTCGATGGCGAAGGGAGAGCCGCTCTTGGTCAGCGCCCACGCCTTGCGGGAGATGGGCCACAGCCCCCACAGGGTCGCCAGGGTAAAGAGCGGCTGACCGAACTCTTTCGGCAGCAGGGCCGCCACCAGCATCAGGCCGGCCAGCGACAGGGGTTGCCAATATTTGCCCAGGGTGGTCAGCAGCGGGCTTTGGCGTGTGG
>NZ_JBODRQ010000079.1:0-17153 GCF_050633025.1 Aeromonas sp.
AATATGGTGCGCCCGAGAGGATTCGAACCTCTGACCACCTGGTTCGTAGCCAGGTACTCTATCCAGCTGAGCTACGGGCGCCCTGTTTTAAAACGATAAAAAAAGCTTACTTATCAGTAAGCCTTTTCCAAAGTGTCGACTTGCTGATGGTCAACACATGACTCTTGTTTGAGTCGTAATATGGTGCGCCCGAGAGGATTCGAACCTCTGACCACCTGGTTCGTAGCCAGGTACTCTATCCAGCTGAGCTACGGGCGCAAATGGCGGAGAAGGGGGGATTCGAACCCCCGATGCGGGTATAAGCCGCATACTCCCTTAGCAGGGGAGCGCCTTCAGCCTCTCGGCCACCTCTCCGTTTGCGGGGCTGATAATACTTCACCGGGAATTTTAGTCAAACACTTTTTTGGAGAAAAAGGCGCGTTCGCTCAGCATTTGGCCAAAGCGTGGAATATTCAAACAATATCGGCACTTATCCCGAAGTTTCGCGCCCTGCAGGGAGATTTCAGGGGGGCCGGAAAAAACAAAAGGCGACACATGAGGTGTCGCCTTGTCACAGCAATGAAAATGGCTTAGAAGCCCGGTTGGCCCGGAACTTTCTCGGCCTGGATGCGCTGATAGATCTCTTCGCGGTGTACGGAGACCTCTTTCGGTGCGTTTACACCGATACGGACCTGGTTACCTTTAACGCCCAGTACGGTGACAGTTACTTCATCACCAATCATCAGGGTTTCCCCTACACGACGAGTCAAAATAAGCATTCGCTTGCTCCTGTATCCTGTTTTGTTTTTATATCGATATGCGACATTATCTAACAAAGATATCGATATGGTAAATGGTTGAAACTAAATCCATCAGGAATTGTTAGCCCAAGGGCTGCTCCTGCGGTGCCTGATCCAGCCCGAAAGCCGCGTGCAGGGCCCGCACCGCCAGCTCCAGGTATTTCTCGTCAATCACCACAGAGATTTTGATTTCAGAGGTCGAGATCAACTGCATGTTGATCCCCTCCTCGCCCAATACCTTGAACATGGTGCGCGCAACACCGGGATGGTTCCACATACCGACACCTACAATGGAAACCTTGGCTATCTCGCCATTCCCCTGCACACAGGAGGCGCCAAGCTCAGTCGCGGTCTCCTCCAGCAGCGCTCGGGCACGGCGATAGTCGTCACGACTCACCGTGAAGGTGAAGTCGGCGGTACCATCTCCCAGGGTATTTTGTACAATCATGTCGACATCAATGTTGGCGTCGCTGATCGGATTCAGGATCTGCGCGGCAACAGTGGGCCTGTCCGGCACACCCAGAATGGTCAGGCTGGCCTCGTTGCGGTTAAAAGCGATCCCGGATATCAGGGGGGCTTCCATCCTATCACCTCCATATGTGATTAAGGTTCCCTCTCCGTCGACAAAGCTCGACAGCACCCGCAGCGGGACGCGGTACTTGCCCGCAAACTCCACCGAGCGGATCTGCAGCACCTTGGCGCCGAGACTGGCCATCTCCAGCATCTCCTCGAAGGTGATGGTGTCGAGACGACGCGCCTTGGGCTCGATGCGCGGATCCGTGGTGTATACCCCATCCACATCGGTAAAGATCTGGCACTCATCGGCCTTGATGGCCGCCGCCACGGCAACCGCCGTGGTATCCGAACCGCCACGGCCCAGGGTCGTGATGGCGTTATGCTCGTCACGGCCCTGGAAACCGGCGATCACCACCACCTTGCCCGCAGCCAGTTCGGCATGAACCAGCTCGGTGTCGATGTGGGTGATGCGCGCCTTGCCATAGGCGGAATCGGTATGAATCCGCACCTGATCACCGGTCATCGAGACCGCCGGGCAACCGCGTTTGTTCAACGCGATGGCCAGCAGTGCTATGGTGACCTGCTCACCGGTGGAGACCAGTACATCCATCTCCCGCCGATTGGCATCAGGATCCAGTTGCTGGGCCATGCCCAGCAGCCGGTTGGTTTCGCCCGACATGGCGGAGACAACCACCACCACGTCGTGTCCCTGGGCGCGGGTCTGTTCAACCCGCTCAGCTACCGCCTCGATCCGCTCCAGTGTGCCGACCGAGGTGCCGCCGTACTTCTGTACATAGAGTGCCACAGATCACCTCGCCCTATTACAGGCGCTCTTCCAGCCAGGAGTGAACGGATTGCAGCGCTGCCGGCACCGCCTCAGGCTGGGTACCCCCCGCCTGCGCCATGTCCGGACGGCCACCGCCCTTGCCACCCACCTGCTGGGCAACCAGATTGACCAGTTCACCGGCCTTGACCTTGCCGGTCAGGTCGTTGGTAACGCCCGCGATAAGGTTGACCTTGCCATCGGCACAGGTGGCCAGCAGCACAACACCGGACTTCATCTGGTTCTTCAGCTCGTCCAGCATGCCGCGCAGGGATTTCGGATCGGCCCCTTCCAGCGCAGCAACCAGCACCTTCTGACCGTTGATCTCGATCACCTGACCCAGCAGATCGTTACCGGCCTGAGCGGCCAGCTTGGCCTTGAGCTGCTCCAGCTCGCGCTCCATCATCTTGGCCTTGTCCAGTATCTGGCGAACCTTGTCGGCGATGCAGAATTGGTCGCCTTTCACCAAGGCAGCAGCCTCTTCAATCTGCTCGCCAACCTGGTGCATGAAGTCGATGGCCGCTTTGCCGGTCACCGCTTCGATACGGCGCACGCCTGCAGCGATACCGCTCTCGGCGATGATCTTGAAGAAGCCGATATCACCGGTGCGCTTGGCGTGAGTACCGCCGCACAGCTCGGTGGAGTAGTCGCCCATGCGCACCACGCGCACGTCGTCTTCATATTTTTCACCAAACAGCGCCATGGCACCGGCGGACTTGGCCGCTTCCAGATCCATCAGCTGGGTGGTGATTTCGTGGTTGGCACGGATCTGGTTGTTGACCAGCTCCTCGACTCGGCGAATGGTCGCCATGGTCAGCCCCTCGAAGTGGGAGAAGTCGAAACGCATGCGCTCGACCCCAACCAGAGAACCTTTCTGGGTGACATGCTCGCCCAAAGCCTGACGCAGGGCAGCGTGCAGCAGGTGGGTCACAGAGTGGTTCAGGGCGATGGCCTGACGACGATCGCCATCAACCACGGCTTCCACTTCGGCACCTTTCTCCAGAGTGCCCAGCTCCATGTAGCCCTTGTGGATGATCGCCTTGCCCGCTTTCAGGGTGTCGGTCACGGCAAAGATACCGTCGTCCACTTTCAGGGTACCGCTGTCGCCGATCTGGCCGCCGGACTCGGCGTAGAAGGGGGTCTCTTCCAGCACGATGACCGCTTCGTCACCGGCGATAAGACCGCTCACCTCTTCCACCCCCTTATAGATACCGAGCACGCGGGTACGCTCGGTCAGGGTCTTGTAACCGGTGAAGGGGGTCTCGAAGTCGAGCTTGATCATCTCGTTGTAGTTCACGCCGAAGTTGGACGCTTCCTTGGCGCGAGCACGCTGCTTCTCCATCTCGGCCTTGAAGCCCTCTTCGTCGATGCCGATCTCGCGCTCGCGCACCACGTCGGCAGTCAGGTCGGCCGGGAAGCCGTAAGTGTCATACAGCTTGAACACTACTTCGCCCGGAATAACCTTGGCATCGCCCAGGTTGGCCAGAGCGTCTTCCAGCAGCAGCAGACCGCGATCCAGCGTGCGGACGAACTGCTCCTCTTCGATGCGCAGCACGCGCTCGACCAGCGGCAGCTGGGCGATCAGCTCGGCAGCGACATCCTTCATCTGTACGGCCAGCTCGGCAGCCAGTTTGTAGAAGAAGACATCGGTCGCGCCCAGCTTGCGACCGTGACGCACGGCGCGGCGGATAATGCGACGCAGCACATAGCCACGACCTTCGTTGGACGGCATCACGCCATCAGCCACCAGGAAGGCGCAGGAGCGGATGTGGTCAGCGATGACGCGCAGAGACTGGTTGCTCAGATCGGTGGTGCCGACAATCTCGGCCGCTTTCTTGATCAGCGCCTGGAATATGTCGATTTCATAGTTGGAGTGGACACCCTGCATGATGGCGGAGATACGCTCCAGACCCATACCGGTATCCACGGACGGACGGGGCAGCGGCTCCATGGTGCCGTCAGCCTGACGGTTGAACTGCATGAAGACCACGTTCCAGATCTCGATGAAACGGTCGCCATCCTCTTCCGGTGAGCCGGGACGGCCACCCCAGATGTGATCGCCGTGGTCATAGAAGATCTCGGTGCAGGGACCACACGGGCCGGTATCGCCCATGGCCCAGA
Source organism: Aeromonas sp. (assembly GCF_050633025.1). GTDB lineage: Bacteria > Pseudomonadota > Gammaproteobacteria > Enterobacterales > Aeromonadaceae > Aeromonas. Next base: position 4,240 of record NZ_JBODRQ010000079.1, read on the forward strand.
AGTTGTCAGAGGCATACGGCGCGCCCTTGTTGTCACCGATGCGCACGATGCGATCGGCCGGCACTCCGACCTCTTTTTCCCAGATCTCGAACGCTTCATCATCAGTCGCGTAGACGGTCACCAGCAGGCGCTCTTTCGGCAGCTGCAGCACCTCTGTCAGGAAGCCCCATGCAAACTTGATAGCATCCTGCTTGAAGTAGTCACCGAAGCTGAAGTTGCCCAGCATTTCGAAGAAGGTGTGGTGACGAGCGGTATAGCCGACGTTTTCCAGATCGTTGTGCTTACCACCGGCACGCACGCAACGCTGGGAAGTCGTCGCGCGATTGTAGGCACGCTTGTCTGCGCCAAGGAACACGTCCTTGAACTGGTTCATACCCGCGTTGGTAAACAACAGGGTCGGGTCGTTATGCGGTACCAGCGAGCTGGAGGAGACAACCTGGTGTCCCTGGGAACGGAAATACTCGAGAAACGCAGCGCGAATCTCTGACGTGGACATATACATGGAAAATCCTGCTTGATTCGAATACGGACTTTTAACCGCATTAATGTAAGTTTTCTGCGGGGTAAAGTAAAACAGACAGGGCCGCCACGGGCGAAAAAGCACACATAAACGGGTCAGAAAAGAGCATCGCTGCTCACAGTGGCTTTTTTCACTGTCGAGAGGCAAAAAAACAGCGCACAAAGAGGGATGGGATGAACAAAAGACCGATTTTTCGGAATTGCGCTCGCAACCTACTGAGCCGGGAGGAAAAACCGGCCGCAAAGAGAGGTGAAACGACGTTTGCCACGCAGTGCCGTTACTCCTCCCGCTCCTGCAGGGCAGAGATGGCGTAGCGAGCCTGATCCTGGGTAAAGCCGCGCCCCAGCAGATACTTGAGCCACTTCATCCGTAGCTTGAAATCGGCCAGCTCGGCTATTTTTGCCCGTCGCTCCAGCAGTTCGAAGGCGAGCGCGAACCAGTCCAGCTCGGGTTGCTCGAAGGCGGCATCGATCTGGCCATCGTCCAGCCCCTTGCGACGCAGGTCGAAACGGATTTTGAGCGGGCCATGTCCCTTGGCGGCACCGGCCCGTACCGCCATGGCACCATAGCGCTCGTCATTGACCCAGTTGTAACCGCGGCAGTAGTCGACCACCGCCTCGATCACCTCTTCATTGAAACCCTGCTGGCGCAGCCGGTTGGCCAGCTCTGACTCGGCACTCTCGCGACGGGCCAGACTGCGCATGGCAAAGGCGCGGGCGGCGGTAAGCTGCTCGGCAAAGGTCGGTTCGGCAGGCTCGACCGGTTCGGTAACGGATTCATCAACCATAAATAACAAGGCCGGGTATCTACCCGGCCTTCCTTTGTTCCTTATTCGAACTCTTGTTCGCTTTCGGCATCGAACTCTTCTGCCTCAACCGGTGCAGCCTTGTCATCGACAGGTACGGCACCGGAGAGCAGCAGCTCACGCAGCTTGGCTTCCACTTCGCCAGCCAGCGCCTTGTTCTCGGCGAACAGCTTCATCACGTTGGCCTTGCCCTGACCAATCTTCTCGCCGTTGTAGCTGTACCAGGCACCCGCCTTGTCGATCAGCTTGTGCTTGACGCCGAGATCCACCAGCTCTCCCTCTTTGGAGATGCCGGCACCGTAGAAGATCTGGAATTCAGCCTGCTTGAAGGGCGGGGCCACCTTGTTCTTGACTACCTTGACGCGGGTCTCGTTACCGACCACTTCGTCGCCTTCCTTGATGGCGCCGATACGACGGATATCCAGACGCACGGAGGCGTAGAACTTGAGCGCGTTACCACCGGTAGTGGTCTCCGGGCTACCGAACATAACGCCGATCTTCATTCGGATCTGGTTGATGAAGATGCACAGGCAGTTGGCGTTCTTGATGTTGGCGGTCAGCTTGCGCAGCGCCTGGGACATCAGACGGGCCTGCAGGCCAACGTGGGAGTCACCCATCTCCCCTTCGATTTCCGCTTTCGGCGTCAGAGCCGCCACGGAGTCGACGATGATGACGTCAACCGCGTTGGAGCGAACCAGCATGTCGCAGATCTCCAGCGCCTGTTCACCGGTATCCGGCTGGGAGATGAGCAGGTCGTCAACGTTGACGCCCAGCTTGGCAGCATAAATAGGATCCAGCGCATGCTCCGCATCGACGAAGGCACAGGTTTTGCCTTTCTTCTGGGCTTCCGCAATCACCTGCAGGGTGAGGGTGGTTTTACCGGAAGATTCCGGGCCGTAGATCTCGACGATACGGCCACACGGCAGACCGCCAATGCCCAGCGCCACGTCCAGCGAGAGGGAACCGGTAGAGATGGCTTCGATATCCATGGTCTTGCTGTCGCCCAGACGCATGATGGAGCCTTTGCCGAACTGCTTTTCAATCTGACCCAGCGCAGCCGCCAGTGCCTTCTGTTTGTTCTGATCCATGCCAATCTCCGCTGGAAATCGTGAGTAAGAAGTGAAGTTGGGCTAAGTATACTGTCTATTCATACAGTATCAAGCCCAATTTATCTGAGCAGGGCCAACAGACCCGACAAGGCCTGTCTCACCGCCTGCTGGCGTACCTGTCGGCGATCCCCATCGAAGCGGGCGAGCAGGGAGTGGTGACGGCCATTGCGGTCGGCCCAGGCGAACCAGATGGTGCCGACCGGCTTGCCCTCGGTGGCGCCGCCGGGGCCGGCGATGCCGCTGATGGCAACGCTGATGGAGGCAGACGAGTGCGCCAGCGCGCCGCGGGCCATCTCCAGCACCACGGCTTCGCTCACCGCACCGTGCTGCTCAAGGCTCTCGCTGCTCACCCCCAACATCTGCTGCTTGGCCTCGTTGGTGTAGGTGACAAATCCGCGATCGAACCAGCCGGAGCTGCCCGCGATGTCGGTGATGGCGCTGGCCACCCCGCCGCCGGTACAGGATTCAGCGGTCGCAGCCAGCCAGCCCCGTTGACCGAGGGCCCGTCCCAGCTCGATGGCAAGGTGCTCTATCTCTGCATCCAGTTTCATCACGACTCCTTATGATCCGCTCAAGGGGCACATTATGCGATCCCGCTAGCGCCGCCCGCAACCACGGCAGACCGCCCTTGCCTGCCGCAATGTGAGGTGCTGCACCGGAGTCATGACTTCAATAGTGCAGAGCAGCTGCGCTCGGAACACCCGCTCCCCCGTCGCAGCGCTTATGTGTAGAATGGCGCCATCAAGCTCAAGGCTCATCACCGCAGACACTGGCCCGCAGAGGCCCCTTCTGGAACAGAACATGACCGCACAACACCAAGCCAGCGGCGCCACAGGCTCCGCTCCCGGCGCAAATCTGAGCGCCCACACGCCAATGATGCAGCAGTACCTTGGCCTCAAGGCCGAGAACCCGGAGATCCTGCTGTTCTACCGGATGGGCGACTTCTACGAGCTGTTCTACGACGATGCCCGCAAGGCCTCCCAACTGCTCGACATCTCCCTGACCAAGCGCGGCCAGTCGGCCGGCAGCCCCATTCCGATGGCGGGGGTGCCCTATCACGCCATCGAGGGTTATCTGGCCAAGCTGGTGCAGCTCGGCGAATCCGCAGCTATCTGCGAACAGGTGGGGGATCCCGCCACCAGCAAGGGGCCGGTGGAGCGCAAAGTCATTCGCATCATCACCCCGGGCACCGTCTCTGACGAGGCGCTGCTGAGCGAGCGGCAGGACAACCTGATCGCCGCCGTCTATCACGATGGCCGCCGCTTCGGCTATGGCACCATGGACATCGGCTCCGGCCGCTTCTTCATCAACCAGTTCGAGAAAGAAGAGACCCTGCTAGCGGAGCTGCAGCGCACCAATCCGGCCGAACTGCTCTATCCCGAATCGTTCGAGTTCCTGCACCACATCGAGGGTCGCCGCGGCCTGCGTCGCCGCCCGGAGTGGGAGTTTGAGCTGGGCACCGCCCGCAAGCTGCTCTGCCAGCAGTTCGGCACCCAGGATCTGGTGGGATTTGGCGTCGACAAGAGCGAGACCGCCCTGTGCGCCGCCGGTTGTCTGATGCAGTACGTCAAGGACACCCAGCGCACCGCCCTGCCCCACATCCGCAACGTGCGCCTCGAGCAGCCGGATCACGCCGTCATCATGGATGCCGCCACCCGCCGCAATCTGGAGCTGACCCAGAATCTGGCCGGCGGCCACGACAACACCCTCTCCGCCGTGCTGGACTGCACCGCCACCCCCATGGGCAGCCGCCTGCTCAAGCGCTGGATCCACCAACCGATCCGCGATCGGGTGATCCTGAAAGGTCGCCAGAGCACCATCAAGGAGCTCATCGAGCAGAACCTCTACGACGAGTTGGGCAACCTGCTGCGTCAGGTGGGTGATGTGGAGCGGGTGCTGGCCCGCCTCGCCCTGCGCTCGGCCCGCCCGCGCGACCTCACCCGCCTGCGTCAGGCCTTCGCTCAGCTGCCCGAGTTGCAGCGCCTGCTGGCCGACAACGAGCACGAAGCGGTGCAACAGCTGCGCGATCGTGCCAGTACCTTCCCCGAGCTGCTCGACCTGCTGGAGCGTGCGGTGATGGAGGTACCGCCGGTGCTGATCCGCGATGGCGGTGTTATCCGTGACGGCTTCAATCAGGAGCTGGACGAGCTACGGGATCTCGCCAACGGCGCCACCGCCAGCCTCGCCCGTATCGAGGAGCGGGAGAAACTGCTGACCGGCATCAACACCCTCAAGGTGGGTTACAACAAGGTGCACGGCTTCTATATCGAGGTGAGCCGCGCCAACAGCCATCTGGTGCCGGCCCACTACATCCGCCGCCAGACCCTCAAGAACAACGAACGCTACATCATCGATGAGCTGAAGAAGTACGAGGACAAGGTGCTCACCGCCCAGTCCCAGGCGCTGGCGCTGGAGAAACGGCTCTACGAAGAGCTGCTCGATACCCTGCTGCCCCACCTCGGCGATCTGCAGGATTCCGCCGCCGCACTGGCGGAGCTGGACGTGCTGGCCAACCTGGCCGAGCGGGCCGAGACCCTCGACTATCGCTGCCCGACCCTCATCGATGAGGATCAGATCCTGATCGAAGCGGGACGCCACCCGGTGGTTGAGCAGGTGATGACAGACCCCTTTATCGCCAACCCCATCCGGCTGGAGCGGGAGCGGCGGATGCTGATCATCACCGGCCCCAACATGGGCGGTAAATCGACCTATATGCGCCAGACCGCGCTGATTGTGCTGCTGGCCCATATCGGCGCCTTCGTTCCGGCCGACAGCGCCCATATCGGCCCCATCGACCGCATCTTCACCCGCATCGGCGCGTCGGACGATCTCGCCTCCGGCCGCTCCACCTTTATGGTGGAGATGACCGAGACCGCCAATATCCTCAACAACGCCACCGCCCGCAGTCTGGTGCTGATGGACGAGATTGGCCGCGGCACCAGTACCTACGACGGCCTCTCGCTGGCGTGGGCCTGCGCCGAACAGCTGGCGAGCAAGATCGGCGCCTACACCCTGTTCGCCACCCACTACTTCGAGCTGACCCGCTTGCCCGAGCTGATGAGTGGGCTGGCCAACGTCCACCTCGATGCGGTGGAGCACGGCGACACCATCGCCTTTATGCACGCGGTGCAGGAAGGCGCGGCCAGCCGCTCCTACGGTCTGCAAGTGGCGGCGCTGGCGGGGGTGCCCAAATCGGTGATCCAGCAGGCCCGCCACAAACTGCACGAGCTGGAGAGTGCCACCCCGGTCGCCGCCGGTGAAAGCCGCCCGGCCCCGGTGACTCTCGCCCCGCAGCCTCATCCGGTGGTGGAAGAGCTGGAAGCGGTGCGCCCGGACGAGCTCACCCCCCGTCAGGCGCTGGATCTGCTCTATCGCCTCAAGCAGATGCTGTAATCAGCGACTGCCGCACAAGCATGCAAAAGGGGAACCGCGAGGTGCCCCTTTTCATTGCTGCACCACCTGTTCTGACCGGTTTGCAGCCAGGCAGCCCGCACCTCTCTGCCCGTTCGCTTCAGGCTCCTTGTCCTGCAGATAACCGTCCCTCAATAACCGCGAGGTTCACAGAACTCTATCAAGGCCCAAGTGACAATCAGCACCTCATCTCTATCGCCGGGAGCTGAAGTTATCGAGATCGAGCGGGCGGCCATGAAAAGGGTCCTGTCGCCCTTTTTCATGGCTGTGAGTCAGCTAACAGTTTCCCGCTCGCTAGCCCTGCGCCGTTTCAGATTGAAACACCTGTCCCCCTTCTGCTGTTTCAAATCCGAACCAAATCGCCCGTCATTTTTATCCCTTTTTCTGTCGTTAGACTGGCTCCATCAACCATTTGCCCACCCGAGCGGTGGCAAGCCAAGGAGTGAGCCATGAAGAAACTGATCAATGCCGTCGATGCCGTGGTCCGTGAACAACTGATGGGGATGGCAGCCGCCCACCCCGAGCTCAAGGTACGTATCGAACCCCACTACATCACTCGCGCCGACTCCCCCGTGATGGGCAAGGTGGCGCTGGTCTCCGGCGGTGGCAGCGGCCACGAGCCGATGCACGGTGGTCTGGTGGGCAAGGGGATGCTGGATGGCGCCTGCCCCGGCGAGATCTTTACCTCCCCGACCCCGGATCAGATGTACGAGTGCGGTCAGGCCGTTGATGGCGGCGCGGGCGTGCTGTTTCTGGTGAAGAACTACACCGGCGACGTGCTCAACTTCGAGACCGCGGTCGAGCTGCTGCACGGCGATGGCGTAAAAGTGGGCTTCGCCCTGATCGATGACGACGTGGCGGTCAAAGACAGCCTCTACACCGCCGGTCGCCGTGGGGTTGCCACGACCGTGCTGTGCGAGAAGCTGGTCGGTGCCGCCGCCGAGGCGGGCTACGATCTGGCGCGCTGCGAGGCGCTGGCCCGTCGCATCAACAACCAGAGCCGTACCATAGGCGTGGCCATGCATGCCTGCACAGTACCTGCCGCTGGCAAGCCCTCCTTCACTCTGGCGGACAACGAGATGGAGTTCGGCGTCGGTATCCACGGCGAGCCGGGCATCGAGCGCCGCCCCTTCACCGACCTCAATACTCTGGTGGACGACATGTTCAGCGAGCTGGCAGACAATACCCCCTATGGCCGCACCCTGCGCCACTGGGATCGCACCAGCGGCAGTTGGCAGGAAGAGCACACCTTTATCGAACCGCTCAACAAGGGCGATCGGGTTATCGCGCTGGTTAACAGCCTCGGCGGCACCCCCATCTCCGAGCTCTATGGCGTCTATGGTCGCCTTGCCACCCTGTGCGAAGAGGCGGGCATCCATCTGGTGCGCAACCTGATTGGCCCCTACTGCACCTCCCTCGACATGACCGGGATCTCCATCACCCTGCTCAAGGTGGATGATGAGCTGATGACCCTGTGGGATGCCCCCGTTCACACCCCCGCCCTGCGTCGCGGCTGCTAAGGAGAACCCATGTTAAGCAAGCATCACATCGTCAACTGGCTGCTCGACTGCGAACACATCTTTACCGAGCAGCGTGACTACCTCACCGCGCTGGATACCGACATCGGCGACGGCGACCACGGCCTCAACATGCAGCGCGGCTTCGCCAAGGTGGCCGAGAAGCTGCCGGCGGTAGCGGACAAGGATATCGGGCAGGTACTGAAAACCACCGGCATGACCTTGCTCTCATCGGTCGGCGGCGCCAGCGGCCCGCTCTACGGCACCTTCTTTATCCGGGCCGCGGCCAGCAGCGATGCCTGCCAGAGCCTGAGCCTCAGCCAGCTGTGCAAAATGCTGAGCGACGGGGTGGAGGGGATCGTCTCCCGCGGCCGTGCCGAGCCGGGCGACAAGACCATGTGCGACGCTTGGTGGCCAGCGCTGGCCGCCCTGCAACAGGCGCAGCAGCAAGAGCTGCCCCTCAACGAAGCACTGGACAAGGCGGTGGCAGCCGCCGCGGCCGGTACCGAGGCGACCATCCAGATGCAGGCTCGCAAGGGGCGCGCCAGCTATCTTGGCGAGCGCAGCATCGGCCATCAGGATGCCGGGGCCACCTCGACCCTGCTGCTGCTGACCGCCCTGCGTGACAGAGCGAGGTTGTGACATGATCGGAATCGTAGTTGTCTCTCACAGCGCCCTGCTGGCGGCCGGCTTGAAAGCGCTGGCTGACCAGCTCGGCAGCCCGGCCCGATTGCTGCTGGCGGCTGGGGTCGATGACCCCGACCACCCCATCGGCACCGATGCCATCGCGGTGATGAGTGCGATTGAAGAAGCGGACGACGGCAGCGGCGTGCTGGTGCTGATGGACTTGGGCAGCGCTCTGCTGAGCGCCGAGACCGCCCTCGAACTGCTGCCCCCGGAGCTGAGCGCCCGGGTGCGGCTCTGCCCCGCCCCGCTGGTCGAAGGTACTCTGGCCGCCGTGGTGGCGGCCGGTTCCGGCCTGACGCTGGACGAGGTGGCCGCCGAGGCGCTGGGGGCCCTTGGCCCGAAACAGACGATGCTGCCAGCCAGCGCGGCGCAGACCGCCACCGAGACGGCCCCCGTTGCCGACGACGGCTGGCTGCGCTGCGAGGTGGTGGTGGATAACCCCCACGGTCTGCATGTGCGTCCCGCCGCCCGGCTGGTGGCCACCCTCAAGCCCTTTGCCGCTGAACTCAAGCTGCAAAAGGGGGATAAAGAGGCCAACCCCCGCAGCCTGACCCGCCTCGCCATGCTCAACGTGCGTCAGGGCGACATGCTCACCCTGCTGGCGCGCGGCGAGGATGCCACCGCCGCCTTGGCCTGCTTCCAGCAGCTGGCCTTTGATCGCTTCGGCGACTGACGCCACTGTTTCAAGGGGCTGCGCTCGCTGAGCCTGTGCTGCTCCACTGTTGTGCAAGTAAAGACGAAGGAGTCCCCGGCACCGTCGGCCCTTCGCCCCGATTCTTAATTCATAAAGAGAGAGGGATAAAATATGGACCGCATTATCATCAGCCCCAGCAAATACGTGCAAGGCAACGGGGCCCTCGCCAATATCGGCAACTACGTTAAAGCGCTCGGCAGCAAGCCGCTTATTCTGGCAGATGCCTTCGTCACCAAGCTGGTAGGCGATACCGTGGCCACCAGCTTCCATGGCGCCGGTATCAAGCCCGAGTTCGACTGCTTCAACGGCGAGTGCTCCCGCCCCGAGATCGACCGCCTGCTGGCCCGCTGCCAGCAGACCCCGTTTGACGTCATCATCGGCATCGGCGGCGGCAAAACCTTGGATACCGCCAAGGCCGTCGCCTTCTACCAGAAGGTGCCGGTGGTCATAGTGCCCACCATCGCCTCCACCGATGCCCCCACCAGCGCGCTGGCGGTCATCTACACCCCGGAAGGACAGTTCAGCGAATACCTGATGATCCCGACCAACCCCAACATGGTCATCATGGATACCGGCGTGGTCTCTCGCGCTCCGGTGCGGCTGCTGGTCTCCGGCATGGGGGATGCGCTCTCCACCTACTTCGAGGCGCGCGCCAACAAGGTCTCCGGTTGCCAGACCATGGCCGGTGGCGCCTCCACGCTGGCGGCGCAGGCCATCGCCGAGCTCTGCTACAAGACCCTGCTGGCAGATGGCTACAAGGCCAAGCTGGCGGTGGAACAGGGACTCTGCACCAAGGCGGTAGAGAACATCATCGAGGCCAACACCTACCTGAGCGGTATCGGCTTCGAGAGCAGCGGACTGGCTGCCGCCCACGCCATCCACAACGGTCTGACCCAGCTGGCCGAGTGTCACCACCTCTACCACGGTGAGAAAGTGGCGTTCGGTACCCTGGTGCAGCTGGTGCTGGAGAACGCACCGATGGCGGAGATCGAAACCGTGCTGGGCTTCTGCCGCTCGGTGGGCCTGCCGACCAACCTGCATATGATGGGGGTCAAGGAGCTGGATATGGCGCGCCTGATGGAGGTGGCCAAAGCCTCCACCGCCGAGGGCGAGACCATCCACAACATGCCGTTCAAGGTCACTGCCGAGGATGTGCTGGCGGCCATCGTCACCGCCCACCAGCTGGGGCTGTAACCACGCCACGACTGACCTAGCCACATAACACGGCCCCGCAACTGCGGGGCCGTTTCGTTTTCTGCGGGCCTCTTGGCGACGGATCACCATCAGCCGTGATAGTCGGCGGGATCGATCTCGAGCAGCTTGAGTCGCCGCCAGAGGGTGGTGCGGCTGATGCCAAGATGCTGGGCCATCTGGCTCACCTGCCCCTTGCAGGCGTGAGCGCAGCGCAAGATGGCTTGCTGCTCCAGCTCCGCCAGCGTGAGCAGCGGTTGCCCCACCACCTCATCCGCCACCCGCTGATAGCCGTGGCGAATGGCGGCGGGCAGCGCCTCGGGCGGGATCGGCCCCTGACCGGCGTGGAGCAGGGCATGCTCGACGGCGCTGCGCAGCTCCCCCAGATTGCCGGGCCAGGGATAGGCGAGCAGACAGTCGAGGGCCGCCGGACTGAACTGGCGCACCGGCTCGCGTCCCTGCGCCGCCAACTGCTGGCTGATCAGGCCCGGCAGATCCGCCGCGCGCTCCCGCAATCCCGGCAGCCACAGCTCGCACGCCTGCAAGGCATAGAGCAGCTGGCGGCCAAACAGCCCCTCCTGCACCAGTTGCTCCAGCGGGGCGCTGCTGGTGGCGATGATCCGCACCTTGAGCGGCAGGATGCGGGCCGAATCGAAGCGCTGGATGCGGCCGGTCTTGAGCAGTTGCAGCAGCGCCGCCTGCATGGGGGCAGAGAGGCACTCCACCTGCTCCAGTACCAGGGTGCCACCGTGGGCCAGCTCGAACTTGCCCGCCCGCTCCTGCCCCGCCTCGTCGGAGCCCATCAGCTCCAGCGCCATCCGCTCGCTCGGCAGCGCCTTGCAGTTGAGGGTAATAAGCGGCCCGGCGGCCCGCTCGCTGCCAAAGTGGATCGCCTCAGCCAGCTGGGCCTTGCCCACCTCCTCCTCGCCGCGCAGCAGGATCGGCCCCTGACTCTGGGCCGCCTGCCGGGCGTAGCGCAGCAGCTTGCGCATGGCGCTCGATTCGCCCACCAGCGCCGACAGCTCGGGCACCGTCTGGCGCAGCTGGTGAATAGCCCGCAGCCGATCGACCGGGTGCAGCAGGGCGATAAAGCTGACCCCCTCCGGCCCCGGCAACGGCTTGAGGCTCACTAGCGCATTGATAAACTCCCCCTCCTGCGCGCCGAGCCGCTCCAGCGTCACCTCCACATGACTCAGCGGCGTCTGCCCCCTGATGGCCAGCTGTAAGCGCTGGGGCAACAGCAGGTGCTGCTCCAGCGGCTGGCCGAGACAGAGAGCGGGATCGAGCCGCAGCCGGTGGGCCGCCAGCGCGTTGAGGTAGCGCAGCCGCCCCTGCGGGTCCCAAGCCAGCACGCCGTCATCCATGCCATCGAGCAGGGCGTAGAGCTCGCTCAGGTGGTGCTGGGACTCCTGCATCAGGGTCTCCATCTGCAGCAGATGGGCCAGTTCGCGCCCGGCGCTGACGGTGAGCGCCAGATCGCCAGCGCTCGCCTCCTCCACCTTGCAGATCAACGCGATGATGGCGACCTGACGGCCATTGCTGTTGTAGACCGGGCTGGCGCAGCTGTGCCACGGGTGGAGGGTCTGGTTGAAGTGCTGGGGGCCGCTGACGCAGAGCGGCACGCCCTCCAGCGCCGCCAGATTGATGGCATTGGTGCCGATGCGCCCCTCGCTGAAGAAGGCGCCGGGGCCAAACCCCAGCACCGCCAGCTCGCGCAGGGTATCGGGGTGGCCGGTCTGGGCCAGCAGGCAGCCGCTCTCGTCGGTGAGCAGCAGGGCGCAGGGGCGCCCCTCCATAAATTCGTAGAGATCTTCGAGGGCCATCTCGCCGGTGGTGAGCAGGTCGCGCTTGCGCTGGCGCAGGCTCTGCAAGGTCTGCCCCTTGGCGCTGTGGGGCGGATGCCAGAGGGTGGCACTGGTCTGGTGGGCGCAGCGCAGCCAGGAGGCCTGCAGATAATCAGGCCAAGCGAGCAGCGGCTGAAGGTCAGATGGCATGGTCACAGCAATATCCGGCAAGATGTGAGCCGACCATTTAACCACGCCAGCGCCCCCGATTCAGTGACCTGCCTCAGAGGGTGGCAACCCCGCCCTCCTCCCGGTCCGGTTCGCCGTCGGCCAATTGCTGGCCGAGCCAGTGACAGAAGGCGCGGCACTCCTTCGATTTTTTGATATATAGCCCCCGATCACACTACTAACTTATTTACTAAAAGTAGGCTGGATGGCGCTTTCCATTGCTGTTATAGAGGCGTATTTTGCTCGTGGCAAAAAGTAGAGCCAAAGGAGAATGTTTAGCGAATGAGTTCAGCACCAGAATCTATAGGTAATGCTGTATTTTAAAATAAATTTTTCCGTGGTGATTACGGCGAACCGGCGTTATATGGAAGGCTCTATTAACGAATTGGTACTGCCTTCCATCTAATAACTGTTAGCGCCCAAATACTCAATTCGGAAGGAATCTTCTCATGGATATCGCACTTTGCATACTCGATAACCACACCTATACATCAGCTCAATTTTCTCAATTACCACTTGCTGACATAAGCGAGAAAAGAAGAAATCTTGTTTGTCCAGAGTGCCGTGGCCCAGCTTTCTTTCGGAAGCCAACCAGAAATGGACGTGCAGCATGCTTTGGAGCACGCCCTCATCAACCAAATTGTTCGCTGTCTGTACTGGATGAAACTCGAGCTGTTCATGGCCAAGGCGAAATTACTGATGTAATTTATAACCCCGGTGAAAGAATTGTTGTTGACCTTGTTTTTGGCGCCCAGCAGCACGTTCACGCCGAGCCAAACTTAAACCCCATTCTAGGCGGTGCTAGAGCAGGAATGCACATCGGTAACAATGCTGCAACTAATGCACGCATGCATCGTAGACTTAGCTCCCTGCTCCGTACCCTAATTGAGTCACCTGCATTCAGAGACTCTCATCAAGTTCTTGAAGTACTAGGAAACGAAATTCAAGCCCGCGATTTTTTCGTTCCA
>NZ_JBODRQ010000080.1:0-17007 GCF_050633025.1 Aeromonas sp.
CGGCCAGCGCAGCCAGTTCGTCTGCGAAGATCACATCCTCCGGCGAGCGGGCGCTATGGATAAAGCGAATATCGGCATCCGGCCGTTTGGCTAGCTCGTCCCGCAACATGGCCCACATGGGGGTGATGCCGGAACCGGCGCTCAACAGCAGTGGTCGTTCGCAGGGCAAGGCGGTCAGGTTGAAGTCGCCGAACGGGCCATCCACCTGGGTCTCGTCCCCCACTTGCAGGGTCTGGTGCAGATGGTGGGAGACCCGTCCCACATCCTTGATGGTGACCTGCCAGCATGCATCCTGCGGGCTGGAGGAGAGGGTATAGGCGCGGCACTCCGGCTGGCCGTCTATCTCGGTATGCAGGGTGATGCACTGGCCAGCCAGCACGGGAGGGAGGCCGCCAGAAAGCGGCGCCAGCTGCCAGCTCACGACGTCGTGGGTGTTCTGTTTGCGGCCAATGCAGGTGAGCGTGAGAGAGGTCATCACAAGGCTCCTTATGTTTGATAAGGTTTGAAACTGTTTGAAAAACGTCTGGTGAAAAAGCCAGATCCAGAAAAAAGGCGAGCCGGGCGGCTCGCCAAACGCTTACAACATGAGGTGCCGATCAGGCCGCCAGGATCTCGGCCAAGTCAGCCTCGGCCGTGGTGGTCCCTTTCAGACCGAACTGCTCTTCCAGCACCTTGAGCAGCGCCGGGGTGAGGAAGGCGGGGGCGGTCGGGCCGGTACGAATGTCCTTCACCCCGAGGGAGAGTAGGGTGAGCAGAATGACGATGGCTTTCTGCTCGAACCAGGAGAGCACCAGCGTCAGCGGCAGATCGTTGACCCCGCACTCGAACGCGTCGGAGAGCGCCAGCGCCAGCTGGATGGCTGAGTAGGCATCGTTGCACTGGCCCACGTCCAGCAGACGCGGAATGCCGCTGATGTCGCCAAAGTCGAGCTTGTTGAACTTGTATTTGCCGCAGCCCAGGGTGAGCAGCAGGCTGTCGCGCGGCGCCGCCTTGGCAAACTCGGTGAAATAGGCGCGCTCGGCCTTGTCGCCGTCACAGCCACCCACCAGGAAGAAGTGGCTGATCTCTCCGGCTTTGACCTTCTCGATCACCGCGGGCGCAGCCTGCATCAGGGCGTTGCGGGCAAAGCCGATGGTGATGAAGTGCTCGAGCTCGGTGTGCTTGAAGCCTTCCAGCGCTTGCGCCTTGGCGATCACGGCGGAGAAATCATCCCCCTCCAGATGGGTTACGCCTGGCCAGCCGACGATGGAGCGGGTGAAGATACGATCCGAGTAGTTGCCCACATTCGGGTCGATGATGCAGTTGGAGGTCATCACTACGGCGCCCGGGAAGTTGGCAAACTCCTTCTGCTGGTTTTGCCAGGCGGAGCCGTAGTTGCCCACCAGATGGGGGTACTGCTTGAAGAAGGGGTAAGCCAGTGCGGGCAGCATCTCGCCGTGGGTGTAGACATGAATGCCGGTCCCTTTGGTCTGCTCCAGAATGAGCTTGAGATCCATCATGTCGTGGCCGGAGACCAGAATGCATTTGCCGGGGATTGGCGTGACCCTGACCTGGGTCGGTTCCGGGTGGCCAAATGCGCTGGTTTCACCCAGATCCAGCATCTCCATGATTTTGAAGTTGAGTTGACCGATCTCCATGGCGCAGTTGAACAGACGACCCATTTCGCTCGGATCTGTGCTGAGCCAGCTCATGATGCGGTGGAATTCGGCGGCCACTTCGTCACTCTGCTGATCCAGCACCCGGGCGTGCTCCATATAGGCGGCGGCGCCCTTGAGGCCGTAAAGACAGAGCAGACGCAGCCCCATGATGTCCTCGTTCACTTCGTTCTTGCCCCGATTGGGGGCGGCTGGTGCGGCATGGGCAAGTTGTTCCAGCCGCTCGGCACCGGGCTCGAAGTGGGCGGATGACGGCAAGTCGTTGACCTGCACCGCCATGGCGGTCAGACGATCGGACAGCTGCTGGCGATAAGCGAGGGCCTGATTGACGTAGGCCACGATGCGATTCGAGTCGAAGTTGACGTTGGTGAGGGTGGCGAAGAAGGCCTTGGGCACGAAGGCATCGATCTCGCGATCTATGACGCCCTGCTCACGGGCGGCCAGCGCCCAGGCGCTAAGACCCTGCAGGGTATAGATCAGCACATCCTGCAGATCCGAGGTTTCCGCCGTCTTGCCGCACATACCTTGTGCGTAGGCACAGCCGTTGCCTGCCGGGGTACGAATTGTCTGTTCACATTGCACACAAAACATCATGTCTCTCCTAATTGGACATTTCAGTTGTCTGTTTTATGGCAATTCTATTCCTCTCGCGAAAAACTTAATAGGCATTCAATTTGCCAATTAAGATTACCTTGATGCAGATCAAAAACAAAAAAAGCCGCCCAAACAGGGCGGCAAGCGGGTGGATAAAAGGAGAGACAACTCAGGTTTGCAACAGAACATAACAATTAGACGGATTGGGCCGTGGTCTGGTCAGGATCTTTCGGCCCGGTACTTACTCAAGCAATCATACGTACGCTGTAGTCGGCTTGGTTCACTATCAGGCCAGATAAGCGCGCAGCATCCAGACCAGTTTTTCCTGCTGCTGCACATAGTCGGAGAGGATGGAGGCAGTG
This sequence comes from Aeromonas sp., assembly GCF_050633025.1. GTDB lineage: Bacteria > Pseudomonadota > Gammaproteobacteria > Enterobacterales > Aeromonadaceae > Aeromonas. Next base: position 2,612 of record NZ_JBODRQ010000080.1, read on the forward strand.
CCCTCATCACCGGCTTCGGCGGCCTGGCCCAGAATACGGCGTTGGGCGACCAGCAGTTCGCGGAAGCTATCCAGCAGGGATTCGACACAGGCGCGGCCATCGTGCAGCCCTTTTTGCTCCGGGATGGCAGAGACTTTCAGGTAGTCGCTGAAGCTGTGCATCGGCACCCCGTCCAGGGTCAGGATCCGCTCGGCCAACGCATCGACTTTCAGCAGCAGGTCGTTGTAAATCTCTTCAAATTTCAGGTGCAGCTCGAAGAACTGGTTGCCACGGATATTCCAGTGGAAGCCACGTACGTTCATGTAGAGGATCTGGTAGCTGGCCAGCAATTTGTTCAACTCGGCTGCCAGGGCTTGTGACTGAGCAGTATCAAGACCAATCGGGCTTTTCATCATTCACCTCCAGATGTGGAAATCGGTTTGAAATTATCTTTCGGAATGCGGTCAGAGTAACGCCTTGCAAAATGCAGGGACAATTGCTTGTGCCTAACTGTTTGATAGCTAATAGCTATCAAACAGTACGCAGCAACAGTGACAATGGGTGAGGATTAGGGGAAGTATTTTTCGAGCAGCGCCATCAGGATGGCCTGACACTCGCGGTCCGGTTCGCTATCGACCTTGCTGGCGCGAAAGTGGAGCTGAAAGGCGCCCATGACGGTGCGGCTCTGCTCATCCCACTGGCCAGTCTGGGGCAGGCCATAGCCATAGCGGGCCAGCTGCTGCTGCCACATGGCCGCATCCCAATCGGGCAATGAACTGGCCAGTAACTCAGCCACCCGACCTTCATCTGGCCAGGCGCCGACTCCGTACGTCAGATAGAGCTGACGCCAGGGGAAGTGTGGGCCGGGATCCTGCTTGCGCTCAGGGGCGATGTCGCTGTGGCCCAACACCTGGGTCGGTGGAATCTGGTAGCGGGCGACCAGCTCTCGACTGATGGCGCCGACGGCGGCAATCTGCTGCGGGGTATAGGGTTGCCAGCGCCGCGCCTCGGGCGGCAGTGGCTCATCTTCTGCTGGATAGCCGAGGTTGACGATCTCGATGCCAAGGGAGCTGGCATTGAGCCCGGCATATTGGTGCCAGCGACTGCGTCCCGCGTGCCAGGCGCGCGCGCTGTCCGGCACCAGCTGATAGACGGTGAGCGGTGTCTCGTTGCTATCGCGGGGGATCAGGTAGTGGGCGCTCACCTTGTGCTCCGGCTCGGTCAAGAGGCGCAGGGAGTTGGCATCGTCTTCGTCGGTGTAGTGGAGGATCAGAAAGGCGATCCGCTCGTTCTGGTTGGCGCTCTGATAGCGGGTCGAGAGCCGGTACTCGGGCGGAGTACAACCATTCAGCAGCAGAACCAGTGGCAGAAGGAAGAGGGGAAGAAGACAGCGCCAGCGCCATCCCCCTGCGACAGCCAGTTTGCTGAGCGTGGGAGGAGTGAGTCGCTGGCACATGTCGAAGGCCCTGTCTGGTCAGTCGCGTGGCTGGTTAGCCGCGGTATTTGGCCGTGAGACCGAGCAGGAAGTTGCGCAGGATCTGATCCCCGCAATCCTGATAGTGCTTGTGATCCCTGGAGCGGAACAGGGCGCTGAGCTCGGACTTGGAGAGGTTGAAGTTGGCCAGCTTGAGGGTCGCGAGCATCTCCTCTTCCTTGAAGTTGAGGGCGATGCGCAGCTTGCGCAGGATCAGGTTGTTGTTGATCCGGTTTGGCACCACCTGGGGGGGCGCTTCTTCCCGCACACCGCGGCGGGTGACGATGAGACCATCGAGGAACTGGCTCAGGGCGGAGTCGGGGCAGGCGGCATAGCCCGCTTCCTGCACTTCTCCCTCGTCGGCCTCTTTCGTTAGCCAGCCGTGCAGTTGGGCATGGTCGATGGCCAGATTGCCCTTGGCAAACATCTCGACCATCTCGTCGTTGCTGATGGTGAGGGCGTAGCGCAGACGGCGCAGAATATCGTTGTTGGTCATGCTGACTCCTGTGTAAACGGCGCAACTTTACCATCTGTCGACCCCCGCGTCAGAAAAAGCGGGGGAACGATATCTCCGGGCGCGTACCAGTCTGGCTCAACTCAGGTAACGTGGCGCCTCCTGGCGCACCAGCTCAAGGGCATCCTGCAGCTCCAGCAGCTCGGGCTCCAGCTCGCTGACCGGCACGCCGTCACGCAGCTGTTGCTCCAGTTGTGACAGCAGTCGTTGCAGACCGGGCACGCCCGAGTAGGCGCAGCCGCCGTTGAGACGGTGGAGCTGGGCCAGCACTTCACTGTCGTTGATGGCACCCGCAAGGGCGGCATCCAGCACAGGTTCCACCTCATCGAAGCTTGCCAGCAGCATGGTCAGCATCTCTCTGGCCAGATCCTCCTTGCCGGCCGCCTGACGCACCGCCAGTGCCCAGTCGATCTGCTGATCGCCGACGATCTGATGACGGCGATGGGCAAAATCGGTGATGAGTCTGGCCAGCATGCTCTCATCGATGGGTTTGGCCAGATAGTCATCCATCCCTTGGCGGATCAGGCGCTCCCGCTCGCCGGGAATGGAGTGGGCGGTCACCGCAACGATCGGCGTCTCGGTATTGAGGGACTGGCTGCGGATCGCTTGGGTGGCGCTGATGCCATCCATGATCGGCATCTGGATATCCATGAAGATGATGTCGAACGGCTGGCTCTGGGCCTGTTTGACCGCCTCCTTGCCGTTTTTGCAGAGCACGACCTGAGTCACCATCTCCCTGAGCATGGCGGCGATGAGCTTGAGGTTGGCGGCGTTGTCATCCACCGCCAGCACCTTGATCGGCTGCAGTTGGCGAGCCGATGGCTGAGCCGGCAGCTGTTGGCGGCTCGCCTCCGGGGTGAGCAGCGCGTGCAGCAGTTTGCGATGGTTGAGCGGTTTGGAGAGACAGTGCTGGGCACCGTGAGCCAGCATCGCCTCGTAGAGCGCCGGCTCGTGGCTGCTGAGCAGCACTATGGTGTTCTGCTGCTGGCCGTTCAGGCTGTCGAGGCAGTCGATCACCTGCTGTGGCGTATGCAGGGTGCTGCTGCCGATGATCACCATCTCCTGCTCGCTCATCTCGGGCCAGGGATCATCGCTGGTCAGTGGGTGCACATCGAGCTGCCACTCCGCTAGCAGCGCCAGCAGTGCGGCGCGAGCAAAGGGGTCCGGTTCCAGCAGCCAGAGCTGTTTGTTGCGGATGCGATCCAGCGGTAGCTGATCGGTCTGGGGCAGGGGAGAGACCTCCACATCCAGGCTGAACGAGAAGATGGAGCCCTTGCCGAGTTCAGATTCGAAGCGGATCTGGCCACCCATCTGCTGCACCAGCTTCTGGGTGATGACCAGACCCAGTCCCGTGCCGCCATAGCGGCGTGAGATGGAGGAGTCGGCCTGATTGAAAGCCTGGAACAGTTGGCGCTGCTGCTCTTCCGAGATGCCGATGCCGGTATCGCGGATCTGGACGTTGAGCTTCACCTTGTGATTGCTGCTGCCGAGCTGTTCGATATGAACATCCACATTGCCGTGCTCGGTGAATTTGATGGCGTTACCGGTGAGGTTGGTCAGCACCTGCTGCAGACGCATGGGGTCGCCGGTGAGGTTATCCGGCACATCGGCATCCACCCGCAGGGAGAGCTCCAGCTGCTTGTCATGGGCGCTGGGGCCGAGCAGGTGCATGGTTTCGTTGAGGGTATCGCGCAGGCTGAAGGGTATATGCTCCAACTGCAGCTTGCCCGCTTCCAGCTTCGAGAAGTCGAGGATGTCGTTGATGATGCCAAGCAGGTTGCGCGCCGATTTCTCGATAGTCTGCATGTAGTCGGTCTGGCTCGGGGTCAGGCTGGTTTTCAGCAGTTGGCGGGTAAAGCCGATGACGCCGTTGAGCGGGGTGCGCAGCTCGTGGGACATGTTGGCCAGAAACTCCGACTTGACCCGCGCAGCCTCCTGCGCCCGCTTCTTGGCCATGTCGAGTTCGACGTTCTGGATCTCGATCTGCTCCAGGGTTTCGCGCAGGTCAGAGGTGGCCTGATCGATATTCTGCTGCATCTCTTCGTGATATTCGGAGAGCGCCTTGGCCATGGCGTTGATGCCGTTTTTCAGCATATCCAGCTCGCCGGTGAGCTGGCCGCTGACCCGGGTATCGAGCCGCCCCTCCCTGATCTTGTGCACCGCCTGTACCATGTTGGTGATGGGCTGGGTCACGCTCTTGACCAGACGGAAGCCAAACAGGGTACTGAATGCCACCCCGATGAGCACCATGATCACCGCAAAGAAGGTATCGCGGTACTGCAGCAGCATGGCCCTATCGGTCGCCATCTGCATCGAGATGTAGCCGATCATCGGCGGCTCCACATCGCTGGGCAGCGGGAAGCCATCCAGACTTGTTTCAGCCTGGATCGGGGTGCGCAAAATGATGTCGTCCCCCTGAAACGTCACGCTGGTCAGATCCGGAATGGGCTCGCCATCGGGTAGTCTGAGCCGGGTGAAATCCCTGTGGTAGTTGGACGTCACGAACAGCTGGTTGTCCTGGGTGAAGACAGCGATGGACTTGATGAAGGGGGAGTTCTTGCGATGGGTCAGGCCAATCAGCCGCTTGAGGGATTCGCGACTGTGCTGGGTCATACCATATTCACTGGCGATGGCCAGTGGCTCTATGATGTTGATCCCTTGATCGATCAGGTTGTTTTCCAGCTGCTGGTAGCGATGGAAGGTGAAGTAGCCGGCCATCAGGCCACCGATGATCAGGGTGGGTAATATGGTAAATGCCAGCACCCGCGCCCGAAGGCCGTATTTGGTCATACTATTATTCTTGTGGGACAATAGCCTGCTGCAGATTCCACAATCATGACATAGCCACCTATAGGCACCAAGTTTTATGGCCCAGTTTTTCAAGCCCCAAAAGAAATCCACCCAGCCCCAACGCATTGAATTTACGGTAGACACCCTCGATCACCACTGTGTCGGGATCGGTCGTCATCAAGGCAAGGCGATCTTTGTTGAAGGGGCGCTGCCCGGCGAGATCATCAAGGCCCGCATCACTGAAGACAAAAAGCAGTATGGCCATGCCGCTCTGCAACAGGTGGTGACACCGGCCGCCAACCGCATTGCCCCCTTCTGTAGCCACTACCGCGAGTGCGGTGGTTGCAGCGCCCAGCATATGTCGGTGGCGGATCAGCAGGCTGTCAAGGCGGCCGGGCTGGTCAATCTGTTCGAGCGTCTTGGCAATATCAGTGCGCCAGCACTGGAGCCGGTGCTGACTGGTGAGGCGCGTGCCTATCGCCGGGTCTGCCGGCTGGCCATCAAATTCGACAAGAACGGTCGCTGCACCCGGGTCGGTTTCCGCCGCCGCAACAGCAACGATCTGGTGGAGATCGAAGGGTGCCCGGTACTGGCCGAGCCGCTCTCTGCGCTGATTGCCCCGCTGCGTGGGTGCCTCAATCGCCTCAAGAGCCAGCGCGAGCTGGGTCATGCCGAGCTTATCCAGGCCGAGCAGGGGATCATGATGCTGCTGCGTCACACCAGCCGCCCCAATGAGGCGGATCGCGCCCTGCTGGTGGAGTTTGCAAAGGCACAGGGAATCGACCTCTATCTGCAGGCGGCCGATGATCGTATCGAAGCGCTGCAGCAACAATTTTCCCCATCCTATTCGCTGGATGGCCTGTCTCTTGCATTTGCACCCGGTGATTTCATTCAGGTCAACGGCCCCATCAACCAGAGCATGGTTGAGCAGGCGCTGACATGGCTCGGTGCGAACAAGGATGACAAGGTGCTCGATCTCTTCTGCGGCATCGGCAACTTCACCCTGCCGCTGGCCCGTCAGGCTCGCGAAGTGGTGGGTGTTGAAGGTGAACTGGCCATGGTGGCGCGGGCCGAAGAGAACGCCCGTCGCAACGGCATCAGCAATGCCCGTTTCTACAAGGCCGACCTGAGCGATGACATCGTCGGCATGTCCTGGGCGCGGGAAGGATTCGATCTGGTGCTGCTGGATCCGGCTCGCCCCGGTGCGCTGGAAGTGATGGGACACGTCGTGAAACTTTCACCCAAGCGGGTGGTCTACGTCTCCTGTAATCCGGTGACGCTGGCACGCGATAGCCAGGTACTGGTGAAGGGGGGTTATCGACTGGTACGGTTGGGCATGCTCGACATGTTCCCTCACACCGGCCATCTGGAGTCTATGGCGCTGTTTGAACGGGGCTAGCGAGTGCTCATCAGCAACCTGAACTGAAGCTGTTTGAGCAGACGTGATTGGGGTAACCTAGCCCCTCGTAATTCGGCTGGGCCTGCTGGAGAGACCTATTGTTTTTTTTGACAATATGTCTTGAAACTCTCTCCGGAAATCCCCATTTGAGGCGATCTCACAAGGGGTGAAAGTGACTACTTTCGGCCAAATACTTTAAAGGATTGATACCATGGTTGCGGTTCGCGATATTCATTTGAAAGACAACTTCACCCTGGAGGAGTGGGTCAGCTCGCTCATCCTGAGTGACAGTGACAAGGAGCAGTTGCGAACCGTCTACCAGTATTGTCTTACGTTGGGTGACGAGGCCCTTACCAGCAAGCTGCTGGTGCGCGGCATCGAGATGGTGGGCATCTTGCTGATGCTCAGCATGGATATCGGTACCCTCAAGGCCGCCATCATCTATCCCTTTGTCGAAGCCGGTCTCATCAGCCAAGAGCGGATGGACGAGGACTTCGGGCCCAAGATCGCCAAGCTGGTGGAAGGGGTGCTGGAGATGGAGGCCATTCGCTCCCTGCAGACCCTTCATCGCAGCGAAACCTCGCCGGAGCAGGTCGACAATGTGCGCCGCATGCTGCTCGCCATGGTCGAGGATGTTCGTGCCGTGGTGATCAAGCTGGCCGAGCGGATCGCCTGCCTGCGCGAGGCCAAGAAAGCGGATGAAGAGACCAGGGTGCTGATGGCCCAGGAGATCACCAACATCTATGCGCCACTCGCCAACCGGCTCGGCATTGGCCAGCTCAAGTGGGAGCTTGAAGATCTCGCCTTCCGTTATCTGCACCCGGAAACCTACAAGCAGATCGCCAAACAGCTGGATGAGAAGCGGCTCGATCGGGAGCGCTACATTCAGGAGTTTGTGCGCTCTCTGCGCGATGCGCTGAAAGAGGCGGGGGTTGAGGCCGAGGTCTACGGCCGGCCGAAACATATCTACAGCATCTGGCGCAAGATGCAGAAGAAGCACCTCGAATTCAACGAGCTGTTTGACGTGCGCGCGGTGCGGGTGGTGACCAAGCGGCTGCAGGATTGCTACGCGGCGCTCGGTATCGTCCACACCCATTTCCACCATATTCCCCGCGAGTTTGACGATTACGTTGCCAACCCCAAACCCAACGGCTACCAATCGATCCACACCGTTGTGGTGGGGCCGGAGGGCAAGACGGTCGAGATCCAGATCCGTACCGACCAGATGCATCAGGATGCCGAGCTTGGCGTCGCGGCGCACTGGCGCTACAAGGAGGGGCAGCAGGCTGGCGGCAAGGCCAACACCTTCGAAGACAAGATCGAGTGGCTGCGCAAGCTGCTCGCCTGGCAGGAAGATCTCTCCGAGAGCGGTTCCCTGCTGGAAGATCTGCGCAGTCAGGTGTTCGAGGAGAGAGTCTACGTCTTCACCCCGAAAGGGGATGTCATCGACCTGCCGGCTGGCGCCACCCCGCTCGACTTTGCCTATCACGTCCACAGCATGATCGGCCACCGCTGCATCGGCGCCAAGATTGACGGTCGCATCGTACCTTTTACCTACGCGCTGCAGACCGGCGATCAGGTGGAGGTGATCACCCAGAAGGAGCCGAACCCAAGCCGCGACTGGATGAACCCCAACGCCGGCTTCCTGCGCTCCAGCCGGGCGCGGGCCAAGGTGGCGACCTGGTTCAGAAAACTGGATCGGGACAAAAATATCGTGGCCGGTCGCGAGCTGTTCGAGAAGGAGCTGGATCGCCACAACCTTAGCATGTCCAAGATCGACAAGGGCAACATGCTGCGCCGCTTCAATCTGGAGAGCACCGACGATCTGCTGGCCGGTATCGGCAGCGGTGATATCCGCATCAACCAGGTGCTCAACTATCTCGACACCTGCTACAACAAGCCGACGGCGGAAGAGGAAGACCGCCGCCTGCTGGAGAAGCTGGAGCAGAAGGCCAATGCGCCGATGCGCCACAAGCCCAAAGATCACATAGTGGTGGAAGGGGTTGGCAACCTGATGACCCATATCGCCCGCTGCTGTCAGCCGATCCCGGGCGATGCCATTCAGGGCTTCATCACCATGGGGCGCGGCGTATCCATCCACCGGGAAGATTGCGAGCAGTTGAAAGAGCTGTCACGGCGCAATCCGGAGCGGCTGATCGATGCGGTGTGGGGGGAGAACTACTCCGGCGGCTATGGCCTTACTATCCGGATCATCTCCAACGATCGCTCCGGGCTGCTGCGAGATATCACCACAGTGCTGGCCAACGAGAAGATCAATGTGATGGGGGTTCGTTCGCGCTCCAACGTGCGCGAACAGACTGCCGAGATCGACATGGAGTTGGAAATTTACAACATCAACGCCTTCAACCGGGCGTTGGCCAAGCTCAGTCAGCTTAACGACGTGATCAGCGCCAAGCGGCTTTGATAGCGAACCGACCGGCCCCAGTGGCCGGTCTGTATTTATGACCCTTTTTGAACAAATCGAAAGCGAATATCCCATGTCCCAACGTTACGACCTCTCCCAACTGCTCGACATGAGATTGCTCGACTGCGCGGCCTGATGTCGCTTCATCCCCATTTAACGAATCGAAAGTGAGTAGCCCATGTCTCAACGTTACGAACTGCCCCAACTGCTCGATATCATGGCTCGTCTGCGTGACCCGCAAAACGGCTGCCCATGGGATCTTAAGCAGAGCTTCCAGAGCATAGTGCCGCACACTCTGGAAGAGGCCTATGAAGTGGCTGACGCCATCGAGACCGAAGATTGGCATGGGCTGAAAGGGGAGTTGGGAGACCTGCTGTTTCAGGTGGTGTTTTACGCCCAGTTGGGTAAAGAACGGGGACTGTTCGACTTTGCCGATATCGTCGATACGGTGAGTGAAAAACTGATTCGCCGTCATCCCCATGTGTTTTCCGATGCAGATCTTGCCAACGAGCAGGCGGTAAAAGCGAACTGGGAAGCAGAAAAGGCCAAAGAGCGGGCGGCCCTCGACAAAGAGAGCGTGCTGGACGATATCCCGCTCTCGCTGCCGGCCTTGACCCGCGCCGCCAAAATTCAGAAGCGCTGTGCCACCGTCGGTTTTGACTGGAAGACGTTGGGGCCTGTGGTGGACAAGATCCACGAAGAGATCGACGAGGTGATGGAAGAGGCATTGATGGCCGATGTGGACGAGGCGCGGGTGAGCGACGAGCTCGGCGACCTGCTGTTTGCCACCGTCAATCTGGTGCGTCATCTGGGCAAGGATCCGGAGCAGGTGCTGCGGGGTGCCAACGCCAAGTTCGAACGTCGTTTTCGTCAGGTTGAGCAGATAATCGCCGCAGAAGGCTTGAAAATGACCGATTGCACCCTCGAGAAACTCGATGCCGCCTGGGATAAGGCGAAGGAAACCGAGCAAAGTTGATTTGGCGCAAGATGGGGCGGTCAGGAGCCTGATAAATTTTTGCTCATTGTTTGGGAGAGGGGTTTTTGGTATACTGTTTCCCCGTCCTGCTTCATCCCCGAAGCACCCCTTAAAAATCCCTAAACTTCTTTCAGGTTCAGCATGACGACCAAATATATTTTTGTTACTGGTGGTGTTGTTTCATCCCTCGGCAAAGGCATTGCCGCAGCATCTCTGGCAGCCATTCTGGAAGCCCGTGGTCTGGATGTGACCATCATGAAACTGGACCCGTATATCAACGTGGATCCGGGCACCATGAGCCCGACCCAGCATGGTGAAGTGTTCGTAACCGAGGACGGGGCCGAAACCGATCTGGATTTGGGCCACTACGAGCGTTTCATCCGCACCAAGATGACCCGTCGCAACAACTTTACCACCGGCCGTATCTACGCCGATGTACTGCGTAAAGAGCGTCGTGGCGACTATCTGGGTGCCACCATTCAGGTTATCCCGCACATCACCAACGCCATCAAAGAGCGGGTGATTGCCGGTGCCGAAGGCCATCAGGTTGCCATCGTCGAAGTGGGCGGTACCGTAGGTGACATCGAGTCCCTGCCGTTCCTCGAAGCCATTCGTCAGCTGGCTGCAGAAGTGGGTCGCAACAACGCCATGTTCATGCACCTGACGCTGGTTCCTTACCTGGCTGCTGCCGGTGAGGTGAAGACCAAGCCGACCCAGCACTCCGTCAAAGAGCTGCTCTCCATCGGTATCCAGCCGGATGTGCTGATCTGCCGCTCCGACCGTGCCATTCCGGCCAACGAGCGCGCCAAGATCGCCCTGTTCTGCAACGTGCCCGAGCGCGCCGTCATCTCCATGAAAGACGTCGACTCCATCTACAAGATCCCGGCCCTGCTCAAGTCCCAGAATCTGGACTCCTACTTCACCGAGCGTTTCGGTCTGGAGTGCAAAGAGGCTGACCTGTCCGAGTGGGAACAGGTTATCTACGAAGAGGCCAACCCGACGGGTGAAGTGACCATCGGTATGGTCGGCAAGTACGTCTCCCTGCCGGACGCTTACAAGTCCGTCAACGAGGCGCTCAAGCACGGTGGTCTCAAGACCCGTCACTCCGTCAACATCAAGTACATCGACTCTCAGGATATCGAGACCCGTGGCGCCGAGCTGCTGGAAGGTTTGGACGCGATCCTGGTGCCGGGTGGCTTCGGTGAGCGCGGCGTGGAAGGCAAAATTCTGGCGGCCCAGTATGCCCGCGAGAACAAGATTCCCTACCTGGGTATCTGCCTCGGCATGCAGGTTGCCATGATCGAATTCGCTCGCAACGTCGCGGGCATGGAAGGGGCTCACTCCTCCGAATTCAAGAAAGATTGCGCGTATCCGGTCGTCGGCCTCATCACCGAGTGGGTGGATGAAGAGGGCAACGTCGAGACCCGTACCGAGAAGTCCGATCTGGGCGGTACCATGCGTCTGGGTTCCCAGCTCTGCCACCTGGTCGAAGATTCCAAGGTGCGTCAGATGTACGGCAGCCCGACCATTTACGAGCGTCACCGTCACCGTTACGAGGTCAACAACAAGCTGCTGCCGCAGATTGAAGCGGCAGGTCTGAAAGTGACCGGTCTCTCCGCCGACAAGAAGTTGGTGGAAATCATCGAGATCCCGGATCACCCCTGGTTCGTGGCTGCGCAGTTCCACCCGGAGTTCACCTCTACTCCTCGTGATGGCCACGCTCTGTTCGCCGGTTTTGTGAAGGCGGCAGGCGAGTATCAGAAGCGTAATTTGAAGTAATTGAAAATAAATGCGGTTGGGGCACTGTGCCACAGCCGCTTTTTTTGGCATATTTTTGTTGTTTTTTTACGAAACCTGAGGAAATACACATGTCCAAGATCGTTAAAGTGATCGGTCGTGAAATCATCGACTCCCGTGGTAACCCGACCGTTGAGGCCGAAGTTCACCTGGAGGGTGGTTTTGTTGGTATGGCAGCTGCTCCGTCTGGCGCGTCCACCGGTTCCCGCGAAGCGCTGGAACTGCGTGACGGCGACAAGAGCCGTTTCCTGGGTAAAGGCGTGCTGAAAGCCCTCGAAGCCGTAAACGGCCCGATTGCTCAAGCTCTGCTGGGTAAAGATGCCAAGGACCAGGCCACCGTTGACCAGATCATGATCGACCTCGACGGTACCGAGAACAAATCCAAGTTTGGCGCCAACGCCATCCTGGCTGTTTCCCTGGCTAACGCCAAAGCTGCCGCTGCTGCCAAAGGCATGCCGCTGTACGCCCACATCGCCGAGCTGAACGGCACCCCGGGTGTTTACTCCATGCCGCTGCCGATGATGAACATCATCAACGGTGGTGAGCACGCCGACAACAACGTCGACATCCAGGAGTTCATGATCCAGCCGGTTGGCGCCAAGACCCTGAAAGAAGCTGTCCGCATGGGCGCTGAAGTGTTCCACAACCTGGCCAAAGTGCTGAAGTCCAAGGGCTACAACACTGCTGTTGGTGACGAAGGTGGTTTCGCTCCGAACCTGAAATCCAACGCCGAAGCGCTGGAAGTTATCGCTGAAGCCGTTGCCGCTGCCGGTTACAAACTGGGTACCGACATCACCCTGGCTATGGACTGCGCTGCTTCCGAGTTCTACGACGCAGAGAAGAAAGAGTACAACCTGAAAGGCGAAGGTCGCATCTTCTCCTCCAACGGTTTCTCCGACTTCCTGGCTGATCTGACCGCCAAGTTCCCGATCGTCTCCATCGAAGATGGCCTGGACGAATCTGACTGGGAAGGTTTCGCCTACCAGACTGCTGAACTGGGCAAGAAAATCCAGATCGTGGGTGACGACCTGTTCGTAACCAACACCAAGATCCTGAAGCGCGGTATCGACAACGGCATCGCCAACTCCATCCTGATCAAGTTCAACCAGATCGGTTCCCTGACCGAAACTCTGGCTGCCATCAAGATGGCCAAAGACGCTGGCTACACTGCCGTCATCTCCCACCGCTCCGGTGAGACCGAAGACGCGACCATCGCCGACCTGGCTGTTGGTACCGCTGCTGGCCAGATCAAGACCGGTTCCATGAGCCGTTCTGACCGTGTTGCCAAGTACAACCAGCTGATCCGTATCGAAGAAGCTCTGGGTGCCAAAGCTCCTTTCCGCGGTCTGAAAGAAGTTAAAAACCAGGCTTAATTTGCTGGTTTGCCAGCCTCGGCTGGAATGAAAAAAACCGGAACCCTTGGGTTCCGGTTTTTTTATGGCTGCTGTTCGAGCCAGCCTTGCAGATGCTGCACAAACAGCGCGGGCTGCTCGATGGGGTAGAGGTGCCCGGCGTGTTGCACCTGCAAGCGCTCGCAGGCGGGAATGGCGTTGCCAATAGCCTCGCAGACTAGCGCAAACAGCGCTCTGGTATCTGCGCCCTGCACGATGCAGGTGGGTATGTTGAGCATGGCAAGGCGCTGCGGTGACCAATCTGGCCGCTCGCTCTGGCTCAATTGTTTGGGCAGGCTATCGGCTTCTGCCAACTGCGCCTGCTGCCACTTGAGCGGTTGTGCAGCAAAATAGCCTGCATAACCACCCGAACCATCGATCAGGGTCGCCACGGCCTCTTGCAGCAAGCCTTCCGCAACCTGGCCAAACACGGGACCAAACATGGCACCTGCATCGGTCATAAAGGCAGCGATCCCCTGTTCATCGAGGGCACCCGGGCAGCCTGGCTCCACCAGATAGAGGCTTATGAATTGCTCCGGAGCCATCAGGGCAGCGGTCAGGGCAACATCCGCCCCCGTATGACCAGCCCGCCAGATGCACTGGCCCGCACGGCAATTGTTCCAGCAGGGCAAGCAGATCACTGGCGTGAGTCTCCAGACCAAATGGCCCGTTTTTGCCCGTCTCGCCAAAGTGGCGCAGGGTGGGAGCATAGACGGTGTAGTGACGTGAGAGCTGCTCGATATGTTCGAGCCAGAGGGTATGGTTGGCCAGCGCGCCATGGATCAGCAGCAACGGCTCGCCCGAACCGACCTGCAGGCAAGGCAGCGGGCTGTCATTGACGATAAAGGTGTGAGTCTGTGATTGCATATCAACGCCTCCCCGGCGTGTCATAAGAGCACAAGAGTATATGACAAGCGCCCTGTGGTCGGTAAGTGGGCGCATTCAGGCTGGCGCTAGCCACTATAAGCAAAAGTTGGGTCATTATCGGAAAATCCATAAATCCAGCTTATAGTGGCACCGACGAGCCTTGGGTTGCATCAGGGTGACGGATACAAGCCCCACAAGGGGATCTTCCGATCCTTGGTGATGTATTGGCGGGGATATTCGCGATTGTCCGAATACGCTGCGCTATTCGAACCTACGGGCTATAAGTTACAAAAAAATGTCGGTTAATGATTTTATAGATAAGATCGGTGTGCTAAGGAATAAATTCCAAAATTTGCAACATCTAGCAATCACAGGTGGAGAACCATTTCTTCATCATGATATTGTTGATCTTTTAAAGATATCATCAGCCTTATTTAAATTTATTTCAATTACCACAAATGGTACTATCTTCAATCAAGAGGTATTTGAGTTTATAAAAAAATAGAAACATCCAATTAATAATATCTTTGGATTCATACAGCCAATCGAAACATGATAACATCAGGGGGCGAGGAGCGTTTAACAAAACAATTAAAACAATGTCTATCTTAGATGATAATAAAATTGAATATTTAGTCAATATGACGATTACAAATGAAAATATTGACGACATCCCACACACTATTTGTAGTTTGAAACACAATCATTCTTCCTTATTAGACTTGAGCATTTCTTTAGCAAAACCAAATGGTAGAGCAGCGCCAGACCTGGTAAATAAAAATAC
>NZ_JBODRQ010000081.1:0-16877 GCF_050633025.1 Aeromonas sp.
GGTTGCTCTGGTTGCTCTGGTTGCTCTGGTTGCTCTGGTTGCTCTGGTTGCTCCGATTGCTCCGATTGCTCCGATTGCTCCGATTGCTCCGATTGCTCCGATTGTGCGGCTTTTACCCGGCGGCGCAGCGGTTTTTTCCCATGTTGTTTTCGGTCCTCATCGATAGCCTGCTCCAGCTCATCAAGATAGGCTTTGGGGGTGACAGTGACCTCGACCTCGGTCAGCTTTTTCTTGTTGGCATTGGCTTGCAGGTGGGTGCTGTCGGTATAGAGAACCCGGCCGCCGACCATCCGGTAGTTCATGGCCTGATTGACGATGTCATCGAAGATTTCCTGATAGATGGAGGACTCGGCAAAGCGGCGACGGCGGGTCTGGCAGAAGCTGGAGGCATCGATGACCTTGTCGGTCAGTCGCATGCGCAAGAACCAGCGATAGGCCACGTTGAGGTGAATTTCCTGAACCAGACGGCGCTCACTGCGAATGCCAAAGAGATAGCCGATGAAGAGCATCTTGAAGAAAAGCACAGGGTCGATGGCAGGGCGGCCATTGTCCTGGCAATAGCAGTGGCGAACCTTGTCGCGAATGAATTCAAAGGAGATGAACTTGTCGATTTTGCGCAGGAGGTGGTCTTGGGGTACGAGTTCCTCGAGGGTGACCATCTCGATCTCAAATTGCTGGGGTACGGGTTCTCTGAGCATGGTGCAGTCCATTTATTGACCATGCAGCAATTAGATCAAACCCCGGGATCGGCGTCCAGGGGTTTGTCAGCAGTCTGAGAGGCGGTAGCCTCGATTGAAATCCGGATCTATGGCTGCAATCTCCACCTGACTCACTTTCATGAATTGAGGGCTTGGCAAACCGGGGCGACCATCTATGACAATAGCTCGCAAGCAGCCCGCCGAGATATGTTTAGAAAGCCTTTTAACTTCAAGCTGCAACCGCTGACCACCATAGTTGCCAACCAAGAGGCCCGCGCCCAGTTCCTGCCGCAAGATGTGGCGTGGCAAGGGAAACCGCCGTTTTATCCTGGCCCGTTGAGTATCCAGCAGATGAGCCAGCGAGTGATCTGCAAGGGGCGAGATTACTTCTGGATCCGCGATGGAGTGCGCAACGTGGAGCAGGGGTTTATTGAAAGTACGGTGACCATCAGCGGGGTAGGGGTGCGGCGCCGGGTACTTTGCTTTACGCAGGATGGCGAGCTGGTTGGCGAGACCTACAGCCGCGCATCGGATGGGGTCTATCGGTTCGATCTGCTGTGGCTGAATCGCCGTTATATGGTGGTTGCCCAGGATGACCCGGCATATGGCCCCGCCGACTACAACGCCGTGGCCGCCGACTATCAGGCGCCAAAACACTATCCGCCTGGCGGTGGTGTGGCGCCCGAGCCGTTCCCCATGATTGCCCCGCTCAAGAGGAAATAACCATGATCTCCTATGCCGAAGGGCTGCGCACCAGCCGCGCCCAGCTATTGGCCACGGCCATTGATACAGGCAGCGGGGCCAGTGCCAAGCTGACCATCTACACCGGCACCAAACCGGCACCAGGGGCGGCCCCGACTGACCAGCTGGCTCTGGTGATGCTGACGTTCAGCCACCCTTGCGCCAAGACGATCAGCGGTGGGGTGCTGACCTTGAAACCCCTGGCCGAGCAGATGGCCACTGGCAGCGGTGCACCCACCTGGGGGCGCATTGTTGACCGGGATGGGGCCTTTGTGGCGGATCTCGATGTCGGGGTGCCGGGCAGTGGCGCCGATCTGGAGCTGCCCGCAGCGGAGTTTTTTGCCGGTGCGCTGATCCGCATTAATACCGCCACCATCACTGAACCGTAACCGGGGGGCCATATGGCCAGAAAGGATGCCAGCCTAGAGTTGCGTAAGGCTCGCAGCATCAACGGCCAGCTGGAGCTGAACCAGTCCGACGTGGTGCGCCTGGTCGGTATCCTTAACGGTACCAATATGCCGCCGCGCCTGAGCGCGTCACCTGGGCTGGTGCTGGCATCGGTATTGGCTGGCGCCCCGCATCGTTCCAGCGCGATGCTGGATGGCTCTGTGGTACTTGATGCAGTGCTTGCCAGCCAAACCCATGGCCGGGGGGCGCTGGTCGGCGCGTTGGTTATTGAATGCACCATGGCCAGCACATCCCGCGCCCCGCTGCCGGTGATCGCCGGGGAGTATGACCAGAACGTATTCCGGGGCCCTGCCAGTGCAATGGGGGATGCGTGGGAGCGGGCAGATAGCCATTCCGAGGCCCTCAGTAACGAATGGCAGAAGGCAGGCACCGAGCGGGCAACCAGTCGCTCCCTGTGGCAACAGGCCGCCGCGCATCAGCAGCAGGTGGCCGACCCATGTATTGGCGCAGGCGGTAAGCGAGCCTGCTGCCGCGACCATGGCCCAGCTGGCTGCTGCCGTATTGCCGGTGGGTTGGACGCTGGATTGGCAAGCGGCTGACTGGTTGGTGCCTGCCGGGTTCTTTAGCCTGGATAACCAGACCCCGATCGAGGTGGTCAGGTACCTGGCCGAGGCAGCCGGTGGTTTTGTGCTGCCACATCAGCGCAACCGCCATCTGGTCATCAAGCCGCGTTATCCCACAGTGCCATGGCAGCTTGATACTGCAGAGGCCGATGTGGCGATCCCCCGCGCCATCATTACTACCCTGGGCAGTGACTTCCAGCCGGGTCATGCCGCCAACGGGATCTGGGTGACTGGAGGCCATCAGGGCATCAGTGCGCGGGTGGTGCGCCAAGGGACGGCTGGCGAGCAACAAGCGCCGACCATCACCCACCCGTTGGTGTGTGATGTGACGGCCGCCCGTGCCCAGGGTGTGGTGGGGCTGGCCAAGACCATGCCCAAGCGTACTCAGACCATCGAGCTGCCGTTGTCTGCTGATACCGGGCTGATCTTGCCGGGGGCATTGCTCGTAGTGGATGGTTGGAAGGAGTACAACCGGGGCGTCAGGGTCTCAGCTGCGTTGCAGAACCGGGCCATGACGGTGCGCCAGCAACTGAGTGTGGAGCGATTTGTATGAACCTG
This sequence comes from Aeromonas sp., assembly GCF_050633025.1. Classification (GTDB taxonomy): domain Bacteria; phylum Pseudomonadota; class Gammaproteobacteria; order Enterobacterales; family Aeromonadaceae; genus Aeromonas. Next base: position 3,029 of record NZ_JBODRQ010000081.1, read on the forward strand.
TTTAAGCGATTCCTGGAGCTGCTACCCGGCGCGGATCCCTTGTTGGTTGGTACCGTGACCGCAGTCGGCGCCACGACCACCACTCTCAGCGCGTTGGCGGGTGGGACAGTCACAGTGCGGGGCACAGGGGTAGCCATCGGCAAGAATGCGTTTTACAGGGGAGGGGAGCTGGCAGGAGAGGCGCCGGATTTACCAACCTATGAGGTCATTGTTTAGGTAGATATTTTTAACAACTTGTCTGATATGTCACGTTTGATACAATCCCCGACGGATCCTGAAAATGAAAGCATGACACACAAATTAAAGCGTGTACCACACAGTGTACAAACCGTTTGGTTGATGGTGAAACACTAGAGTGATGAGCTTGATTTTAAAGGAATTATCGCTATTACATGTGGCCTTTGGTAGGGGTCACCACTGTATAAGGAAACACATAATGCCAATCATTACTCTGCCTGACGGCAGCCAACGTCAATTTGCCCACTCTGTTTCCGTCATGGATGTGGCTGCGGACATCGGTCCCGGTCTCGCCAAGGCGTGCATTGCCGGTCGGGTAAACGGTGAACTGGTGGATGCGTGCGAGCTGATCGAAGCCGATGCAGCGCTGGCCATCATCACCGCCAAAGACGAAGAAGGTCTGGACATCCTGCGCCACTCCTGCGCCCACTTGCTGGGTCATGCTATCAAGCAACTCTGGCCTCAGACCAAGATGGCCATCGGTCCTGTCATCGACAACGGCTTCTACTATGACGTTGATCTTGACCGTACCCTGACCGATGAAGATCTGGCTGCCCTGGAAGAGCGCATGCTGGCGCTGGTAGCCAAGGATTACGACGTCATCAAGAAGAAAGTCTCCTGGCAAGAAGCGCGCGATGTATTCGAGGCGCGCGGCGAGTCTTACAAAGTCGAAATCCTGGATCAGAACATTGCCCGTGATGACAAGCCTGGTCTCTATCATCACGAAGAGTACATCGACATGTGTCGTGGCCCGCACGTGCCCAACATGCGTCACTGCCACCACTTCAAGTTGCTGAAGATGTCCGGCGCCTACTGGCGTGGCGACTCCAACAACAAGATGCTGCAGCGTATCTACGGTACCGCCTGGGCTGACAAGAAGCAGCTCAAGGCCTATCTGCAGCGTCTGGAAGAGGCCGCCAAGCGCGACCACCGCAAGATCGGCAAGCAGCTCGACCTGTATCACATGCAGGAAGAGGCGCCGGGTATGGTGTTCTGGCACAACGATGGCTGGACCATCTTCCGTGAGCTGGAAACCTTTATCCGCGGCAAGCTCAAAGAGTACGACTATCAGGAAGTGAAAGGTCCGTTCATGATGGACCGTGTGCTGTGGGAGCGTTCAGGTCACTGGGAGAAATATGCCCAGGCCATGTTCACCACCCAGTCCGAGAACCGCGAGTACGCCATCAAGCCGATGAACTGCCCGGGTCACGTCCAGATCTTCAACCAGGGTTTGAAGTCCTACCGCGATCTGCCGCTGCGTATGGCCGAGTTTGGCTCTTGCCACCGCAACGAGCCGTCTGGCTCCCTGCACGGTCTGATGCGGGTACGCGGCTTTACTCAGGATGACGCTCACATCTTCTGTACTGAAGAGCAGATCATGGAAGAGGTCTCTGGCTGTATTCGTATGGTCTATGACGTCTACGGCACCTTTGGCTTCGAGAACATCGTGGTCAAGCTCTCCACTCGTCCCGAGCAGCGTATCGGCTCCGACGAAATGTGGGATCGTGCCGAGCAGGCTCTGGCCGAAGCGCTGGCGCTCAACGGTCTGAAATACGATCTGCAACCGGGTGAAGGTGCCTTCTACGGTCCGAAGATCGAATTTACCCTGCATGATTGTCTTGATCGTGCGTGGCAGTGTGGTACCGTGCAGCTCGACTTTGCCCTGCCGGGCCGTCTGGGCGCCACCTATGTAGGTGAAAACAACGAGCGCCACGTGCCAGTCATGATCCACCGTGCGATTCTGGGCTCCATCGAGCGCTTCATCGGTATCCTGACTGAAGAGTACGCAGGCCTGTTCCCGGCCTGGCTGGCTCCGACCCAGGCAGTGGTCATGAATATCACCGACAATCAGGCCGAATATGCAGTAAAAGTAGCCAAAGCATTGAATGATGCGGGCCTTCGTGCAAAAGCGGACTTGAGAAATGAGAAGATTGGCTTTAAAATCCGCGAGCATACTTTGAAGCGAGTACCTTTCATGCTGGTCTGTGGCGATAAAGAAGTTGAAGCCGGTAAGATTGCAGTACGGACTCGTAAAGGGGCTGACTTGGGCACTTATCCTGTTGAAGAGTTCATCGCTCTGTTAACCCAGGAAGTTCAGACCCGCGGACAAAAGAAAGTGGAGGAATAAGCTATAAAAGGCGGAAAAAAACTGGGCAAGCAACCGCAAGCCCGCGCTCACCGGATCAATGAAGAGATCCGTCTGAAAGAAGTTCGTTTGGCTGGTCTGGATGGCGAAGCACTTGGTATCGTCTCTATCCAGGAAGCACTGAACTTGGCCGCTGAGGCCGAAGTGGATCTGGTCGAGATCAGTCCGAACGCTGAGCCGCCCGTTTGCCGGATCATGGATTACGGCAAATTCCTCTACGAAAAGAGCAAAACCACTAAAGAACAGAAGAAAAAGCAGAAAGTTGTCCAGGTTAAGGAGATCAAATTCCGTCCTGGCACAGACGAAGGCGACTATCAGGTAAAACTACGCAACCTGGTTCGCTTTCTGGAAGACGGGGACAAGGCTAAGGTCACTCTGCGCTTCCGTGGTCGTGAAATGGCACACCAGGATCTTGGCATCAAGGTTCTCGAACGGGTCAAAAACGATCTGGAAGAGTTGGCCGTAGTCGAATCGTTCCCGAAAGTCGAAGGCCGTCAAGCTGTGATGGTCCTCGCACCTAAGAAGAAATCTTAAGGCCCACAAGAAATTGACTCATGGGGCTCGCTCCATGGGTCGGTTCGCCTTGCGATTTTGTTGTCACTCACAATGCGGAGTATGAAATGCCGAAGATGAAAACCAACCGGGGCGCCGCAAAGCGCTTCAAGAAGACTGGCTCAGGTCGCTTCAAGTGCAAGCACAACCACCTGCGTCACATCCTGACCAAGAAGAGCAGTAAGCGTAAGCGTCAGCTGGGACCGAAGTTCTTTGTTTCCGCTGCCGACCACAAACGTGTTGTCGCTTGTCTGCCGTACGCATAAGGGGGGATGTGAAAAATGCCAAGAGTTAAACGTGGTGTGACTGCTCGTGCTCGTCACAAGAAAGTAATGAAAGCCGCCAAGGGTTACTACGGCGCCCGTTCCCGTGTCTACCGCGTAGCGGTACAAGCGGTAACCAAAGCTGGTCAGTATGCCTACCGTGACCGTCGCCAGAAAAAGCGTCAGTTCCGTCAGCTGTGGATCGCGCGTATCAACGCTGCTGCCCGTCAGAACGGTCTGTCCTACAGCCGTCTGATCAACGGTCTGAAGAAGGCTTCTATCGAGATCGATCGCAAGATCCTGTCCGATATCGCCGTTCACGACAAGCTGGCTTTCACCGCCCTGGTTGAAAAAGCTAAAGCAGCTCTGGTCTAATCCAGTTCTGTTATAAAAAATAAAGGAGGCTCAGGCCTCCTTTCATCTTGCAGAAGAACCCCCGCTTTTTCAAAACGGGGGTTCTTTTTTATGGCTATGTCCCAATTACGTGTTGCATGGGGCGCCCTAGCGCCTAATGCAAACATGCTTTGATATTTACGCCTTTTCCGTAACGATCCAGCATCCGGCGCCAACCCAAGTAGTTCTCGCAACCCGGCAGGCCGAAACCAGGGAGTATATGACATAGCTGATCTCAATCTTTCATCTCGGCCTGTCACACACCTCAGCGCTGCCCGCTCAAGGATTCTGGATGCCGACATGGCTGTGGAATCGGCGTAGTTGGTCAGGTAGGGCTTGCTTCTCCATCTCCAGCCGCTGCCAGCCCTTTTGAGCATCCTCGATAAGCCAGAGCCCGATCAGACTTCTGGTGAATCTTGGTGCGCTCTCCTGTTGTCCAGAACGTGATGAGGGCAGCAGTGATAAGGCTTGTGGTTAATGGATTAACCTTCTAGCTTGTTCTGGCAATGCGCTGAGGCGCTATCTGATAGATCGTCACTGAGGAGAAGATGATGAAACGGATGATCCCGCCCATGGTGGATTTTTTAACCGGTAATTTGTCTGGTGCCAAGCTGGTGGAAAAGAGTACCAGATTGGCAGATCTGCATGGTTTGTTTGCCGATGCATCGGCAGAGGCTGAGGTTGACCCGCAAACTGTGCTCTATCGTGTGGCGATGTTGCCCAGCAGTGGCGTGGAGGGGGATCTCAACATGGGCGTCACCCATCTTGAGGCCGGCAGGATAGGGAGCGAGTTTTTTATGACTCGTGGTCATATCCATGCCCGGGCTGAGCAGGCGGAGTACTACTTCGGGTTATGCGGAACCGGCTTGCTGCTGTTGCAGGATATGGCTGGCGTCTGTCGGCTTGAGCAGGTTTTTCACGGCAGTGTTCACCATATTGCCGGGCATGTGGCGCACCGGCTGATCAATACCGGCGAGACCCGGCTCTCGGCGCTGGCGGTCTGGCCTGCCATTGCCGGTCATGATTATCGGCTGATGGCAGAGAGCGGATTTGGCCTACGGGTGGTCGCAGGGGAGGAGGGGGAGCCTTGTGTTGTGAGCGCCTCAATCACCTAACCATCAGCCAGCAGGGGTCACTCACGACCCCTGCTGGCTGCCGCAGGATTGGCGTACCACCAGGGAGGGGGGCAAGATGATGCTCTTGGCCGGTTCGTCATTGCCAGCAATCCGCTCGAGCAGCAGTTCACCCGCCTTGCGGCCAATCTCCTGCGCCGCCACCGATACCGTTGTCAGGGCGGGCTCTACCAGCGCTGTTTCCGGAATATCGTCAAACCCGACCAGCGCAAAATCCTGGCCTATTCGTCGCTCCTGTTTGCGCAGGGCCAACATGGCACCTAGTGCCACTATGTCCTGATAACAGACGGCAGCGGTGACCTCCGGATGTTGTTCCAGCAGTGTTGTCATCGCGAGAGTGCCTGCCACCCGGCTGGCGCCACAGCTGATGATCCACTCCGGTTTGGCGGTTATGCCGTGTTCGAGTAACTTGCTCATATAGCCACCTATGCGCTGGGAGCGGCTGATGGAGGTGGTTGCCCCTCCAATAAATGCGATGTGGCGGTGGCCGAGGCGGATCAGATGCTCGGTTGCCAGCTGGCAACCGAGAAAGTTGTCGGTGCCGACGAAGTCAATGGCTACATCCGGCACTGGCCGCACCACCAGAATGGTGGGCATGTGACGCCGTTGCAGGCTCTCGAAAAAGCTGTGGGGGGTAGGCTGGGCGGCGCAGATCACCATGCCTGCAGCGCTGTTGCGTTGCAACGAGTCCATAAACTGTTGCTGCCTTGTCGCTGACTCCTCGCTGTTGGCCAGAAACAACATCAGATCGTGGTGCTCCATCTCCCGGCCGAGGCCAGCCGTCATCTCCGCATAGAAGGGGTTGGTGATGTCGTGTAGTAGCAGTCCTACCTGATTGCTGCTCTTGTTGCGCAGATTGGCGGCGGTCTGGTTGTAGACATAGCCCAGTTCGTCAATGGCCTTGAGCACTCGCTGGCGGGTATGTTCCGAAATCCGTCCCTTGTTGCGCAGGGTCATGGAGACGGTAGCGGTAGAAACCCCCAGATGGCGAGCAATATCGGCAACGGTTACGTTGCGCATGAGATGTCTCCTGTCATGGTAATAAGAACAAGGGTATATCGATTAACTCTAATGATTTATTTGACAGTATTAGAAGTGAGTTTTAGATCACGCATTGCTGGTTATTTGGTGGGTAATTAGTCGATTTTTTGAGGTTAATCTTGTTTATCAGGTTGGGGTTAACGGGTTAATCGATTTATCTTTCTTGCAGATATCAGCGAGAGAGCAGGCCAATGATTCATTCGAGTTATGTATCCAATTACGACAAGTATCCCGAAATTGCGGTTGCCGGATATGAAGATGCCGCCTGTGTGGGGTGGGACGCGATTGCCCGGCACCTGCTGGCCAAAGTGAACGGGCAGGACAGGGCAAAAGTGGTGCTGGTGATCGACTGCTACCACGGCGTGGATCAGGTTGGGCTGCGCACTCAGCTGTTGGAGGAACTTGGGCCCCACACGCTTATCGATGTGGAGCAGGCTCGTTTGCCCGAGCCCACCGTGCTGGAGATGCTTGAACGCTTCATCACCGACGATCGGGTATTTGGCGTGATGGCCCCCCACAAGATGGTGGAGTTTTTTGACCCGGCTGCGTTAGCCCACCTGCAAAGGCAGGTCGCTGAGATCACCAAGGGGCTGGTGGTGGTGATGGGCAGCGGCGCGTCACTGGTGACGCAAGGGGATGTGCGGGTCTATGCCGACCTGGCTCGTTGGGAGATCCAGCAGCGTCTGCGCCGTAAAGAGATTGGCAACTGGGGCGCGGATAACACGGAAGAGGACATACTGCGCCGCTACAAGCGCGCCTTCTTCATCGAATGGCGGGTGTTTGACCGCCATAAAGTGGCTCAACTACCAACCATTGATTTCCTGCTCGATACCAATATTCCGGGCAAGCCGACCATGGTCACGGGGGAGGCACTGCGGCAAGGGTTGCATCAGGCTGCACATCAGCCGTTTCGGGTAGTCCCCTTCTTCGACCCGGGTGTATGGGGCGGGCAGTGGATGAAGCAGGTGTGTGATCTCGATCCGGCCCAACCCAATTACGCCTGGTGCTTTGACTGCGTGCCTGAGGAAAACAGCCTCTATCTGCGTTTTGGTGAGGTGAGGGTGGAGATCCCGTCACAAAATCTGGTGCTTAGTGAGCCCAGAGCGCTGCTCGGCGAGCGGGTGCACGCCCGCTTTGGCGCCGAATTTCCCATTCGCTTTGACTTTCTCGATACCGTAGGGGGAGGACATTTGAGTTTGCAGGTCCATCCGCTGACCGAATATATCCAGCAGGAGTTCGGCATGCACTACACCCAGGACGAGAGCTACTACCTGCTCGATGCCGAGCCGGATGCCTGCGTTTATCTCGGCACTCGCAGCGGTATCGACCCCGCTGAGATGCTGGATGCGCTGGAGCAGGCTCAACGCGGAGAGGCCCCCTTCGACGACGAGCGCTTCATCAACCGCTTCCCGGCCCGCAAGCATGACCACTTTTTGATCCCGGCCGGGACTGTGCACTGTTCGGGGGCGGGGGCCATGGTGCTCGAGATCAGTGCCACCCCCTACATCTTCACCTTCAAGTTGTGGGACTGGGGTCGGGTCGGGCTCGACGGTATCCCGCGCCCCATCCATCTGGAACATGGCAGCAAGGTGATCCAGTGGGATCGGGATACCGACTGGACCGAGCGAAATCTGGTCAATTGCATTGAGCCCATAGCCGAAGGGGAAGGGTGGCGTGAAGAACGCACCGGTCTGCACGAGCGGGAATTTATCGAGACCCGTCGCCATTGGTTCAGCGTGCCGGTAGAGCACGATACCGGCGGCACTGTGCAGGTGCTCAACCTGATAGAGGGTCGGGAGGCAACGGTAGAAAGCCCGGACAACGCCTTCGCCCCCTTCGTGGTGCACTACGCCGAGACCTTTATCGTGCCGGCGTCGGTGGGCCGATACCGCATCCGCCCGAGTGGCGAGAGTGAAGGGCAGACCATTGCCACCATCAAAGCCTTTGTGAGGGGGTAACCGAGATGCTGAGGATCCTTATCGCAACCCATGGTTCACTGGCGCCGGCCCTGCTGGCCAGCGCCAATATGGTCTACGGCGAGATGCCTGCCGTGGCGACCGTCTCTCTCACGGAAGAGGGGGGTATCGAGGCCTTTCGTGCCGAGTTTGAACAGACCCTGCGCCGCCATGGCGCAGGGGCTGACGGGATATTGGTGCTGTGCGACATGAAGTGTGGCACTCCCTATAACGTGGCGTGCCGCTTCGCGTTCGACCCCACATGGCCACAGCCGGTTGCCATTGTGACCGGCGTCAATTTCCCCATGTTGCTGATGAGCGCCGACTGGCTGGCAGCAACGGATGTGCACGAGGCTGCCCGTCAGCTACTGGCACAGGCACTGGAATCCATGGTGATCGCCGCACCAGCGGTGACAAATCCGCAAGATGACAACTTCTAGGAGAGCATGATGGCTATTTCATTTGTACGGATTGACGACCGGGTGATCCACGGTCAGCTGGTGACCCGCTGGGCCAGAGAGCTTCCTTGTGACGGCATCGTTGCGATCGATGATGAGGTGGCGGCCGATCCGCTGCTCTCTCAGGTGATGACGGGGGCCGTGTCGGACACCAAGGTGTGGCTGTTTGATGTGGCGACCGCCATTGCCAAGTTGCCCAAGGTGATTGCCAGTGACAAACGCTACTTCGTGATTGGCAAGTCGCCGGTCACCCTGCAGCGCCTCTGCGCAGCCGGGATCTCCCTTGATAATCTCAACGGCAAAATCAACGTCGGTCCCATGAGTGCCAGAGAGCACACCACGACCATCGGGCCCAATCAATCGGTGACCGCGCAGGAGATCGCTGCTTTTGATTACCTGACAACGCTGGGTCATGAGATCGATTTTCGACTGGTACCGGATGCCAGTCATTACAGCTGGGCAGATGCCCAGAAAAAGCTGAAATAAGGGGAGGAGGGCATCATGTTTTTTGAAGCAACACTCATCGGGATACTCTGTTATCTCGGTGCCCTCAGCAGCCCCTGGCTGCTGGGCTTGACCGGTGGCTGGTACACCATTACCCGCCCGCTGGTTTCGGGCATGCTGGTCGGTGCCATTCTGGGGGATATCCAGACCGGGATCCTGATCGGGGTGGCGGTGCAAGCGGTCTACATCGCCATGGTGACGCCGGGCGGTTCCATGCCGGCGGATCTCAACTTCGTCGCCTTTCCGGCCATTGCGCTGGGCATCATGTCGGGCAAGGAGCCGTCGGTTGCCGTGGCGATTGCCGCCACCATCGGCATCGCCGGGACCATCCTCTTCAACTTCATGATGGTGTTCAACTCCTACTGGAACCACAGGGCCGATGTGGCGCTGGAGCAGGGCGATGAACAGGGGGTTTACCTCAACTGCGCCATCTTCCCGCAGGCCAGCAACTTCGTGCTGCGCTTCGTGCCGACCTTCATTGCCGTCTATTTTGGCAACCAGTACATCGAAGGCTTCATGAACAGCCTGCCGGAGCTGGTGATCCGTACCATGACGGTGGTGGGCGGCATTCTGCCTGCGGTCGGCATTGCCATCTTGCTCAAGCAGATCATCAAGCAGAACAGCATGCTGATCTACTTCCTGGTGGGTTTTGTCGGCATCGTTTTTCTCAAGCTCAACATGGTGGGGCTGGTGATGATTGGGGCCCTGCTGGCGCTCATTCACTACAACTACAAGCCGGAACCACGCCCTGCAGTCGCTGCCCGTGCTGCCACCCAAACCGATGATGAGGATGAATTCTGATGAATACAGAGCTGCAATCAGGGGAACTGGCGGCCAAGCAGCCGGTTGCTCTTACCTCACGGGATCTGCGTGCCTGCTGGCGTTCGTGGATGATGTACAACCTCTCCTCCATGAGCTTCGAGCGTCTCGAATCGTTCGGCTTTTGCCTTGGTATGATGCCGGCGCTCAAGAAGCTTTATCCCGGCAAGGCTGAACGGATGGAGGCGATGAAACGCCATGCCTCCTTCTACAACACCGAGCCCCAGATCGGCGCCATTATCAACGGGTTGGCAGTCGGGCTTGAAGAGAAGCGGGCCAATGGCGAGAAGATCGACGGTGAGACCATCAACACCCTCAAGGTCGGCCTGATGGGCCCCATCGCTGGCATCGGTGATTCCATGATCCCCGGTATGCTGGTGCCCATTTTGCTCAGTATCGGTATGGCGCTGGCGGCAGGGGGGAGCGTGCTGGGGCCGCTGTTTTACATCATCAGCTTCAACGCCATCGCCATTACTGGCTCCTACATGTTGTTTATGAAGGGCTACAAGCTGGGCACTGGTTCGGTGGAGTCTCTGGTCAGTTCCGAGTCGGCCAAGCTGCGCGAGGCGCTCTCCCTGCTCGGAGTCTTTGTGATGGGCGGGGTGGCGGCCAGTTATGTCAACCTCTCCACCGGGCTCGATTTTGTCACCTCGGACGGGGTCAATATCCAGGTTCAGAGCATGCTGGATGGCATCTTCCCCAAACTGATGCCGCTGCTGGTGGTGCTGGGTACCTGGTATCTGATGGCCAAGCGCAACGTCTCGCCGGTCAAAGCGATGCTGGGGCTGCTGGTACTGGCCTTTGTTGGGGTCGCCATCGGTCTGTTCTGATGGGGTCAAAGCCATATGGCCAACAATGGGAGAGCCTGGCTCTCCCTTTTTATCGCCGTTGCGAGAGGTAATGTATGCATATCGAGGTGACTGAGGCCGCACAGCGTTGCCATCGCTGGCTGGTTTCCGAGGCGCTGCCCCTTTGGGGCGTGCAGGGGGTTGACCCCGAGCGTGGATTGTTTGCCGAGGGATTGGGTAGTGCTGGCCGGCATTTGTGGCAGCCGACCCGTTTTCGGGTACAGAGCCGCCAGATCTATGTGTTCAGCCACGCCACCCTGCTGGGGTGGTACGACGGGCGCACCCTTGCCGAGCGCTCTGCGCTGGTCGGTATGGGGCATTTTGACGATGGGGCTGGGCATAGCGTTTTCTCCATTAATCGGGATGGTTCGATTGCTGACGCCTCAGTCTGCTGCTATGAATATGCGTTTGCCCTGCTGGCTGAGTGTTGGCTCTATCGTCTGAGTGGCGATCCACGCTGGCAGCAACAGGCTGAGTCACGCTATCAGGCCATTGAGCAACTCTTTGCGGACCCGCTGCACGGCGGATTTCACTCCAGTTGGCCGCCTGCCGCACTGCGTAGCCAGAATCCCCATATGCATCTGTTCGAGGCGCTGCTGGTGGCGGCAGACAGCTTTCATGATGTGATATGGCAGCAGCGGGCAACCGCGCTGTATCGGTTGTTTCGTCAGCGTTTTCTGGAGCCCGGTTTACTGCGCGAGTTTTTCGACGACGCGCTGTTGGCGCGTCATGCCGACTCCCGTCTCATCGACCCTGGCCATCACTACGAGTGGTGCTGGCTGCTGGCACGCTACCGGACTCTTGCCCGCAGCTGGGAAATTCGGCCAACCAGCACCGAGATTGACGAGGCAATCGGGATATTGACCCGCTTTGCCATCCGCCACGGGCACGGGCAAACCGGGCTGGTGCTCGATGAGCTGACCGATGATGGGCAACCCTATCGCGATACCAGCCGGCTCTGGTGCCAGACCGAACATTTGAAAGCGCTCTTGGCGGTCTATGAGCAGCAGGGGGATGAGGCTACCGCCTGCCAGATCCGCGAGGTGGTTGCGCGGATCTTCCACTATTACCTGTTGCCAGCACTGCCCGGACAGTGGATTGATCAAGTGGATAGCGAGGGGAAGCCGTTGACCTCTCATGCGCCAGCCAGTACGTTTTATCATCTGTTTGTGGCGTTTAGCGAACTGGCACGGGTCGCGGGGGTGGGTATCGGGGAGTAGGGTGGCCTATGGGAGACGCTTAAAAATCCCAGCCGGGTTGTGCTTGCGGTTCATTTAGCGCGCCTTCCTGTGCCTTGCGCCGCGCAGCCTCGACCCGGCGTTTGCGATCCCGGCACAGGCGCATCACCTCTTGTTGCTGGGCAGGGGTCATGGTGAGCCAGTTGAAACGCTCTTCGCGATTGCGCAGGCACCCCTTGCAGTAGCCCTTGTTGTTCACTTCGCAGACCCCGATGCAGGGGCTCTGCAGCGGGAATATTTCGAGCTGTTCCATCCATCACCTCGCACATCCTGTCACCTTGTTATAACCCAGCGGATCCCCTTTGGAGAAATCCTGCTTCAAGTGATTGATGTCGTTTGCTTTCCCCCTGCAAATTTGGCATCTTCCCCGCCGAGCATGGCTCTTGGCGTTATATGAGGACATATGAACAAACACGCGTACTGGCTGACCGCCGCAGTGCTGGGACTGGCCGGTTGTGCGGGCAACTCTGACAAAGCAGAAGTGCCCAAAAAACAGACCGACAACAGATGCTTTCTTAACTGCGAGGTGCCGGAAAATCTGGGCAAGCAGTATCTGGACGGGACCTTGCCAGAGGATCTGGTGAGGGTAGAGCGGGTCAATAGCCGTGCGCGTGCCGACTACAGCAAGTTTGGCCCGCAAAGCCGACTGGTAATGGAGCGTTCCGGCAAGATGACCCGCCGTTATGGCGAGCTCTATTACCAGCTCTCCCGCTGGGTGGCGGGCGGCGGTAATCCTGCCGATATCACCCGTTACGGTATCAGCCTGGCCCAGCTGGGCGGCGCCGATCGCATGGGTAACGTGCTCTTTACCGGTTACTACTCGCCGGTGCTGGAGGTGCGTCACCGCCCGGATGCCAAGTACAAATATCCCATCTATGCCATGCCCAAATGTGGCGGTCGCTGTCCGACCCGGGCCGAGATCCATCAGGGGGCCCTGGCCAACCGCGGGCTGGAGCTGGGTTACAGCAAATCCCTTATCGACAACTTCCTGATGGATGTGCAGGGCTCGGGCTTTGTCCACTACGGGGATGACGATCGGCTGCAATATCTGGGCTATAGCGGCAAGAACGGCCACGGTTACGTGAGTATCGGTCGGGTACTGATCGACCGCGGTGAAGTGCCCAAAGAGCAGATGTCGATGAAGGCCATCAAGGAGTGGGCCAACCGTCAACCGGAGGAGAGCGTCAAGGAGCTGGTGGAGCAGAACCCCTCCTATGTCTTCTTCGAGCGGCGCCCGACCAATGACGTGATTGGTGCCGCCGGTATCCCGCTGCTGCCGCTGGCGGCTGTTGCCGCCGACAAGACCCTGTTGCCGATGGGGACCCCGATCCTCGCTGAAGTTCCCCTGCTCGACAAAGAGGGCAACTGGACCGGCAAGCACCAGCTGCGGCTGTTGATTGCGCTGGATGTGGGCGGGGCGGTGAAGAAGGGGCACCTCGATCTCTACCACGGTATGGGTGAGAAGGCCGGTGTCGCGGCCGGTCACTACAAGCACTTTGGCCGAGTCTGGAAGCTGGGCCTGCACCACGGGCCGACTGCCGCCCCCTGGTTGTAATCCTCTGAGGGGGTGGGCGTCTGTCATCGGGCGCCCGAGCAAAGATAGAAGAGACAAAAAAAGCCGCCGGATTGCTCCGGCGGCTTTTTATTTTGTGCGAGTTGCCAGTTTGTGGCTGTGTCAGCTCTTCTGGATATCGAGCCGGATGGCGCCGACCGGTTTGCAGCAGCAGGGCAGGCACTCCCCTTGGGCGACAAATGCCAGCGGCACCGCAGGATAGTGCACCTTGCCAGCCATCAGCGGAGTGCGGCAGGCGCCGCAATAGCCGCTGCGACACTGGAACTCCACATGATGACCGTGGCGCTCCAGGGTTTCCAACACGCTTTCGCCGGGATGGGCGTGCAGCACGGCACCATCCCGGGTATGTACCCGTGGTGCCACGACAGCTTGCTGTTCGGCAGGCGCGTGCGGGGCAGGGGTCAGCGTGTTGGTGGCGTCACTCACAGCTCGAAATCACCCAGGTCGTCGGCATTGACTTCGCTGTCGATCTGACCAACCAGATAGGAGCTGACCTCTACCTCTTGCGGGGCGACCTGTACGTTGTCGGATGACAGCCAGGTGTTGATCCAGGGGATAGGATTCTGCTTGGCACTCGTGAAGGCTGATTGCAGGCCAACGGCAGCCATCCGCAAGTTGGTGATGTATTCCACGTACTGGCAGAGGATGTCCTTGTTCAGGCCGATCATGGAGCCGTCCTGGAACAGGTA
>NZ_JBODRQ010000082.1:0-16764 GCF_050633025.1 Aeromonas sp.
AGTTCGATTGGAGTGAGACATAGCCACGATTCCTGAATGCCCATCCCAAGTATGGTTTAGTAACACTATCTGGATTCAGATTATGTTTGCGCCATCAAGGATGGCCGTCATGCTCGGGGATTGCCTGTCGGGGAATGGACTGAGCAACAATCTGTAATATTTTAACTGCACTTGGACAATTTTGTAGACACCTTTGCTACGACAGCGTTTGCATTAAAGAGGGTAGTATGTTGCTACCCTCGATTCTGAGTGCTTATTTCTGGTGGGTCAGCAATTACACCACTCGGCAATCCCCCCGTGAGTCATCAGGAGTTTAGTCCCCCCAGTGTTATGTTGTCTGTCGGATCAATAGGGGAGCTAAAAAACGCGCTGTATGGGACTCTTTATTGGCGCATATCTCCTCCGGCGTCCCTGTCACCAGAATGCGGCCACCACCGGAACCCCCCTCCGGACCCAGATCGACGATCCAGTCGGCAGTTTTGATGACATCCAGATTGTGCTCGATGATGACGATGGTGTTGCCGCGATCCCGCAACTGGTGCAGCACCTTGAGCAGTTGCTGGATATCGTGGAAGTGCAGCCCGGTGGTCGGCTCATCCAGAATATAGAGGGTCTGACCGGTATCCCGCTTGGAGAGCTCGCGCGCCAGCTTGACCCGCTGCGCCTCGCCGCCCGACAAGGTAGTTGCAGACTGGCCGAGACGGATATAGGAGAGGCCCACATCCATCAGGGTCTGCAGCTTGCGCGCCACTGCCGGCACCGGGTCGAAGAACTCGCGCGCATCTTCCACCGTCATCTCGAGGATTTCGTGGATATTCTTGCCCTTGTATTTCACCTCCAGGGTCTCGCGGTTATAGCGCTTGCCCTTGCAGACGTCGCACGGCACGTAGACATCCGGCAGGAAGTGCATCTCCACCTTGATGACCCCATCCCCCTGACAGGCCTCGCAGCGGCCCCCCTTCACGTTGAAGGAGAAGCGGCCCGGCTGGTAGCCGCGCGAACGCGCCTCCTGGGTGCCGGAGAGCAACTCGCGGATCGGAGTGAACAGGCCAGTATAGGTGGCCGGGTTGGAGCGCGGAGTACGGCCGATGGGGCTCTGGTCGATATCCACTACCTTGTCCAGATGCTCCAGCCCCTCGACACTGCGATAGGGCGCCGGGGTGGACTCGGTCGCCTTGTTGAGCTCGCGGTGAGCGATGCGGAACAGGGTGTCGTTGATCAGGGTCGACTTGCCGGAGCCGGAGACGCCAGTGACGCAGGTCATCACCCCGATGGGCAGATCCAGGTTGACGTTGCGCAAGTTGTTGCCGCTTGCCCCCTTGAGTTTCAACCACTTGCCGGTGAGCGGCGTGCGCTCGGCCGGAATGGCGATCTGCTTGCGACCGGAGAGGTAGTCACCGGTCAGTGATTCCGGATTGTCGATAATCTGCTGGGGGGTGCCCTGCGCAACAATCTCGCCACCGTGTACACCCGCCCCCGGGCCGATATCCAGCACATGGTCGGCGAGGCGAATGGCATCCTCGTCGTGCTCCACCACGATCACCGTGTTGCCCAGATCGCGCAGATGGGTGAGGGTCTTGAGCAACCGCTCGTTGTCGCGCTGATGCAGACCGATGGAGGGCTCGTCCAGTACGTACATGACGCCCACCAGCCCGGCCCCGATCTGGCTGGCCAGTCGGATGCGCTGCGCTTCGCCGCCTGAGAGGGTCTCGGCGCTGCGCGACAGGCTCAGGTAGTTGAGACCCACATTCACCAGGAAGCCGAGCCGCTCGACGATCTCTTTCAGGATCTTCTCGGCAATCTGGGCACGCTGGCCGGTCAGGTTCAACCCTTCGAAGAAGGCGAGCGCATCACCGATGGACTGCTCGGCGATGGCCGGCAGGTTGCGGTTGTCGACGAAGACGTGACGCGCCTCTTCCCGCAGTCGGCTGCCACCGCAGCTGGTACAGGATTTGTTGGCGATGTATTTGGAGAGCTCTTCACGTACCGAGTTGGATTCGGTTTCACGGTAGCGCCGCTCCATGTTGTGCAGGATCCCCTCGAACGGGTGCTTGCGCACCACCACGTCGCCGCGATCGTTCATGTAACGGAACTCGATCTCGGTGCGACCAGAGCCGCGCAGGATCACCTCCTGGGTCTTCAGTGGCAGATCCTCCCACGGAGTCTCCAGATCGAACTTGTAGTGCTCACAGAGGGACTTCAGCATTTGGAAGTAGTAGAAGCTGCGCTTGTCCCAGCCACGGATGGCGCCGTTGGCCAGACTGATGGCCGGATCGCCGATTACCTTGGCCGGATCGAAATATTGCTGCACCCCAAGACCGTCGCAGGTCGGGCAGGCACCGGCCGGGTTGTTGAAGGAGAAGATGCGCGGCTCCAGCTCCGACATGGAGTAGCCGCACTCCGGGCAGGCGAAGTTGGCGGAGAAGGTCATGGGGGAGACCCCCTCCTCCCCGTCCATCGGTACCACCAGCACGATGCCGCCGGAGAGGGTCAGCGCCGTCTCGAACGACTCGGCCAAACGCAAGGCAAGGTCCTCGCGCACCTTGAAGCGGTCCACCACCACCTCGATGGTGTGTTTCTTATGCAGCTCCAGAGTCGGAGGATCAGAGAGATCGCACACCTCACCGTCGATGCGGGCACGGATATAACCCTGGGCCGCCAGATTCTCCAACAGCTTGGTGTGTTCCCCCTTGCGGTCACGCACCACCGGGGCCAGCAGCATCAGCTTGCTCCCCTCCGGCTGGGCCAGCACCTGATCCACCATCTGGCTGATGGTCTGAGCGGCGAGCGGAATGGCGTGGGTCGGGCAGCGCGGCTCACCGACCCGGGCGAACAACAGACGTAGGTAGTCGTAGATCTCGGTGATGGTGCCGACGGTCGAGCGCGGGTTGTGGGAAGTGGACTTCTGCTCGATGGAAATAGCGGGCGAGAGCCCCTCGATATGGTCGACGTCCGGCTTCTCCATCAGGGAGAGGAACTGGCGGGCATAGGCGGAGAGGGACTCCACATAGCGGCGCTGCCCCTCGGCATAGAGGGTATCGAACGCCAGAGAGGATTTGCCCGAACCGGAGAGGCCGGTGACCACGATCAGCTTGTCGCGGGGCAGGGTCAGATTGATGTTCTTGAGGTTGTGGGTGCGAGCACCCCGGACCACGATCTTTTCCATCTTGTTGCACGCTCGATACGGAAACCTGAGCGAGTCAGTATGGCATAGAGACTACTGGATGAATAGACAGTCATGAGATGAAACACGCTTCATACCGGGCACGCTATCTGCACCCTTTGTTCCACCAGCAACCCTATTCACTCGTGGGTCGCCGGCCTGATGCCAGTCAGCCTGAACTGATCGGTATAAAGATGATTGGCCTCTTTTCCATTCCCCTATTTTATACTCGTGGCCAGCAATCAAACCGTTAGGCCTTTACGCCCCTTGGGTAGTAGGAGTAGCCCACACAGCACAGTTTCTGCCCGCCTCCTTGGCGCCATAAAGCGCCTTATCCACCCGTTTGAACAGCGAGACTGCCGGTTCCTTGGGCTCGCGGATCCCCACTCCCAGACTGACCGTCATGGTATGGGCCGGGTCGGGGGCGATATTGCGGGTCGCAGCGAGCAGGGTGTTGGCCAGTTGCTGCAGCTCGGCTTCGTTGGCGACGGGCAGCAGCAGGGCAAACTCTTCACCACCCACGCGGGCCGCCAGCGCATCGGGCGGGCAGTGCTGTTGCAGTAGCTCGCCAAACTGCTGCAACACCCGATCCCCGATATCGTGGCCGTAGTTGTCATTGATCCGCTTGAAGTGATCCAGATCCAGCAGGATAAGGGCCTGGCAAACCCCTTGCTCCAGAAACAGCTGCTGATGAAAGTAGCGCCGGTTGGGCAGTCTGGTCAGATCGTCAAACAGCGCTTGTTCTCTAAGACGGGCACTGACATGGATGAGGTGATGCATGGTGCTTCTGCCACCGATGCTGGTGAGCAGAATGCCGCAGGATCGCAGCAGATCCTCGGCATAGATGGCGAGCCAGAGAGGTTGTTCCACCAACTCGTCCATGATGTCGGCGGTAGCTCCCATGATCCACAACATCAGGCCGCTGGATAGCAGGCGATAGGTAGGGGTGGGCAGGTGGGCACATTGCACCACCCAGAACAGGAACAGCATGGTGATACAGTTGAGCGTCTCGAAGCCCAAGCTGACGGCGTAAACGCGCTCGTAAGGAAAGTGGGGCTGCAACAACAGATTAAGAACTATGATGGCCAGCATCAATGCCCCCAGCAACGCGATGTGAGCACGATGCTCCCGGTCGAGATGGCGGTAGTGGGAGAGACTGATGTCGAGACGCTCAAACTGCATGCTGTTCCTCGGAATGAGCCTGCCATCACGTTGCAAACAAGGGGTTGAGTAATGGTTTGCCGTAGTCGGATGACAGAAAACTGCTGGCTTTTCAGTATAAACGAGCAGGCCTGCCGTGCGCGATGTCGATGGCGTCAGCTTGTGGGCTAGATCCGGATTTGCCCCCTTCTGGTGCGTGATGTATAGCCTGCCCTGTGACAGGGCACTCCCGAGCTGGTTGGCGCAGTGACCGCACTTTATTGGTGCGCGAATATCTCAGTTAACACTTAAGTTATTGATTCTAAATGGTTTATTTTTGTGGCCCGTTTTATGCATTTACATACCAGACACTCTCTTGCGGTCATCGGCGACAAACGCAGTGATAAGGACGTGACAAGAGAGCTCCCTGTGCTGGGCACAGGTGTGATTCTGGCGGGTTGCAGCAATATCTGGTGACTCGCCACAGATTCAATCAGGGAAACGGAGCCGGTCTTGTATCGGTACGACAGGGAAGGAGAGAGCTCTATGGTCAAAAAATGGATGATGGCGGGTCTGACGATGTTGCTTGCCTTGCTGGTTACCCCAAGTTGGGCCGAAGAGGTCGCTCAGGTACAGGCGGTGGTGGCACCGGTAGCCACCATGACAATCAACAAGGGTGACAACACCTGGATGCTGCTCTCGGCGGCCCTAGTGATCCTGATGTCGATCCCAGGTCTGGCCCTCTTCTACGGTGGCCTGGTGCGGGCTAAAAACATGCTGAGTGTACTGATGCAGGTCTTTACCCTGTTCTGCCTCATCTGCGTGCTCTGGGTGATCTACGGCTATTCGCTGGCCTTTACCGAGGGGGGCAATTTCTACGGCTCCTTCAGCAAGGTGCTGCTCAAGGGGGTAACCCCTGACTCCATCGCTGCCACCTTCAGCAAGGGGGTCGGGATCAGCGAACTGATCTATGTGGTGTTCCAGGGGGCCTTTGCCGCCATCACCTGCGGCCTTATCGTGGGGGCGTTTGCCGAGCGCATCAAGTTTGCCGCCGTGTTGCTCTTCTCGGTGATCTGGTTCACCTTCGCCTACATCCCGCTGGCTCATATGGTGTGGTACTGGGCGGGTCCGGATGCCTATACCAGTGCCGAAGCCGCAGCAACCGCGACCGCAACGGCCGGGTATCTGTTCCAGCATGGTGCGCTGGACTTTGCAGGCGGCACAGTGGTGCACATCAACGCCGCAGTGGCGGGTCTGGTGGGTGCCTATCTGGTGGGCAAGCGTCTGGGCTACGGTCGTGATCCCATGACCCCGCACAGCCTGACCATGACCATGATCGGTGCCTCCCTGCTCTGGTTCGGCTGGTTCGGTTTCAACGCGGGCTCCGCACTGGAAGCCAACGGTATCGCCGCACTCGCCTTTATCAACACCTGGGTGGCGCCGGCTGCGGCAGCTCTGTCATGGACGCTGGCCGAGTGGGTGATGAAGGGACGTCCCTCCCTGCTGGGTGCGGCGTCCGGTGCGGTGTCCGGTTTGGTGATGATCACTCCGGCGGCCGGGTTTGTCGGTGTCGGTGGCGCGCTGGTGATGGGCCTTATCAGTGGCGTGGCGGGTCTGTGGGGGGTCCACGGTCTCAAGCGCCTGCTGGGTGCCGATGACAGTCTGGACGTGTTTGGCGTACACGGGGTGTGCGGCATTCTCGGCGCCTTGCTGACCGGCATCTTTGCCAGTCCGGATCTGGGCGGTACCGGGGTGTGGGACTATGTCACCAATCAGGTTGCCGAGGGCTACTCCATCCTGACTCAGGTGAAGATTCAGGCCATCGGGGTGGGAGTTACCATCCTCTGGTCCGGTGCCGTGGCGGCGGTCTCCTTCAAACTAGTTGACCTGGTGGTGGGTCTGCGGGTGAACGGCGATGCCGAGCGGGAAGGGCTGGATGTGACCACGCACGGCGAGAAGGCCTACAGCATGTAAACTGAAGCAATGGACAAAAAAACCGCCGGATTCGGCGGTTTTTTTATGACTCTGGCGGAGTGAACGCCTGGTTCACACTCTTAATTCACAACGGCCACGTTGATGCTGCCGTTACTCTGGGTCATGCGGACACGGGCACCCGGGGTGAAGGTGGGGCTGGCTTTCTGCACCACCACGATGGCTTCGCCGTTCTCTTTCTTGATCTCCAGCTCGACGCCGTCGACCTGATTCATCTTGTTGCCGATGGCGTTACCGGCCGCTGCACCGGCGATGGCGCCGCCTGCGGCTGCGATGTCGCGTCCGGTGCCGCCACCGACTGTGCTGCCCAGCAGGCCGCCGACCACGGCGCCGCCAAGGGTACCAATCAGGGAGTTCTCATCGGCCTGGATCTTCACCGGGCGGGTGGAGACGATAGTGCCATAGCTGACGGTTTGTACCTGTTTGGCGCGGTCTTTGGTGTAGACATCGCCAGAGTAGACATCGCTGTTGGCGCAACCGGTAACGGTAGTGGCGGCTAGCAGGGCAATAAGGGTCATACGTTTCAACATAATGGGCCTCCGGGGCTGCATATAATTCGAACAATCTGGATGATGAAGTGAACTTTACTCCACGCTTTCCAGACATGAAATCAGCGAAATGTAACCAATTATGTGACCTGTTACAGCGCATTGCCCCTGTGGTTGGCTACTCGGCCAGCCGCTTGACCAGTAGCAGCCGGTGTTCTCCTGCCCCGAAATAGTTTTCCACCTCTTCAACTCGTTGATAATCAAGGCGATTGTAGAGGCGTTTGGCCGGATTGGCCGGATTGACCGTAAGCCGCAGTTCACTGATCTGCAGCGCCTGCTGGTTGGCCTCCATCTGGCGCATCATTCGCTCGGCCAGACCAAAACCGCGTGCCTCGGGCAGCACCGCCAGCGAGAGTACCCAGCCTTGCGACCGCTCCTGACCGAATCCTCCCAGCACATAACCCACCAATTGCCCCTCGTATTCAGCCACCAGTAACAGTTCGGGCCAGAGATCCATCGCCTGATGGAAGAAAAAAGCGGGATAGGCATCATCGCCAAACACCTTGGCATCGATCTGCCAGATGGCGTGCATGTCATTGTGGGTGGCGGTGCGTAGCAGGGGCGGGTTGTGGTGCATCAGGACTCCATCGGCAGCAAAGGATCGGCAACGCCGCTGACCTTGGGGTCAACGGCAAAAAAGGAGTCATAGGGTAGTGGTCATCCCCTGCCGGATGCAAGGGATTGGCGGCTATGGCGGCAGGGGGCGGCTCTGGGGCAGTTTGGGAGCTTTGCGCAAGCCGTCGAGCAGGTGGCGGAGGGTGAGCCAGGGGTGGCGCAGCAACATGCGCGGGCCGCTCCACTTCATCACCTGCTGGATCTGTTTGCGCATCGCCGGGGCGTAGCAGTGGATGTTGCAATTGGCGCAGGTGGGTTTGTGGCCGTGGCCATAACGACAGCGACGAAGGCGCTGATGGGCGAAATCCCGCAACTGGCGACAGTGGCGGCAATGGGGATCCTGATGATGGTGCTGGCAGTAGAGGCGGATCATGGCGCTGACCGTCTGCTGCTCGCGCATGAGTCTGGGATGGTCACTCGCCTTTTTGCTGGCTGCGGCGTGTGAGCCCCGGACTGGGCTGGCATGATGACTTTTCATGGCCGCCATTCTCCTGACCTGCTCGTTTTGGGTGTTGATACAGGTCAAAAGGGGGGATAAAAAACAGGGCCCGCAGGCCCTGTGTCATCAGATGAGGCTGGTTGCCTGCTCCAGCCAGGCGAGATCCTCGCCCTCGAGCAGCGGGCTCAGACGGCGGAACACCTCGACATGGTATTCGTTGATCCAGCGGAATTCGGCCGGGCTCAGCAGGCTGCGGTCGATAAGGCGGGTATCGAACGGCACGTAGGTCAGTCGTTCGAAGCCCAGCATCGGCAGCTCGCCAACCTGTTCCTGCTCGGTCACCACCACCAGATTTTCGCAGCGGATGCCAAAACCAACTTCGCGGTAGTAGCCCGGCTCGTTGGAGAGCACCATGCCCGGTTGCAGCGCCACCATATTCCCTTTCGGGGCGATGCGCTGGGGCCCTTCGTGGACGCTCAGGAAGTGGCCGACGCCGTGGCCGGTGCCGTGGTCGTAGTTGTAACCGGCTTGCCACAGCGGCATGCGGGCCAGCACGTCGAGCTGGATACCGGCGGTGCCGCGCGGGAAGCGGGCCTGATCCAGCGCGATATGACCCTGCAGTACCCGGGTAAACATCGCTTTCTGCTCGTCGCTCACCTCACCCACCTTGATGGTGCGGGTGATGTCGGTGGTGCCATCCATATACTGGGCGCCGGAATCGAGTAGGTAGAGGCTGTCCTGGCCAAACGCGCGCGGGGTGCCGTTGGTGTGGTGGTAGTGGCACATGGCGGCGTTGGGGCCGAGCGCGGAGATGGTATCGAAGCTTGGCTCGACGTAGTGCGCCTGCTCGCGGCGGAACGCTTCCACCTGATCGGCCAGAGTGCCTTCATCCACCCCTTCAAACTCGCCGGAGGCGACCAGCCGATCCAGCCAGGCGAGGAAGCGGGTCATGGCGACACCATCGCGCAGGTGAGCGGCACGCATACCGGTCAGTTCGATCTCGTTCTTGCACGCTTTCGGCAGCATGGTGGGGTCTTGCCCTGCCACCAGAATGGCGCCCGCCTCTTCCATGACGAGCTGGGTCCAGGCGTTGGCGCTGTCCGGGTCGGCCAGCACTTTCTGGTGATCCTCACCGATGCGCAGCAGTACATCTTCCAGCTTGTCGACCGGATAGACGGAAACATCCTGACCCACATGTTGGCTGAAGGCGAAGCAGTCGATCTTGTCGGTATCAACGAAGAAATCCATGGTGGCATTGGCGTAGAGCACGGCAAAACCGAGCACCACTGGTAGTCGCTCGATATCGCGCCCGCGCAGGTTAAGCAGCCAGTTGATGGGCTCGGCCTGGGTCAGCAGCACCGCATCCAGCCCGCGCTTGCGCAGGTCGGCTGCCAGCTGTTCACGTTTGGACTGGCTGGACTGGCCTGCCAGCTCCTCGCTGTAGAGGATGACCGGGCTCTTGGTCGGCTCCGGGCGATCGATCCAGTTCAGGTCTATGGGGTTCTGCTCGACGCGGATCAGCTCGATACCGCGATCTGCCAGCACCGCTTTGGCGTTCTTGTACCAGGTCAGGCTGTGCAAGCGGGCATCGAAACCGACCCGGGTGCAGGAGGGCAGCTGCTCGGCCAGCCACTGCACATGGGGCTCTTCAATCAGGTGGAGAAATTCGAATAGTTCAGACGGCGCCTGCATGCGGGCCTGCACCGTGTAGCGACCATCGACGAACAGGGCGGCACGCTGGGCCATGATGATGGCGACGCCGGCGGAGCCGTTGAATCCGGTGATCCAGTCCAGCCGCTCTGCGTAGGCGGGGATGTACTCGCCGAGGTGCTCATCATCATGGGGGACGATAAAGGCGTCCAACTCCTGCATGGCCAGCTCGGCCCTGACTTGGGCGACGCGGGTTTCAATTATCTCGAAATTATTCATGTCGTTAGTGCCAGATGGTTGCTTTATGAGTGTTCATTTTTTGTGGCCGCTGGCCAGGATCCCCTTGATCGACTGGCCCGCAGCCTCGATATGTTGCCTTAGCAGCACCACTGCTTCGTGCTTGCGCCGGGCGCGACAAAGATCCAGCAGTTGGGCGTGTTCACGCTCCGCCTTGTCCACACCACCTCGGGCAAAGAGCAGCTCGAAGCGAACATAGCGATCACAGCTCAAATTGATCTGGGCGATCAGTTCAAGTGCCTGGGGACGACCGGCTGCCTGATAGAGGGTGGCGTGAAAGCTGTGGTTCAACTCGGCCCACTGTTCGATCTGGGTGCCTGATTCCAGGGCGTGATCAAACTGGGCAAGAATGGCCTCCGCTTGCGCGAAGGTGGCTTCCGTCATCTTGTCGACGGCGTGGAACAGGGTATCGGCTTCCAGCAGCGCTCGCAAATAAAAGAGCTCGTCAATGGCTGCGGCATCCAGCATGGTGACCACGGCGCCGCGGTGGGCCTCGAATTTCACCAGCCCTTGCGCCTCCAGCTGCATCAGGGCTTCCCGCACCGGAATACGGCTCACGGCTAGCTCCTTGGCGATGGCATCCTGACGCAGAGGTGCGCCGGCGGGGAACTCCCCACGGAGGATCCGGCCGCGAAGGTTTTCCATCACCATCTGGGTTCGGGTCTTGTAGGGAGGTGTCATGGTCGGGTCACGATTGGGCGTTGCAAAAATTGTATATTGTATAAAGGTTGGCTGAATCTACCCCGCCGCCCCCGGCATGGCAAGGTTTAGGGGCTCGCCACTGGAGAGAGCATTCGGAGTCAGATAAAAACAAAAATGCCGATCAGCGTGGCTGACCGGCATGATACCAAGGGTTCGAAGCGGGACTGTTACAGCTGCGGGCCTGCCGCAACCAGACGCTTGCCTTCATCGTTATCGGTGAAGCGTTCGAAGTTCTTGATGAAACGCCCTGCCAGATCGACGGCCTTGGCATCCCACTCGGCCTTGTTGGCGTATGTGTCGCGCGGGTCGAGGATCGCCGGGTTAACATCGTGCAGCGCGGTCGGGATCTCCAGATTGAAGATCGGCAGCACCTTGGTCTCGGCCTTCTCGATGGAGCCATCCAGGATTGCGTCGATGATGGCGCGGGTATCCTTGATGGAGATGCGCTTGCCGGTGCCGTTCCAGCCGGTGTTGACCAGATAGGCTTCTGCACCTGCCGCTTCCATCCGTTTCACCAGCTCCTGACCGTACTTGGTCGGGTGCAGGGAGAGGAAGGCTGCGCCGAAGCAGGAGGAGAAGGTCGGAGTCGGCTCTGTGATGCCACGCTCGGTACCAGCCAGTTTGGCGGTGAAGCCAGAGAGGAAGTGGTACTTGGTCTGCTCCTTGGTCAGCTTGGAGACCGGAGGCAGCACGCCGAAAGCGTCGGCAGTCAGGAAGATCACCTTGGTGGCGTGACCTGCCTTGGAGACCGGCTTGACGATGTTGTCGATGTGATAGATGGGGTAGGAGACGCGGGTGTTCTCGGTCTTGGAGCCATCATCGAAGTCGATGGTGCCATCGGCAGCAACGGTCACGTTCTCCAGCAGCGCATCGCGACGGATGGCGTGGTAGATGTCCGGCTCAGCCTCTTCGGAGAGCTTGATGGTCTTGGCGTAGCAGCCCCCTTCGAAGTTGAACACGCCGTGGTCATCCCAGCCGTGCTCATCATCGCCGATCAGCTGACGCTTCGGATCGGTGGAGAGGGTGGTCTTGCCGGTGCCGGAGAGGCCGAAGAAGATGGCCACGTCGCCATCCTGACCCACGTTGGCGGAGCAGTGCATGGAGGCAATGCCGCGCAGGGGCAGGAAGTAGTTCATCATGGAGAACATGCCCTTCTTCATCTCGCCACCGTACCAGGTGCCACCGATGAGCTGCATCTTCTCGGTCATGTTGAAGGCAACAAAGTTCTCGGAGTTGAGACCCTGCTCCTTCCAGTTCGGGTTGGTGCACTTGGCACCGTTCATCACCACGAAGTCGGGTTTGAAGGTTTTCAGCTCTTCATCGCTCGGTCGGATGAACATGTTTTTCACGAAGTGTGCCTGCCAGGCCACCTCGGTGATGATGCGCACGGCCAGGCGGGTGTCCGGGTTGGCACCGCAGAAGCCGTCGACCACAAACAGGCGCTTACCGGAGAGCTGTTTGGTGACCAGCCCTTTCAGATGTGACCACACTTCGGGGGTAATCGCTTTGTTATCGTTTTTACCCTGGTCAGACCACCACACTGTATCCTGAGTAGTGGCATCTTTGACGATATATTTATCTTTCGGGGAGCGGCCGGTGAAGATACCGGTGTTGACGTTAACGGCGCCCAGTTCGGTGACGACGCCGCGCTCGAACCCTTCCAGATCAGAGCGAGTCTCTTCCGCGAAAAGCAGCTCGTACGAGGGGTTGCGAACGATTTCCTGGCTGTTTTTGATGCCGTACTGGTCCAGTCCTAATTGTTGGGCCAGGGTGGGTTCTGCCACGATAGTCATTGTATTCTCCTGGGTTCAGAGGTGTGTAGGGTTCTATCTGGCGTTCATCCTATCACTTAGGTGGTAGTGTTTAGCGATCGCCATCAAAGTTTATAAAATAGGGTATATTTTTGTTATTAAAGTTAAAGGCGGGTTTTGCCCGCCTTTAATTAGTGTAACTTGTTTGCATCATTGCCGGGAGCCCTGCTGAACAGGGTTTCGACATCGATCCCATTAAATTGGTACTGGGCACCGCAATAATCACAGTGCATGTCGATCTTGCCGAGCTCCTGAACCATATCCATTACCTCTTCCTTTTCTATCTGCAGCAGGGCCCCTTCGCAGCGCTCGCGGGAGCAGGTGCAGCGGAACTCGACCGCCTGCGGATCGAACACCCGCACCTTGTCCTGATGGTAGAGACGGTAGAGGATCTCTTCCGCTTCCAGACCGAACAGCTCTTCATCCTTGATGGTGCTGGTGAGCTGGGTCAGGTGCTCGAAGTCGTTGCTGTGATCTTCGCTCTGGGCGGGCAGCTCCTGCAGCATGATGCCGGCGGCGCGCGGTTCGCCCTCGTGGTAACCGGTGCGGATCCACAGCTTGGTCGCCAGCTGCTCGGACTGGGCAAAGTAGTGCTCCAGACAGCCAGCCAGGGTGTCGGCGTCCAGCGCTATGATGCCCTGATAGCGCTCGCCCTGATCCGGGGTGATGGTGATGACCAGCTGGCCGTTGCCGATCAGGCTCTGTAGCTTGTTGTCGCTCGGCAGTTCCCCTTCAAAGCGGGCCACGCCGCGTAGCTGCTGGTTGTGGTCGCCGTTGATGACGGCCAGACGCACCGGGCCATCGCCCTGCAGCTGAACGGTGATGGAACCTTCAAACTTGAGGGTGGCGGTCAGCAGGCTGGTGGCGACCAGCAGCTCGCCCAGCAGTTTTTGCACCTGCACCGGGTAGTTCTGGGCTTCCACCACGTGGCGGTAGGTGTGATCCAGCTGGACCAGCTCGCCACGTACTTCGTACTCTTCAAACAGATAGCGATACAGCAGATCTTGGTTGCTCATCATATGTTCCTAGGTTCTTCGGTGAGGTAAATCGGGCGGGCTGGGGGTGAGGCCAGCCCGGTATCAAATCGGGATCGGTCAGTACTGTTTGACCTTGAGCAGCTGACGCCGCTCCTGCTTGTCGGGGCGGCGCTCGGGGCTGGGGGCAAACTGGCTGTTGAAGCGGCGCGCCTCGCTGTTCTCGGTCCGTTTTTTCAGGCTCTCGGCGGTCTCTTCATAGAGCTGCTGGGCCAGCGGGGCTGATTTGCGCTGCTCGCTCAAGGCCAGCACCCGCACTTCCCGCTCATCCTGCCCCTGCCAGAAGCGGATCAGAGCTCCTACTTCCACCTGTTTGCCCGGTTTGCTGCGCTGACCATTGTAGTGCACCTTGCCGCCGTCAATCTGATCCCGCGCCAGCGAGCGGGTCTTGTAGAACCGGGCCGCCCACAGCCACTTGTCGAGACGAACCTCGAGGGCGTTTTCTGCATGATTGGCCATGAACAGGCTCCATTACGGGGAAAAGGGGTGGTCGATTATACCAGAGCCCGGGGTCGGGATAGAAACCGTGCAGCCGCCGCGCGGGGGCGCAAACCATGTCAAGGTGATGCAACATATGGGCAGTGTGCTGATTCACAAGGGAAAGCCGGGGTACTCATGGTGGCAGGGAAGGGCCTTCATGCCGCGCATATAAAGCAGCCGCCCCGGTTGGGGGCGGCTGCGTTCACATCCGTTGACCATATCAGAGTCAGAAGTGATCGTGCTGATCCGGCTTCTTCTGGTCGTGGGGGCCTTCGCTGTGGGCGATGGCGGTACGGATGAGGTCAACCCCGGCGCGGATAATCAGTACCCCCATGTTGACCAGCTTGACGCAGACCCACATGAAGGTGATGAGCAGGATCAGCTTGAGCACGGTCTGGAAGGCTTCCAGGAAGTTCTGCTCCAGCTGGGCGGTCAGGCCGTTGGCGCTGGTCATCAGCCAGGTGTAGACCTCGCGCACGAACGGGATGCGGCTTGGCATCTCCAGTACATCCAGTGCGGCAGGGAGCGCCTGGAAGATGACGATGCTGCCGAACAGGATCAAAATGACACCGATGGCGATGCCGAGGAAAAAGCCGAACTGTCTCATGGAGGGCTCCAGCGTTTGCTGCATGAAATTGAAGATAGCCGCCAATAGTAGGGAGTGCCCTGCTCCATCGCAATCTTCCGTGCACCGCCAGCGTGACGGGAGCGGCGGCGATCCGGCCGCCAGCATTGCCCAACTATCTGATTTCTGGGAGGCTTGTCGCCATTGTGCATAGGGAAAGCAAATTGATGTCGAGAACCCTCTTTTTACTCTTGCTGGCGCTGTTTGCTGCTCTGCCAGCCCTGAGTGCCGAATCGGCAGCCCCCACGGCAGCGGCCTGCGCCATCCGTCATCAGGATCAACTGCTGCTGGTGCAGGATCGCATCTCCTCCCGCTACAGCCTGAGCGGCGGCTACATAGATGGCGACGAGCGCCCCGAGCAGGCGGCGCTGCGCGAACTCTATGAAGAGACCGGTTTGCGGGGGGAGGTGGTGCAGGAGCTGGGTCGCTGGCCGCGGGCGCTTATCTTCGCTTGTCGCACGCTGGAACCGATTGTCGCGCAGCAAAACACAGCGTTTGTCTCCATCCTGCAGGCTCCCAATCTGGGCGGGGAGATCCTCAACGCCCGCTTGATCGCGGTGGACAAGCTGCCGCGCGAGCAGCGCCGCTTCCCCGATCAGCTCGACTGGCTGCAATCCCGGCTTGGCGAACTGCCCGAGAGCGAGGTGCGCTGGCAGGCCGATTTCGTGGCGCAGGGCAATGCGTTGCATCAGGCCGAGATCCCGCTGATGCTGCGCCTGCAGCAGTGGCTGGGGCCAGATGTCTGGTGGCTGTCGGTCAGCAATCTGTTTGGTTCAGGCAGCTTTCAGCTTGCCCTGATACCTTTGCTGCTCCCGCTGCTGGGGTGGCCACGGTTGCGTCAGCTGCTGTTCGTCATGCTCTGGCTCGGGCTGCTGGTGCAGGCAAGCAAGGAGGGGATCGGCTGGCCGCGCCCCTTCCATCTGCAACCTGAACTGGCGACTCACAGTGCCCAGGGCTTTGGCATGCCGAGCGGCCACACCGCCTCGGCCCTGCTGTTCTGGGGTGCGCTGCTCGGCTGGCTCTGGCCTGCCCGGCGCGGGCTGGCCTATTCGCTAGCCTTGCTGCTGGCGCTGACTACCGGTCTGGCGCGGGTCTGGCTCGGGGTGCACTTTATCTCCGATGTGGCGGTTGGCCTGCTGACTGGCGCCTTGCTGCTGGCGGTTCGCCCATACTGGCGGCTGGATCAGCGTTCATCCGCTTGGGGATCGCTGATCGCTACGGCACTGGTTTGCGCTGGTCTGAGCCAGTCGGCCCATCTGGCCGGGATCGGGCTGGCGGCGCTGGGCCTCTGGCTTGGGGAGCGGGTCACGCTGGTGCGCGACGGTTATTCTCCGTGGCTGACCGGCGCCGTGGTGCTGGCGGGCATGCTGTTGATGGTGGCGGGCGCATGGGCATTGCCGCTGTTGACCAGTAGTTCGCTCACTATCCTGCTTGGTCAGTTTGTGCTCTTTTTCGGGCTGGGGCTCTGGTTGAGCACTGGCCTCTGGTGGATACTATCTCTCTTGAAACAAGACTCTCGACCCAGGGGCGGATGCCCTGACAGGGAAACCCTATGAACATGAAAAAAGTGGATTTGGCCAAGATAACCCTGGGGGTGCTGTTTCTCAGTATCCTGATTATCTCCTGTTTCCTGGTGCTGCAGCCCTTCCTGCCTGCGCTGGTGTGGGCCACCATGATCACCATCGCCACCTGGCCGTTGATGCTGATGGTGCAGCGGGTGTTGTGGGGCAAGCGGTCGCTGGCGGCCCTCTTTATGACGCTGGTGCTGCTGCTGATGTTCGTTATCCCGCTCTTTATGACGCTGGCCAATGTGGCGGAGAAGGCCCCCATGCTGATCGAGCTGGGCACCAGTATCAGCCACTCACCGCCGCCGGAGCTGCTCTGGCTGCAACAGATCCCGCTGGTGGGCGACAAGCTCTATGGCTTCTGGCAGCAAATTCTGGCGAGCGGTGGTCAGGTGCTGTTTGCCAAGCTGGCTCCCTACTTTGGCCAGACTGCCCGCTGGCTCGCCGCTCAGGCGGGCAATCTGGGGCTGTTGTTCGTTCACTTCCTGCTGACCGTCGGCATCTGCGGCCTGCTCTACCACTCCGGTGAAGTGGTGGCGACCGGCATTCGCCGTTTTGCCCACCGTCTGGCGGGTCAGCGTGGTGACAACGCCACAGTGCTGGCCTCTCAGGCGATCCGTGCCGTGGCCATGGGGGTGGTGGTGACCGCGCTGGTGCAATCCTCGGTAGCCGGTGTCGGCCTGCTGATTGCCGGTATCCCCTA
>NZ_JBODRQ010000083.1:0-16703 GCF_050633025.1 Aeromonas sp.
ACTGAGGAGAAATTAATTACCCAGATTCTAGTTAAGAACACATAGGTCATTGGAATTTCAATATAAGTGAAATTATTTTAATCATGCAGTAAATCATTATCACAGAACCTTCGACAGGATTTACTCTACAATAAATCAACCCTTATTAAACGTGACACAGATCACCATAATGAATTAATTGATCTCATTTGAAGCTAATAACAGTGGCATCAATTGAGTTCCACATGTAGGTAGTGTAAGCAGAGCCCAAAGTGTCAGGGCAGTGATTGCCTAACCAGGACCATATAAATGTGAAGACATAAGCGGATTAAAATGTTGCGATATGAAGTCAATAAGATGGAGCGGGAGCACCATCTCTTGTTGCACCACAAATTCTGATAAGGAACCAGAATATGAGCCAACGGACCCTTCTTTTACTCAGCCAGGATAATGCTCATTACGAACGACTGCTCAAGGCCGCCGACCTCCCTTATCTGCGCATTCTGCGAGCCGATAACCAGAGCGATGCCGAGAAGCTGATCGGCGAAGCCCATATTCTGATGGCCGAACCGGCCCGTGCCAAACCGCTGCTGCCCAGAGCCAGCAAGCTGAACTGGCTCCAGTCCACTTATGCGGGGGTCGATGTGCTGCTCGACCCTGATAGTCGCCGCGACTACCAGCTCACCAATGTGCGCGGCATCTTCGGCCCGCTGATGAGCGAGTATGTCTTTGGTCATCTGCTCAGTCTGATGCGCCAAATTCCCCTCTATCGGGAACAGCAGAAACAGCGGTTGTGGCAAAGCCATCCCTATCAGGGGCTCAAGGGAAAAACCATGCTGCTCCTTGGGACCGGCAACATTGGCCAGCATATCGCCCACACCGGCAAACATTTTGGCATGATGGTGCAGGGCATCAGCCGCAGCGGTCGGGAGAGGGCCGGGTTTGATCAGGTTTATCAGCTGCCTGCGCTCAACAAGATGCTGACTCAGGCCGATGTCATCGTCAGCGTGCTGCCAGCCACCCGCGATACCCGTCATCTGTTCAATGCAGAACGCTTCGAACACTGCAAACCGGGCGCCATCCTGTTCAACGTCGGTCGCGGCAACGCCGTGCACTCGGTTGACCTGCTCACCGCGCTGCGTACCGGCAAGCTGGCAATGGCGGTGCTGGATGTATTCGAGCAGGAGCCGCTGCCCGCCGACAGTCCACTGTGGGGACAACCCAACCTCATCGTCACCCCCCACAACAGCGCCTACAGCTTTCCAGAGGATGTGGCCCAGATCTTTGTGCGCAACTACATCCGCTTTATCGATGGCCAGCCCCTTGATGGTAAGATCGACTTCGACAAGGGTTATTGAGCCTCACCACACATGCAAAAAGGCCCCGCCAATCTGGCGGGGCCTTTCATTTCAGGCTGTGAGAACAGGAATCAACCCACGGCCAGCTCCTTGCGGTAGCTCTTCACCTTGGCAAGGAACTGCCGACGCTCCTTGCCGCTGAGCGGTTCAGCCATCGGCAGCTTGGCAGTCATGGCATTGACCGGACGGTTGTTGATCCGCAGCTCGTAGTGCAAGTGAGCACCAGTAGAACGACCGGTATTGCCGGAGAGACCGACCTTGTCTCCCATCTTCACCCGTTGGCCCGGCTTGACCAGCAGCTTGCTCAGGTGCAGATAGCGAGTCGCCAGGGTCCGCCCATGTTTGATAACCACATAGGTACCGGCCAGCGGGTGGCTGGTCGCCTTCTGGACAATTCCATCACCGGTCGCCAGCACCGGCGTGCCGACAGGCAGGGCAAAGTCGGTACCTTCATGTGGACGAATGAGCCCAGTCACCGGATGCTTGCGTGCAGGGTTGAAGTTTGAGCTGATCCGGTAGCGGCTGTGGGTCGGGTAGCGACGGAAACCGCGTTCCAGGCTGTTGCCCTTACCGTCGTAATAGTTGCCGTCATCGGAAAGCCATGCCGACACAGTCTTGCCTTGACTGATCACTTCCACGCCAAGCAGTTGGCTGTTACCGGTGCTCTTGCCTTCAACCGTCTCCTGACGCACCAGTACCTTGAATTTGTCACCTTTTTTCAGATCCTGGGCAAAGTTCATCCGCCACTGAAACAGGTTGGCAATCTTCTGGATATGGTTGGCTGGAATCCCTGCATTGCGGGCACTGACATAGAAACTGCCGTTGATCACGCCGTTGTAACGCTGCGATTGCCACTCGACCTTCTCATTAATCATGGAGGCGGTATAGGCATCGTCGCTGCGCGCCATCACCAGCGTCTGCTTGATATTCAGACGAATCTTTAGTTGCTGCAGGATGTTGTTCTGGTCGATCAGCAGCTCAATATTCTGACCCGGCTTGAGGCGCGCCAGATAGTTCTTGTTGTCCGCGTCCAGCACCTTATAAAGGGTGGTGGTGGAGAGACCGAGATTGTTAAAAATGGCGGTCAGGTTTTGGCCGTTGCGAACTCGATAATCCTGCCACTGGGGGGTGGTGTCGACCGGGATATCGTCATCCGGCGCACTCTGATCAACCAGTTCATGATCGGGAATTTCGTTAAAGTCGGTGTTGTTTTCGTTGGTTGCCGTACCTGCGGTATCAATCGGCAACTCCAAACGCAGCGGCCGCTCCAGAATGTCGCCGGGAGCCGGCAGCAATGCCACTGCTGACAGGGTCATAGCCGTCAGCATCACCATTGCATAAAAGTGTTTGCGGGGAACCGGTGGTTCCCAATTGGTAGCCTGTGCTACCAAGGGACGGAGACGTTTCATCCGCTATCCTGTATCTAGAGCTAAAAAGAGTGAGTTACGATGTCAGTTGTTGAAAACCGCATAAAACTGATTTTTCGACAAACAAAGTTACAAATAGTTCCTTGTAATCAGCATGAACCTCACATTTTATGCATAACCCGCCTGGATGGGCAGAAATGATCGTCTTTTTAACCATTTTTTTCTATTTTTAAAAGCCGGTTCGCCATAACGCCACAATAAAACCTCATTATGTTAAGATTGTTTTGCGTGTATGTTCTCACGCCGTTACCAACACTATTGCATCGATAACTTTTATCCCGTTTCTGAATAGTACCGTCCCGCTCTTTGCGGTTGGCCAAAGTGGTTACTGGCAGCGACAGCCACCATAACAGCAGGGGGGTAAACAGGGAGCAAGGACCATATAGTCAGCGAATCTTGCCGACTGGTGCGGTGTAATCCGCTATGATATGGCGCTATCAGGCTGGCTATCAGGCCGACAAAGACGCGATGCCTGCACACTGGGGCAAAATAACACCACCCATTTCATGTCAGATGCCGCAGGCTGGCATAGTTCGTCCGGTACGAGACTCGGCCGGTGATCAGCGGCACTGGGCGAATGCGTCTGCCAGTTGCTGCATGAATTGGGGATAACCATCCGGGCCGAGTGGCACCTGTTCACCCACCTCATCCAGCAACAGTACCTTGGCGCCAGTATTGCGTGCCACCGATTCGATCACAGCCGGTGAGAATTGCGGCTCGGCATAAATGCAGCTCGCCTGCTTCTCTTCCAGTGCCTTGCGGATATCCACTAGCGTCTTGGCGCCAGGGCGACGCTCAGGGCTCACGGTAAAGTGACCCTTTGAACTCATGCCGTAGTGGCGCTCCCAGTAACCATACGCCTCGTGGAAGACAAAGTACCCCTTCTCATTCACTGCCTTCATCTGGCCGGCAATCACCTTGTCTTTGGCATCCACTTTGGCATCAAATGCCGCTAGGTTGGCGTCATAGCGAGCCTGATTGGCCGGATCCAGCTTGCCCAATTCACTTGCGATCGCCTTGGCAATCACTTTGGCCTGCGTCGGGCCAAGCCAGATATGGGGATCGACCCCTTCGTGATGATGTCCCTCATGCCCTTCATCATGGTCACCGTGCTCGTGGACGGCATGATCGTGCGCATCGTGATCATGGGAATCGTGGCTATCCTGAGTCGCGTAGTTGAACAGCGGCATCCCCTCAACCTGAGTCAGGGCCAGTGCATGGGGATGATTAGCCAGCGGCTTGGCCATGAAGCCTTCCAGCTCGGGGCCGACCCACACCACCAAGCCAGCGCTGTTGATGCTACGAATATCGGAGGGGCGCAGGGAAAAGTCGTGGGGAGAGGCGCCGGTCGGCAACAATACCTTGGGCTCGCTCACCCCGTCAGTGATCGCCGCGGTGATGAAGCCGAGGGGCTTGATGGTGGTCAGTACCTCCACGGCACGAACAGGCAAACTCACCGCCAGCAGGGCAGTGAAAAAAGCAATAATTCTCATTGGTGAATCTCGTCAGCGGGTGATTGTGTGATAATATAACAGCTTCTGTTTTTTGTTATATTATAACTCTCACTGGCTGTAAACCCCGGAGCTGTCATGACCCAACTGGTAGAGCTGAAAGAGGTCTGTCTTTCGTTCGATGGACGCTCAGTGCTCGACAAGGTCTCCTTTACCCTCAATAAAGGCAAAATCACCACCTTGGTCGGCCCCAACGGGGCGGGCAAGAGCACCCTGAGCAAGCTGGTGCTGGGCCTGCTCACCCCGGATTCTGGCCAGATCATCCGCAGCCGAGATCTGAGAGTCGGCTATGTGCCCCAGCGACTCTATCTGGATCCCACCTTGCCGCTGACGGTACGCCGCTTCCTGCAACTGGGCAAAAATAGCCGCCTCTCCATCGAGGAAGCACTGGCCCGGGTGGGCGCAGAGGGATTGCTGGAAAACCGGATGCAGAAGCTCTCGGGTGGTGAGATGCAGCGTGTGCTGCTGGCTCGCGCCCTGCTGGTCAAGCCCGAGCTGCTGGTGCTGGATGAGCCGGTGCAAGGGGTTGATATCACCGGCCAGATCGAGCTCTACGCCCTCATCGGCCAGCTCGCCGCCGAGTTCAATTGCGCCGTGCTGATGGTCTCCCACGACCTGCATCTGGTGATGGCCAGCACCCACGAGGTGATCTGCCTCAATCGCCATGTCTGCTGTCATGGCGAGCCCCAAAGCGTGGCCCGCCACCCCGAATTTGCCCGTCTGTTCGGGCGACCGGAGCAGGAGGTGCTGGCGGTCTATACCCACCATCACCACTGCGACGGCGAACACCATCATCATGAACCGCAGGCCCCCGTCATCCGCCTGCCTTCTCGCAACAACGCTCACAGCAAATAGCGCAAGCAACAGGACATTCAAGTGGACAGCTTTCTGTTATACGCCCTCGCGGCCGGTCTCGGCATCGCCCTGCTGGCCGGTCCCCTCGGCAGCTTCGTGGTATGGCGAAAAATGGCCTATTTTGGCGACACCCTCTCCCATGCCTGTCTGTTCGGCATCGCGCTGGGCATCCTGCTGCAGGTCGATCTCACCCTGGCGGTGGTGGTCTGCTGCCTCGCCATGGCGATGCTGCTGGTGATCATGAGCCGCAACCAGCAGGTGGCCACCGATACCCTGCTCGGCATTCTGGCTCACAGCGCCCTGTCCCTCGGTCTGGTTACCTTGAGTTTTATGGATAACGTGCGGGTGGATCTGATGGCCTACCTGTTCGGCGACCTGCTCTCGGTACAACCGATGGACCTGCTCTGGATCTATGGCGGTGGCGCGCTGGTGCTGCTCACCCTGTGGCGGTTGTGGGATCCCCTGCTCTCCATGACCATCTCGGAAGAGCTGGCACGGGTAGAAGGGATCCGGGTCGATGTGCTGCGCTGCGTCTTGATGCTGCTGATCGGGCTGGTGATCGCCGTGGCGATGAAGTTTGTCGGGGCGCTGATCATCACCTCCCTGCTGATCATCCCTGCCGCCACCGCCCGCCGCTTCAGCCAGACACCGGAGCAGATGGCCGGCTTTGCCGCGCTGATTGGCTGTCTCGCCGTGCTGGGTGGATTGACCCTCTCCTGGTATCAGGACACCCCGGCAGGCCCCTCTGTCGTCGTCTGCGCCACCAGCCTGTTTGTGCTGAGCCAGTTCAAGAGAGCGTAACGAAACAAGCTAGAGCGGCATGCTCTGGCGTGTCTCCATCATCAGCCACTGGCGCAACCGGCTGATGGCGGGCTCATGGGCCCGCGAGCGCTTGCAGGTAAAGTAGAAGGCATCCCCCGTCTCCAGCTGGTGTACCGGCAAGGCCACCAGCTGGGGATCATCGGGCCGCAGCATGTAGTCATTCACGAACGCCACACCCTGATCCCAGGCCGCTGCCTCCATCGCCAGCAGCACATGGCTGAAATGGTGCATCCGCGCCTCGTCAGGGATCACCAAGCCACCTGCCTTGGCCCAGCGCTGCCAATCCTCCCCCCGCGCCTTGTAGATGGACTGCACCGAGAGCAGCGGCAGCTGCCAGATGGCCTCAGGCCACTCCCCGCTGATCTGCTGCAACAGGCGGCGACTACAGACTGGAAAGAGCCGCTCCTGATAGATAAGATCGTGACAGTAGCCACGCCCGTGGGGTGAGACTGTGATAAAGCAGTCCGCCACCCTATCGGAGAGTTCGGGGTCTTCCGCCACCATCTCCAGACTCAAATCCAGCTCGGGGTAGAGTTGGCGCAATCCGGCCAACCGCGGGATCAGCCACTTCACCGCAAACGAGCTGTAGACCGCGAGTCGGACTCGCATCTCGCCGCCACCGCGCAGCTGTTCGCTGCTCTGGGCAATCTGGCTGAGCCCTGCGGCAATCCCCTCGAAGTAGCTCTCCCCCTGCGGTGTCAGGGAGAGCAGACGCCCCTGACGCAGCAGCAAGCGCTCACCCAGAAAATCCTCGAGCAGGCTGATCTGGTGGCTGACCGCACTCTGGCTAACGTTCAGTTCAAGGGCGGCGCGGGAGAAGCTGAGCAGCCGGGCGACCACTTCGAAATATTGCACGGCACGCAGGGGGGGCAGCTTCATTATCTAAAAAACTCATGAATGATCATTTTTTATCATTTTACTGGATAACGGCTACCACGCTACCCTCCCCTCATCTGAAGTGGGAGGTGGTATGAATGCAGTAGGGATCGGCATCCTTTATCTGGTGCTGGGCAATATGGTGGCGGTCTTTTCCGATGCGCTGGTCAAGGTACTGGAGCCGGATCAGCCCATCTTCCAGTTTGTTTTTTTTCGTCAGCTCTCGGCCGCCATTCTGCTGATGCCCTGGCTGCTCTGGTCATGGCGCCGCAATCCGCCGGTGGCCATCAAGTGGCACCTGCTGCGGGCTCATATCTGGGCGGTCGGCGTCTGCCTGATGGTGGTCGCCCTCACCCGCTTGCCGCTCGCCACTGCCAATGCCCTCTTCTATGCCGCCCCCCTGATGATGGTGCCGCTGGCGGTGTGGATGGCGGGGGAAGCGATCTCGCGCCAAAAGGTGCTGACTGCGGTTATCGGGTTTATCGGAGTGCTGATCGTACTGCGCCCGACCGAAGTGAACTGGGCCGCACTGGCGGCGCTCGGGGTGGCGCTGTCGATGGCGCTCAACAATCTGCTGATCAAGCGGATCCCGCTCAAGCAGCCCATCGCCCAGACCCTGTTCTTCACCAACGTGCTGAGCATGCCCTTCATTCTGACGCTGGCATTATGGGAAGGGGGCGACTGGCAGTGGCAGATGTGGTGGCCCGCCTTCGGCTCCTCGGCGCTGATCATGGTCTATGCGGGCTTGTGCGTGGTGGCCTATCGCAAGGCGGAGGCGAGCAAGATCGCCTCGGCGGAGTACACCGGTCTGCTGATGGCGGTGGCCATCGGGGTGTGGCTGTTTGACGAGCAGCCGGGCCTGCCGCTGCTGCTGGGCTGTATCTGCATCGTCCTGCCGCTTATTGCCATGGCCCGCAGCAAACCCAAACCGCTGGCCGAACCGGCGGTTTAAGCACTCAGGGTCGTGCCAGCAAAGGGGCGACCCTTTGCTGCAGAGGGGGGACGATCTCCTCCTCGAACCAGGGATTCCTCCTGAGCCAGAGAGTATTACGCGGGGAGGGATGCGGCAACGGCAGCCAGCCGGGGCCATAGTCGGCCCAGCTGCGCACCGTGTCGGTGAGTGACCCTTTGGCCGCCCCCCACAGGTAATGGGCTTGCGCATACTGGCCGATCAGCAGGGTCAGTTCGATATTGGGCAACAACATCCATACCTTGTCGTGCCAGGTGGATGCGCACTCGGGTCTGGGTGGCAGATCGCCGGATTTTCCCCTGCCGGGATAACAGAGCCCCATCGGCATGATGGCGATGCGGGATTCGTCGTAAAAGGTGGCCTTATCGACACCGAGCCACTGGCGCAGCCTGTCACCGGAGGGGTCATCCCACGGGATACCGCTGGCATGCACCCGGGTGCCGGGCGCCTGACCGATGATCAGCAAGCGGGCACTCTCGGCCCCGCGGATCACCGGACGAGGTCCCAGCGGCAGATGAGCCTCGCACAGACGGCAGGCCCTGATTTGCTCAAATAACTTATCGATTTGCTGCATGACGTTGATAGTACCAGTATTTCCCTGTTTTCCCTCTTGTGGAAACAGGGCGCGCCCCCTACTATCGCCATAGGTGTTTAATTTAATAAACGGGCAATGATGAAAAACTGGCTAGGTACCGGCACCGCGACCCTCTCTTTCATTCTGTGGGGGATGCTGCCGCTCTATTATCAATTCATGCCCGAGGTCAACATGTGGGAGCTGATCTCCCACCGGGTGCTCTGGTCTGTGGTGCTGCTGGGTGCCCTGTTTTTGCTGCTTGGCCACAAGGTGCCTTGGGCACAACTGCGCAGCGAGCCGCGTCAGCTCGGCCTCATTCTGCTGGCGGGCCCCGTGATGTCCATCAGCTGGTGCATGTTCACCTGGTGCCTCACGACCGGACAGGTACTGACCACCAGCCTCGCCTTCTTTATGACCCCGCTGTTCAATATCGTATTCGCCGTCATCTTCCTCAAAGAGCGGCTCACCCCGCAAAAGCATCTGGCGGTCGCCCTGGCGCTGGCGGGGCTTGCCTACATGCTGTTCTGCTACGGCCAGCTCCCCTGGTTCTCCCTCATCATGGGGGCCAACTTCGCCTGCTATGGCCTTATCAAGAAGAAGATCCACTACGACACCGGCACCAGCCTCTATCTGGAAGCCATGGTGCAACTGCCCGTCGCGCTGATCATCATCGGCACGCTGGCATGGCACGGGGAAGGGGCATTCGTGAACGGGGATCTGGCCGACAAGCTGCTGCTGATGGGCAGTGCCCCCGCCACCCTGCTACCGGTGGGGCTGTTCTGCTACGCGGTGGCGAGAACCCGGATGAGCACTGTGGGGCTGCTGCAATATATCGAGCCCAGCCTCGCCTTCCTGCTCGCCATCTACTGGTTTGGTGAGGCACCGGACCCCATCAAGACGGTCGGCTTCGCCTTCGTCTGGGCTGGTCTGCTGGTGAGCCTGCTACCGCTGCACCGGCTCAAGCGCCGCCGGCCTCAGGGCGTACCGCGATAGGACTCCAGCACCTGGTGCCAGCGGGGATCCCGGTCCATCTGCTCGGCGATGTCGTTGAGACGAGCATGGAGATCGGCACGGGATCTGGGCAGCAGAATATGGCGTGTATAGCTGGATTGGGGGAAGGGCGAGATAAACAACTTGCCCTGATAGTGCTGTGAGTCGATGAAAAAGCCCAGCGATGAACCACTCACCAGCGTCACATCGATGCGTCTGCGCACCAGCAGTTCAAGATTGGTCTTCACCTTCTTGGCATCGTGACGCTCCAGCTCTCCCCTTGCTGCCGCATCGTCGATCCCCTGATAGCGGTAGCCCTCCACCCCGCTGAACACCAACCCCTTGAGGGAGGCGGGTCCGCGATAGGTGATCGGCTTGTCGATGCTCGAGATCAGCTCATTGGTGTCGCGCATCACCGGAAAGGTCCAGAGATAGCGCTCGCGTTGGGGATCCCCCACCCAGGCGGGATTGACCCAGACCACCAGACCGTCAAAGTCGGGATCCGACATTTCCAGCACCAGCCGGGCGCGATTGACCAGCCAGAGCTCGATCCTGGGTTCCCCCCCCAGCTTTTCATTGAGATACTTGACCAGCTCGTGGCTCAACCCAGCCTCTCCACCGGTATTGAAGGGCGGATGCTGATGGTAATCGTAGAGACGGATCGTCTCCCCCAGAGCCGGGACCGACAACAGTAACCACAACCAGAACCAGACTCTCATCGCACCTCCTTGAGCTGCTTTGAGTTTGGCACAGAGAATTTGAATGAGAGAACCCGCGACCACCACTCCAGCGCCGCAATCATCCGCCCCTTCCCGCTGGTCTGTCTATATGGTGCGTACTGCCACCGGCCTGCTCTATACCGGGATCAGCACGGATCCGCTGCGCCGTCTGCGCCAGCATCAGAGTGGCAAGGGTGCTCGCGCCCTGCGCGGCAAGGGGCCACTGACACTGGCGTGGCAACAGGAAGTCGGCGAGAAGGGGGCGGCCCTGCGCATCGAATATCGCCTCAAGCAGCAGCCAAAATCCTTCAAGGAGCAGCTGATCCACAGCCCGGCACTCTGGCAGAGCTGGAGCCCCCAGTGGTTAGCCGAAACGACCCGACCTTAAGGGTTGCAGGCAAAAAAAGGCCACTCGATGAGTGGCCGGAAAGGGGAAATCAGGGAGCATCACACAGCGTCTTGCACAACCTCAGGCGGGTTAGAGGTAGGTATTGGAACGCTTGCTGCGGTTGCTGATCAGCCAGCAAACCGCCAGCACCAGCAGCAACCAGGGGGCCAGCTTGATGATCAGAGCAAGCATGCCGCCCAGTGCCCCAAGCAGCACGAACAGGCCGCTCACCAGCAACATGGCTACCAGGGTAAAACCGGTCAGTGCCATGACCAGCAGCACCACCAGCAATATGAAAAATTCCAGCATAACTTGCTCCTTATCAGTACCTTGTCTGCCGGCTGATCAACCCTTCGGTCAATCCAGCCAGCGCTTCAATTCATAACGGGGCGGCATCACCAGCACCGCCAGCAGATAGGCGGCCAGTGCCAGCGGCGGCATCAGGATCAGGGCGAGCAGTGCCACCACCCGCACCGTGACTCTGGAGACCCCCAACCGCCTGGCAATACCGGCGCAGACCCCGGTCAGCTTGCGATGCACCAGATCCTTGGGCCAGGGGCTCATGATTACACCTCCGCTTTCTGGCCTTTGAGGCGAGCCAGCTCGCGCTCGATCTCGTCATTGAGCTCCAGCTCGCGGAACTGAGCCTCCAGCGAGGGATTCTGCCCCAGGGTGGCCGCCTCCAGCTGGGCCTCCAGCTGATCGACCCGGCCCTGAAAACCGTCAAAACGGGCCATCAGCTCGTGCATGCGCTGGTTGTCTACCTGGGCGCGGGCACGAATGCGGCTGTGGGCTGTCTGCTCGCGCAGGGTCAGCAGTTTTTGCTTCTCGCGCGCTTCGGTCAGCTTGGCCGCCAGCCGCTCGCTGTCGACGGTGAGCTGGGCCAGCACCTCGGCCACCCGGGCCTTGTCCTGCTCCAGCTGTTCACATTTTTTGACCTCCGCCAGCTTCTCGGTGAGGGCGGCACGGGCCAGATCCTCACGCCCTTTCTGGATGGCGAGCTCGGCCTTGGCCGACCACTCCAGGATCTGCGCCTGCAACCCCTGCTGGTGGCGCTCCAGCTGTTTCTGCTCGGCAATCACGCGGGCGGCCTGGGTTCGCATCTCGACCTGCACCTGCTCCATCTCTTCGATCATCAGGCGCAGCATCTTCTCCGGCTCTTCACTCTTGTCGAGCAGGCTGTGCAGGTTGGCATTTATCACGTCGGTCAGGCGGCTGAATACGCTCATGGTCTGGCTCCTTGTTGATGGGATGGCTATCTCTTCCCATTGCATTACAAGAGCCGTGCCAAGAAAAATTATTGTTATTTTACATGTAGATGGGAATTTACCGAGGAAATCCAAGAATGGTTTATTGGTGAAAATAGACAACAATGTGGTGATTTTTACCAACAAAAAGGGAGCCTGTGGCTCCCTTACAGATTGCTGAAGAACCCCCTCTTTTTCAAAGAGGTTTTTTTAGCTCGGTCTTGGGGGACGAGTTCCTCAAGGGTGACCATCTCGATCTCAAATTGTTGGGGGGCGGGTTCTCTGAACATGGTGCAGTCCATTTATTGACCATGCAGCAATGAGATCAAACCCTGGGATCGGCGCCCAGGGGGTTGTCAGCAGTCTGCAAAAAGCGCGTCTGTTGACGCGCTTTTTTGATCGCGGTCGCTTCAATATCTGAACTGGTTGATCAGCCGAGAGAGATCCTGCAGCCGCTCTACCAGCAGGGTGATACCATCGAGCGCCTGCCTGCTGTTGTCGGCGGTGTGGCTGGCCAGCTGGTGGATCTGGTGCACCCCTTCATCGAGCGTTGCCGTCACGTCGGCCTGCTGACTCACCGCTTGGGCGATCTCGTCGCTGGTGCGGGTTACCTGCCCCAGCATCCGGTTGATCTGGGTGAGCACATCGGCGGTGGTGCCCGCATGCTGCTGGCAGCGCACCGAGGTCTGCGCCCCTTGTGTCATCCCGTCCGACAGCTGTTGTGTAGTCTGTTGCAGCGCCTGGATCATCTCGTGGATCTCGCTGGTCGAGGCACGGGTCTTCTGAGCCAGCGCCCTCACTTCATCCGCCACCACGGCAAAACCGCGCCCCTGTTCGCCCGCTCGGGCGGCCTCGATGGCCGCATTGAGGGCGAGCAGGTTGGTCTGGTCGGCGATTTGACTGATCACCTCCAGAATACCGCTGATCTTCTGGCTGTCGCTGGTGAGCTGGGCCAGCACGGCGTGGTTGGCATCCAGCTCCTGATGGAGTTGGTTGACGGCAGAGCGGGTGGTCGCCAATGCTTGCAGCCCCTCATCGGAGACCTGCTGTACCTCTATGACCAGATTGCTCGCCTCATGGGCACTGTGGGCCACATCGCGAATGGAGTGGCTCAGCTCGGTGATGGCGGTCGCCAGCTGCTCGCTGTGGGCGCGCTGCTGTTGCAGATGAGTATCGATGGCCTGGATATTGCCCCGGTCATCTTCGGCTGCCTGCAGGATCTGCTGGTTGGTGTCGGCGCTGCGCCCGACCACGGCCTTGAGTTCGGCCTGCTTCATCCGCAGGGCCAGTTCGACGGCCGCCAGGGTGTCGCGCCGTCGGGTGTAGAGCACCTGACAGAGGCGGGTTCCCTTGTCTTGATCGGCAAGGGTGAGCAGATGAGCCAGCCGCTGTTGCAAACGCCAGCCGTGGGTTGCCTGTGCCAACAGCAACAAGGCGGTGGGCAGCAGCCAGAACAGGTTGCCGGTGGCAAAGGTAGCAAGAGTGGTGAGCAAGGCAGAAACGGAGAGCCAGAGGGTCAGCTGACCAGGTTCAATGTGAAACCGGCTCAGCCAAGGGAGTGCCTTGCCGCTGCGCAGCAGGCCATAGAGCTGCTCGGCCCAGGCCACATCGCTGGCGGCGGGTTTGGTGCGCACCGACTGGAACTCGACGATCTCCTTCTGCGCATTGAGGATCGGGGTGACATAAGCGTTTACCCAATAGAACTGACCGCTTTTGGTGCGGTTCTTGACCAGCCCCATCCAGCTTTTGCCCTGTCGCAGCCGCTGCCACATATCGGCGAAGGCCGCCTTGGGCATGTCGGGGTGACGCACCAGATTGTGAGGCTCTCCTTCCATCTCGGCAGCACTGTACCCGGCCACATCACAGAAGTGCTGGTTGGCATAGGTAATATGACTGGCGGGATCCGTGGTCGAGATGAGTGCAAGGTTGTCGGGGAACTGTATCTCCCCCTCCTGATGGCGCTTGGTCATGTATCCTTCCTAAAAAGCCCAACTAATTGATAAATATCTTTTTATTGTCGTTAACAAACTATTCTAAGACTCTTTAGCGGCCCAAACTTGGCTTGGGTCAATTAATCAGCACTACGAATGTATGAAGTGAGGGGACGCTGCTGGTGCGAAAGCGTGAATGTCTCTGGCTCCGGGTTTAAAACGCGCAGCC
Organism: Aeromonas sp.; assembly: GCF_050633025.1. Lineage (GTDB taxonomy): Bacteria > Pseudomonadota > Gammaproteobacteria > Enterobacterales > Aeromonadaceae > Aeromonas. The sequence continues at coordinate 13,877 of NZ_JBODRQ010000083.1, forward strand.
CCCTCTTGATCTTGGCAGACTGGCGATCGTTGAAAAGTTGCTACTGGTACAACATCCTGCCGACACACATTCGTTGGTATGTTGATTCGTTATTGGCCTGTACCGCTGTCTCCATAACCTGGGAGGCAGTAACAGATAACACCTGTTAAACCGATGGGCAGAGGGGGCACCAACTGGCAGGGCGGCATTCTATGCCTGAAATGTGAGCATTAAGTGGATAAACAGGAGGGCCGCCCGCAGGCGGCCCTCCTGTTTCAGCGTTGACGGCCAGTTCAGTGTTTGACGAGGTAGAGCTGGCGGCTGTAGGCCACATCTTCCGGGTTGTTGATGGGGTAGCCCTTGAGCCATGGCTTGATGAGGCGGGCATTGGTGTACTGGTAGATGGGGGCGATGGGGGCTTGATCCAGCAGGATCGCCTCCGCCTCGCCAAACAGCTTGCTGCGGCTGGCGGCATCCTGAGTGCTGGCCGCCTCTGCCAGTAGCTGGTCATAACGGGCATTGGCAAAGCCAGCCATATTGCCGCTGTGACGAGAGCCCCACAGGCCAAGGAACGCTGAAGGGTCGTTGTAATCTGCGACCCAGGAGGAGCGGATCACCTCGAACTGACCGCTCTGGCGGCTGTCGAGATAGGTTTTCCACTCCTGATTGGTCAGCTCGACCTCGGCACCCAGCTTCTGCTTCCACATGCTGGCGATGGTCAGAGCCATCTTCTTGTGAATTTCCGCGGTGTTGTAGAGCAGGGTCAGTTTGAGCGGCTTGTCCGGGCCGTAACCGGCCTCCTTGAGCAGGGCCTTGGCCTTGCTGTCCAGCTCCGACTGGCTGCTGGTGGAGAGCAGGTTGGCAGTCGGGGTGAAGCTGGCGGTCACATCCGGAGTGAAGTGATAAGCCGGTTTCTCGCCAGTGCCGAGCACCTTGTCGGCGATCAGGGCGCGGTCGATGGTGTAGGAGAGCGCCTTGCGCACCCGCACATCGTTCAGTGGCGCCTGTTTGGTATTGAAGGCGTAGTAGTAGGTGCCGAGCTGATCCGGGGTGTAGACCTCATTCGGGATCTGCTGCTTCAGCTTGTCGTACTGCTCCTTGGGGAAGGATTCGGTGATATGCAGATCGCCAGCCAGGTAGCGGTTGGTGGCCGCGCTTTCCTGATTGATAGGCATGAAGAGCACCTTGGTCAATACGGTATGGGCCCGATCCCAGTAATAAGGGTTGGGGGTCAGCTCCAGCTTCTCGTTGACCACCCGGTTGTTCAGCACAAAAGCACCGTTGCCCACCAGTTTGCCGGGCTGGGTCCACTGGTTGCCGTACTGCTCGATGCTGGCCTGATGGAGCGGCGACAGGCTGGGGTGGCTCAGCAGGTTCAGGAAGTAGGGCACCGGTTGGGAGAGGGTCACCTGCAGGGTGTGGTCATCGAGGGCCTTGACCCCCAGCTCGCTGGCAGGCAATTTGCCAGCGACTATTTCGTCCACCTTGTCGAAACGGGCCAGTTGGGCAAACCAGGCGAAGGTGGCCGCCTCTTTCGGGTCGACCAGCTTGCGCCAGCCGTAGACGAAGTCGCCGGCCTTGACCGGATCGCCGTTGGACCAGCGCGCATCCGGGCGCAGATGGAAGGTAAAGAGCTGGTTGCCCTTGTTCTCCCAGCTGGCCGCCACCCCGGCAACCGGTTTGCCATCCGGCCCCTGGGTCAGCAGCCCCTCGAACAGATCCCGCAGTACCTGCAACTCCGGCAGGCCGACCAGCTTGAGCGGGCTCAGGCTCGCAGGTTCATCCTTGAGGTGGCGAACGACAATCTGCTCGGCGGCGAGTTGTGTTCCGGCGGGAATATCGGCAGCCTGGACAGCAGCACAGCCCAGCAGGGCCAGCAAGGGGCTCCATCCTTTCATGGGTCGGATCCTTCAAATAGTGTGAAGCGGGGAGAAAACTCGGCGAGAAAATATCGCCGACAGATGGGAAATCATGATATCCCGTTTGCTGGTCTGACCGCCAGCATTCGACTCTCACTCCCAATCGGGGTAGAAGAGCGTTCTCGGCGTCTGTGCAGTTCAATGTGGTGAGGAGTGTCAAACGATGAAAGCATGGTTAGTGCTGGCCTGTGTGTTGAGCCAGGGTGCCTGGGCGTTGGCCCCGTGCCAGAGCGACACGGCGGTGGGTAACTGGTGCGAGATCGGCATCGATGCCTTGCACCCGACTCAGGGGGGCGTCGGCCAGGTCCAGGTTGATGAGACTCAGGCCACATTGGCGGGCATGAGCGCAAAGCAGCTCGACAAGTTGATGAAAAAGAAAGAGATCCCCGTGGTCATTGCGCCGGATGGCAGCTACTGGCTGGTGGACAGACACCATCTCACCAAGGCGTTGTGGCAGCAGGGAGTCAAGGATGCGCGGGTCAAGGTGATTGGCCGCCTGCAGGACAAGGCCAACTTCTGGAGCCAGATGCAGAACAACCACTGGGCCTGGCTCAAGGATGAGAAGGGGCAACCACTGACCCCGGAGCAGTTGCCGACCAGTATCGACAAGCTGCCTGATTACCCCTATCGTACCCTGGCCGGATTGCTGCAGGATGCGGGCTACTTTCGCAAGGACAAGCAGGTCTATTTCGTCGAGTTTGCCTGGGCCAGCTGGCTCGGCAAGCAGATGCAGTGGATGCCTGTCGATAACTCCAATCTGGCCGCCCGGCTGCAACAGGCCAAACGGCTCGCCTGCGGCAGCGATGCCAAGGATCTACCCGGTTATCCCGGCAAGCAGTGCAGCCTCAACCAGTCCAAAAGCGCGCAGTGAGTGGATGTGCGATGACGGCATCCAGAGCATGCCGGAGATAAAAGAGGGCGACCCCGGG
>NZ_JBODRQ010000084.1:0-16639 GCF_050633025.1 Aeromonas sp.
AGCCTATGACAAGGCCTCCCAGCAGCTGTGCCCCATTCCCTTTCACTGGGAAGCGAGCGAATTGCAGCATCACTGATCCACAAGGGCGCCTCACGGCGCCCTTGTCGTTTATAGCAGATAAGAGGGCCTGACCCTGCGAGGCTGGCAGGATAGCGCCCACTACAGGAGAACCCCATGCCACTCGATACCATTCACCATTTCAACTGCCAGCTGCTGGCCGAACTGCCACACCAGCGCTATGAGCACGAGCCCATCCTCGACTACGCCACCGATGAAAAGGTCAAGGCCCGCCTCGGCTGGCAAGCTGAGTTCAGCAAGACCCTGTTTCTCAAGTTTAAGGATGGCCGCTTCGCCCTGCTGCTGACCCACAGAGACGGACGGCTCGACAACAAAGCGGTCAAGGCCGCTCTCGGTGCCAAGCCCTCCATCTGCACCGCCGAGGAGATGCAGGCGGAGATCGGCTGCCTGCCGGGAGCGGTCTGCCCCTTCCTGCCCCGCGCCGATATTCCGCTACTGGTGGACCCGCAACTGCTCAACCACACCGCCTTCACCTGGACTCCGGGCCACCCGGAGCAGACCTTTCTGCTGGCGACCGAGCATCTGGCCGAAGTGCTGGCGCAGCTCCCCTGCCAGGTCAGCTATCTACCCGCACCGATGGCGTAACACTTTCTCGCACCAGCAGGGCCAAGATCAGCGCCGCCAGCAAAGGCTGTGCTCTGGCCCCCCCCTCTCCCATCGCTTGCATAAAAAGAGGCACGCTCTCGTTGTTACGGGCGGTTCATGTCAGACATCAGGCATCCGGCTGGCCAAGCATGGCTTTGAGCCGCTCTTCCAGAGTGGGCTCGGGAGCCTTGAGGGTCGCCATAAAGAGCTGCTCGATACCGGCCTTGTCCTGACTCTTGACGATAAACACCAGCCGGGACTGGGCCTTGCCCTCCGGCCAGTCGCCCAATGCCTGCAGCGGATAGAGCTGGCCGTGGACACCGTGGATCACCACCGGCTGGCTCTCCCCTTCCAGCTGCAAGATCCCCTTGAGCCGCAACAGAGCATCGCCGTATTGGGCCTGCACCGCATCGATGGCGGCCAGCAGGCGGGAGGGCTTGAGTGGCTCGCCGATACGCAAAGAGAAACTCTCGATGTTGCCGTGCTCGAAGTGGGTGGGCGCAGCTGTGCCCACCTTGGCGGCGAACGGTTGCATCTTCGGCTGCATGGGTGATGCCAGCCCCTGCTTGGGGGATTCGGTGCGCAGCCAGGCCAGCAGCTGGCGCACATCGCGCCCGGCCGCTTCGTTGTAGACACCGAGCTTCTCCAGCACCGCTGGCGACAGTTCGCCATTGGTCACCTGCTGGATCGGGGCCGCAGGATTGAGGGCCGCCAGCTGGGCTTCGACCCGCGCCAGCTGCTCGCCATCCACCAGATCCCCCTTGCTCACCACCAGCAGATCCGCCAGCGCCACCTGTTTCACCGCTTCATATTGAGCCGCCAGCTGCTGCTCGATATGGCCGGCATCCACCACGGTGACGGTGCCATCGAAGCGGTAGCGCTGAGCGATAAAGCCCTCTTCGCGCAGGGTAAAGAGCACTGGAGCCGGATCGGCGAGGCCAGTGGTCTCGATAATCAGCCGCTTGAACGGTTTGATCTTGCGCTGGATGGCCTTCATAAAGAGCCCCTGCAACGCCTCCACCAGAGAGCCCTGCACCGAGCAGCAGATGCAGCCGGAGTCGAGCAGCATCACCTGCTCATCCACCTGTTGCACCAGATGGTGATCCAGCCCCACCGAGCCGAATTCGTTGATCAGCACGGCGCACTCGCCGAGCTCCGGCTGCTTGACCCAGTGGTTGAGCAAGGTGGTCTTGCCGCTACCGAGAAAACCGGTCAGCAGGGTCACGGGAATTCGAGTGTCTTGCATATCAGTCATGTTCAATCCTTACCGGTTGGCAAACAGATCGCTGAGCCAGCGGTTTTCAAAACAGCCGTGCGGGTCGAGCTCGCGCTGCAAGGCCACAAAGTCGTTCCAGCGCGGCAGCAGGGCCGGGAAGTCGTAGAGATCCATCGCCAGATGCTTGCCGAAGTGGGGGATGCCGCCAAGCGGCGCCAGCAGTTGCTGCAGCTCGCGCATCTGCTCCATGGAGCCGTTGACGAAGGTGCCGTCCGCCGCCAGATAGACCAGAAAACCGATCCAGCAGACCGACTGGCCATAAGCGGCGCTGAGCCAGGCCTCGGAGGGGCCGGTGCAGCGCAGGATAAAGGGGTAGTGCAACACGCCCGGATTGGCCTGCTGCCAGGCTTGCAGAGTCTCCAGCGCCTCGTTCATGCGATGAAGCGGTACCGCCACCTCACAGTTGATCTGGGGGGCCGGGATCCCCTTGCAGAGGATCTGGTAGACGTTGCCCACCAGATCGGAGGCATCCTTGAAGCGGCGCACCGTCTCGAAGTGCTCCCCCGCCAACGCCTCATCCTTGGTGTCCTTCGCCATCTTCTGCAGGGTGGCATCTATGGTGGCGTTCATGCGGGCGTCGATATCGTCATCCAACAGCAGCGGCTCGCTGCCACCGGCGCGGTAGCGGGCCACCTCGTCATCGGAGGCGGGGTCCACCAGCCAAATGTGGCTCTCACCGGTCCAGGCAAACCACCAGCTCTTCACAAAGCCGTGCTCGCGGTTGAGTCGCTCGTTATGCTCCAAGAGGAAGGGGTAGTCGGTGGTGAACTTGGTGCAACGCATGATGCGGTTGGGCACGGTGCGCAGTGTGACGTCGAGCAGGACGCCGAGCATCCCCATCCCCATCACGAAGGCGCCGAAGCGCGGATCGGTGCGATCTACCCGGATAATGTCGCCATTGGCCAGCATCACCGTCATCGCCTCCACCGCATCGCAAAGGGCAGACTGATGTAGCCCCTGACCGTGGGTGCCGGTGCTGAGGGCGCCGCCCAGGGTCTGGATGCCGATAACGCCCGGGGATGCGGGCAGCATCCGCTCCATGGCGATCAGCTCGGCATAGACGGTATCGAGGGGCGTACCCGCCTGATAGGTGACGGTATCGGCAGTTTTGGACAGCTGGCCGCGCAGGTGGTGCAAGTCCACCAGCAGTGCCTGACTGCCCTCGGCATAGACGCTGTGGATGGGTTCGAAGGAGAGGCCGGATCCGATAAGGCGCAGCTTGCGCTCGGGGTGTTCCCGCAGCAGCATTTGCAACTCGTCGCGGCTTTTCGGGCGCCACACCTGATCCAGCGCCCCGAGGGGATTGGTTCTCGACCAGTTGAACAGCACCTCCCGATTTCCAATCGCTTTGATGCTGTGAAATGCCTGGAACTGAACCGTCATACCGCGCCTCATCTTTTACTGACGTCAAAATGAGCGCCGATTCTACCGAAAAGCGAGCGCCAAGGCATGAAAAACCAGCCCCAGCACTGGAGGGTCTGGTGGGAACCCCCTTTATGACGGGAGCTTGGCCAAACATCGCTCATGGCTAAATCAGGTCGCGGTCGAGATCCCCTCTATCCCATCTGGCTGCTGGCTCTCTGCCTCTGCCTCTGCCTCTGCCGGCCGCAGCTCCTCGCAGAACTGGCTCAGCGACATGGGGTGGGCAAACAGATACCCCTGCAGATAGTCAACCCCTTTGGCTCTGAGGTAGTCAGCCTGACGCTCGTTCTCTACCCCTTCTGCCACCAGCGCCAGTCCAAGCCGGGTTGCCAGATCGATCACGTTGTCCACGATATGTTCCGACAGTGACTCGGTGCCGATTCGAGCGATAAAAGACTGGTCGATTTTGAGGCAATCCACATGAAACTGCTGCAGATAAGCCAGACTGGAGTGGCCGGTACCAAAGTCATCGATAGCGAGCTTGACCCCCATCTCATCCAGCTGGCGGAACAGGGAGAGAGTCTGGGGATCCGACACCAGCAGTTCTCTCTCGGTCAATTCCAGCACCAGCACCACCTTGCCGGGGACGAAGTGACCGAGGAAGGCACGACACTCGGCCAGCAGGGCAAAATCGTGGCAATGAGCGGCGCTGATATTGAAGCTGATATGAAAGCCATCGGGCAACTGCTCCTGAGAGCGGTTCAACCGTGTCGCCACCTGCTTCATGATATGGGTAGTCATGGGGACGATCAGCCCTGACTCTTCCGCTTGCGGGATAAAGAGATCGGGCCGGATCACCCCCTCTTTGGCATGTTGCCAACGCATCAGCACTTCGGCGCCCATCATCTTGCCATTGTGGCTGGCAATCAGCGGCTGCAGATAGGGGACAAACTCCCTGGCTCGCAAAGCGCGTCGCAGCTCATCCGTTGGCGAGCCGGGACGACCAAGCACCCACCACACCAACCAGGCCAACAGCAGGGAAGAGACTGCCAGCCACACCAGCGCCACATACCGCGCGGCCCACAGTGACGTCCAGTAGATCGGCATGGCATAACCGGCATGAACGGTGAAAGGGTAACGGGAGGAGCTGAGGGCAAAGCTGAACCCACGATGGAAGGTGGGCGTTTTGCTCCGATAGCGGCCCGACTCATCGAGCCAGGCCGACCCCACCTGCAGATAGAGTGCGCTGGATTTTCCACTCAGGGAGAGCATAAAGCTGAGTTGGGTGCTGTCGATGGCACTCAGGGCAGCATCCTTGCCCTGCTCGGTGCGCACCACCAGCAGCGGGTGATTCTGCCGCACCCGGTTGCCACTCATCAGCAGCAGCTTGCGGCCGGTGTAGATGGAGCCATCATCGGCATCATTGACCTCACCAAACAGCGAGGTGCAATTGAGGATGCCATTGTGAACCAAATTGACCGAACGCAAAAAAGGCTCCAGCGCAACCTTGGTGCGCAGGATTAACTTGTTCTCTGCGCACGGGGCATTGGCCAGCGGCAACACCTCCCGATTGGCCTGCTCGGCGCGATCCAGCATCGACTCCATCAGGGTTCTGGCCTTGTGGGCCGAGGCGCTGGATTCCGCATTCAGCTCCTGCACATAATTGCTGTGGATGAGCCAGCTCCCCACCAGCAGCGGCAAGGTAAAAACCAGCAAGGCCACGCCGAAGCGCAACCCGGTTAGGGAGAGATCGATCCTGAACAGAAACATAGAGAACCACGCCGCAATTCGTCAGGCCTGCCCAGTGCAAGCATCCAGTGAACAGATATCCACTTTCTCTCGATAACGATGCCGCATCATTACCGTTCATAACCAAATAACATAACGCAAAAAATTTATAAAACGAACCACCAAACTGGAGGTTGGCTCTCTCTAGCAAGAGATTGTGCAAACAATCTTCAAAAAAGACGGTGAATAACACACAAATAAATAATGCCGCGTAAATACGCGGCATTATTGGCTTTTTATCGCGCAAAATTGCGCAAGAACTCCCTTAAACGGCTTGTTGCAGGATCACCGCATCGGCCTTCTTGGTGTAGGAGGCGATCTCGTTGAAGTTGAGGTAGCGGTAAGTATCTGCCGCAGTGGCATCGAGCGCCTTGGCGTATTGCAGGTACTCCGCCACGGTCGGGATCTTGCCGAGGATGGCGGCAACGGCGGCCAGCTCCGCAGAGGCCAGATAGACGTTGGCACCTTTACCCAGACGGTTCGGGAAGTTACGGGTGGAGGTGGAGACCACGGAGGCCCCTTCCGCTACCCGCGCCTGGTTGCCCATGCAGAGGGAGCAGCCCGGGATCTCGATGCGGGCACCGACGCGACCAAAGATGCCGTAGTAGCCCTCTTCGGTCAGCTGATCCTTGTCCATCTTGGTGGGCGGCGCGATCCACATCCGGGTCGGCAGCTCGCCCTGATACTTCTCGAGCAGTTTGCCGGCGGCACGGAAGTGGCCGATGTTGGTCATGCAGGAACCGATGAACACTTCATCGATCTTGTCGCCAGCCACGTCGCTCAGCAGACGGGCGTCGTCCGGGTCGTTCGGCGCGCACAGGATCGGCTCCTTGATGGTGGCCAGATCGATCTCGATGATCTCGGCATACTCGGCATCCTTGTCCGCTTCCATCAGGGTCGGGTTGGCCAACCACTCTTCCATCCCCTTGATGCGACGGGTGATGGTGCGCACATCGCCGTAGCCTTCTGAGAGCATCCATTTCAGCATCACTATGTTGGACTTCAGATACTCGATAATCGGCTCTTTATCCAGCTTGATGGTGCAACCGGCAGCGGAGCGCTCGGCGCTGGCGTCCGCCAGCTCGAACGCCTGCTCCACTTTCAGGGTCGGCAGACCTTCGATCTCGAGGATACGGCCGGAGAAGATGTTCTTCTTGCCCGCTTTCTCGACGGTCAGCAGCCCTTTCTGGATGGCGGCATAGGGGATGGCATGAACCAGATCACGCAGGGTGATGCCCGGTTGCAGTTCACCCTTGAAGCGCACCAGCACGGACTCCGGCATGTCCAGCGGCATCACGCCGGTGGCGGCGGCGAAGGCCACCAGACCGGAACCCGCCGGGAAGGAGATGCCGATGGGGAAACGGGTGTGGGAGTCACCACCGGTACCCACGGTATCCGGCAGCAGCATGCGGTTCAGCCAGGAGTGGATGACGCCGTCACCCGGACGCAAGCTCACACCGCCGCGGTTCATGATGAAGTCCGGCAGGGTGTGGTGGGTCTGTACGTCGATGGGCTTGGGATAGGCCGCGGTGTGGCAGAAGGACTGCATGGTCAGATCGGCGGAGAAGCCGAGGCAGGCCAGATCTTTGAGCTCGTCGCGGGTCATCGGGCCCGTGGTGTCCTGGGAGCCGACCGTGGTCATCTTGGGCTCGCAGTAAGTGCCCGGGCGAATGCCCTTCACGCCGCACGCCTTGCCCACCATCTTCTGGGCCAGGGTGAAGCCTTTACCGGTATCTGCCACCGGCTGCGGGCGACGGAACACGGTGGAGAACGGCAGACCCAGCGCTTCGCGGGCCTTGTCAGTGAGGCCGCGACCGATGATCAGCGGAATACGGCCACCGGCGCGCACTTCGTCGATCAGCACGTCGGTTTTCAGTTCAAACTGCGCCAGCACCTGTTCGGTGCCGTGTTTGCAGATCTTGCCGGCAAAGGGGTAGATGTCGATCACATCGCCCATCTCCAGCTTGGAAACGTCCACCTCAATGGGCAGGGCGCCGGCATCTTCCATGGTGTTGAAGAAGATTGGGGCAATCTTGCCACCCAGACAGACACCGCCAGCGCGCTTGTTCGGCACGAACGAAATGTCGTCGCCCATAAACCAGAGCACCGAGTTGGTGGCGGATTTACGGGAAGAGCCGGTACCGACCACGTCACCGACATAGGCCAGCGGGAAGCCTTTCTCTTTCAGGGCATCGATGGTCTTGATGGGGCCGACGGCGCCATCCTTGTCCGGGGTAATGCCGGGACGGGCGTTTTTCAGCATCGCCAGCGCGTGCAACGGAATGTCCGGGCGGGACCAGGCGTCCGGTGCCGGAGAGAGGTCGTCGGTGTTGGTTTCGCCGGTCACCTTGAACACGGTGACGGTAATCTTCTCGGCCAGCTCCGGGCGGGAGAGGAACCACTCGGCATCAGCCCAGGATTGCATCACCTGTTTGGCGTGGACATTGCCAGCCTTGGCCTTCTCTTCCACGTCGTGGAAGGAGTCAAACATCAGCAGGGTGTGGGAGAGCCCCTTGGCGGCAAGCGGCGCCAGGGTCGCGTGATCCAGCAGGTCGATCAGCGGTTGAATGTTGTAACCACCCTGCATGGTGCCCAGCAGCTCAACGGCTTCGGCGGCAGTCAGAATGGGGGAGTGGGCTTCGCCCTTGGCGACGGCGGTGAGGAAACCGGCTTTGACATAGGCCGCTTCATCAACACCGGGGGGAATACGGGAGGACAACAGCTCTTTCAGAAAGTCTTGTTCGCCGGCGGGCGGGTTCTTGATCAGTTCAACCAGGGCAGCGACCTGCTCTGCATCCAGAGGTTTGGCAACCACGCCCTCAGCGGCACGTTCTGCGACGTGTTTACGGTATGTTTCAAGCACGACTAATTCCTCTTTGGTCTTTTTTTGGGGTTCGCCCACGCTCGCGGCGATCGTCCTTGCGGGACACCCCGTAGGGTGCTCCCCACTATATAAGTTTTAACGACTAATTAAAATCCAAACCCTGTTTACTTATTCATCACAAAATCGCAACCGATTAAACAGACTGGTATTTTTTGAAAATTAATTGAACACCCTCAACCAGTGTTAACAAATTGGCATCATTTCGGCATTATTCGAACGTACTGCCCAATTGCAGATAGAAGACGTCATTGCCCCCCTCCGCCATGCCGTAGCCGAGGAACACAGGACCGAGGAAGCTCTCCACCCCGACATAAACCGACCCGGCGGTAAACGAGCTCTCCAGACTGATATCCTCACCCTTGTTCCAGACCCCGCCCTGCTCCAGAGATCCACCCAGATAGAGCGGCATCTTGAGGGCACCGAAGTCGTTGTCCGCTACCCGATAGATGTAGCGCAGGCCACCAAACAGGCTGTAGCGACCGCTCAGCTGGTAGCGCTGGAAACCGGAGAGGCGGAACAACCCGCCCAGATCCTGAATATGCAGCGGCACCACCTCTTCACTGCCCGAGCCGCCCCCTTCGAGGATCAGGTTGAGGCTATGTCTGTCCCATGACCAGGGCTTGATCATCGAAAGCTGATAATTCCAGCCTTCACTGCGGCCATCTGCTGACTCGAGTCCATCCACACTGACGTGGGAGTGGCCCAGTTTCATGTCCCATTTCACCCCCTGATAGGGGAAATAGCGGCTATCCAGATTGTCGTGTTCAAAGCGGACATAGGGGCCCCACGCCGTGGCATCCATCTCCAGCCCCTTGAAGTTCTTCACATCAATCGTGCCCAGTTGTCCCTCCAGTCCCATCGACAACCGGCTCCAGGGCTGGCGGTTCCAGCCCACCGCCAGATCACCGCTGAAGAAGGAGTATTCGGAGTCGAGATAGCTTATCGAAACCGTCTCGGGATCCGGATTGGGGAAAAACAGACGGCGCAGGGTCTGGTCATAGGCCAGGCTCGCCTCGCCATAGAAGGTCTGGGAGGGTTCTAGCGGGGTATAGAAGTCGGTCTTGATATGTTTGGCCGTACCCAGCGACGCTTCGGTCAGCCACTCCGCTCCCCACTCGTTGACGTTGGTGAGGGTATAGGACATGCCGACGTTGTAGTTGGAGGTGTTCTCGAAGTCATCGGTGAAACCGAACTGGAAGTTGAGGTAACCCGGCCCCCAGTTCTTCTCGCTGGCATCCACCAGCAGCACGTTCTCCCCATCGCGCTCCTCCACCTCGTAGGTGATGCGATCGAACGACTCAAGGGCATAGAGGCGGCGAATGCCCGCTTCCAGACTCTCGTTGGTCTGCACCTTGTCCGGCCGCACTTTCAGCATGGCGCGCACCGTCTCGTCGGAGAGGCGCGACTTGTTGATAATCTCCACCTTGTCGATAAAGTAGGCGGGCTGACCGCTACGCTCGGCACGGCGGCTCAGCTTCTGGTTGCGATAGGCGTTGTACTGCGCCTTGGTGAGCGACAGTTTATCGAGTTCCAGCGACACCTTGTCAGCCGCCGTCTCACCAATCTTGATCCCCTCCGGCATGCGGGCAAAGTCGGCGATCCCCATATCGCCAAACTCGGGGGCGATCAGAATATCCTTCGGTCCCATCAGCGCCTTCTGCTTGTCGGTGCCCACCTGGGTCATGTAGGTGGTGAGCTGGTCAATCATCGCCAACCCTGACTTGAGGGACTCCCGGGTGCGCAGCCTGGCGCTGATATCCACCGCGATCACCACATCGGCTCCCATCGCCTTGGCGACATCCACCGGCATGTTGTTGACGCTGCCGCCGTCCGCCAGGATGTGCCCCTCCCACTCCACCGGCTTGAGCGCGCCGGGGATGGACATGGAAGCCTGCATCGCCTTGGCAAGGCTGCCGTGATCCAGCACGAAGGGGGTGACCGTCTCCATGTCGGTCGCCATGGCGCGGTAGGGAATGGGGAGATCATCGAAGCTCTCCTGCACCGGCAGGTTGGAGGTGGCCCCCCGCAGCAGGCTGGCCATGGATTGGCCCTGGAAGAAACCGTCCGGCAGCTGGGTGGTGTCGCCATTCACCCCGATGTCGGTGCGCAGCTGATATTGCTCGTTCTGCTGCTTCTTGCGCAGGGAGAGCTCATCGCGGCCCACCTTGTCCTGATACCCCTTGTTCCAGTCGATGGCCAGCGTAGTGCGCTCCACCTCCTCGGCACTGAACCCCATGGCGTACATCCCCGCCACATAGGAGCCCATACTGGTACCGACTATGATGTCGACCGGAATCCGTTTCTGCTCCAGCACCTTGAGGATGCCGATATGGGCAGACCCCTTGGCGCCGCCGCCGCTGAGCACCACCGCAATTTTCGGGCGCTCCCCCTGTGCCGCCACAGCCAGCAGCGGCATCGCCGCCAGCATCACCAAAAGCAGACGGGTCCATCCCGCACCTAAGCTGCGCATCATATTTTCCATATTATTCAGAGGGTCAGTCACCAAGGATGGTCTCTACTATAAGGGGCCGGAGCACAAGCGCAACCGCCATTCCGGTCAGATTGCCCCCTCTCGGATCCACTTGTCCGCCCGCCCCTTGTGAGCGCAAACGTAATCCGTAAAAAAAGGCCAGCCAGACTCACAGGTGTAGTTGCGCAGCCTTTAATATGAAGGTTGTCAATTTGCAACCTTTGAGCACCTTTATGCTGGCAACCCTCACTCTTAAACAGAAAATACTGGCTACGGTCACCCTGGCCGTGGTCATCTCATGCCTGCTGGTAGGCTACTTCAGCCAACGTTCGGCCCAGCAACTGATCGAAAACCGGATGTACGAGCAGGAGCTGCCCAACCTGACCCAACGGATCAGCAAGGAGATTGAACAGGATCTCCACGGCATCGCCCAGGCAGCCCGCCAACTGGCCACCGACCGCTTCATCCTCGACTGGGTGGACCGGGGCATGCCCAAAGAGCAGGAGCCAATCCTCATCAACCAGCTCAAGGATGTGGCCAACCAGTATGGTCTGGTGACAGCCTCCTTCGCCGACCGCCAGAGTGCCGCCTACTACAACCAGGATGGCTTTCTGCGCAACCTTACCCCCACGCAAGATGCTTGGTTCTATGCCTACACCAAGAGCCAGAAGGAGATGACCCTCAGCATCTTCCGCGAGAGCAACGGCGAGGTGAAGCTGTTCGTCAACTTCCAGCAGCTCAACGGGCGCGGGCTGGCCGGCTTTGCCAAATCCCTCGACACCATGGTGACCATGGTCTCCAACTTCCGGCTGGAAGAGAGCGGCATCGTCTTTATGGTCGATGGCAGCGGCAAGGTGAAGCTGCACCCCGAGGCCAACCGCATCGAGCGTGACACTCTTGGCAACATTGCCAGCGGCGATACCGGCAGCCTGCTGGCCAAGCGGCCCTTTGCCGTGATCAGCGCCGAAGTCAGTGGCGAGCCCATGGTACTGGCCAGCAGCTATATCCCGCTGCTCGACTGGTATCTGGTGGCCCAGGTGCCACAAGCCGAGATCTATGCCGAGCTCGATCAGACCCGCAACGAGATCCTGATGATCTCGCTGGTGATCGCGCTAGCCATGGGGCTAATGGGGATACTGCTGGCAGGTTCGGTCACTCGTCCACTCAACGAGCTGGCCCGCCTGTTCAAGGAGCTGGGCAGCGGCGATGGGGATCTTACCCAGCGCCTGAAAGTGGAAGGGCGTGACGAGCTGAGTCAGGTCGCCACCGGCTTCAACAACTTCGTCGCCAAGATCCACGGTTCCATCGAGCAGGTGGCGGAGAACTCCCGCCAGCTCGCGGCCACCGCCAACGAGGTGGCCAACAAGGCGCAGCTGACCCAGCACAACTGCACCACCCAGCGCGACCGTACCGTGCAGGTGGCCACCGCCATTCACGAGATGGGGGCCACGGTGAGCGAGATTGCCAGCAACGCTTCGCTGGCGGCCGGTGTGGCCAAGCAAGCCAACAATCAGGCCGAAGCGGGAGCTGTAGTAGTGGCACAGGCGCGTAACGGCAGCGTCGGCCTCTCCGGCGAGATCGAACAGGTGGCAGGGGTCATCGAATCGCTGGCAAGCCAGACCGACTCCATCGGCAGCATCCTCGAAACCATTCACAGCATCTCGGAGCAGACCAACCTGCTGGCACTAAATGCAGCCATCGAGGCCGCTCGCGCCGGTGAACAAGGCCGCGGTTTCGCCGTGGTGGCAGATGAGGTGCGCAATCTGGCCAACCGCTCCGCCGCCTCGACCGCCGAGATCCAGGGGATGATCAACCGCTTGCAGGAACAGAGTACCCGTGCCGTCAGCGCCATGGCACAGGGGCGAAATCAGAGTCTCGAAGTAGTGAGCCAGGCCGATGAGGCCAACGCCGCCCTCGGCCAGATCACCGCCCACATCACCCAGATCAACGACATGAACATCCAGGTCGCCACCGCCACCGAGGAGCAGTCGAGCGTGGTCGGCGAGATCAACCGCAACGTGGAAGATATCAACCAGCTCACCATGGAGACCGCAGATATCGCCCACCAACTGACCGAATCGAGCCGCACTCTGCAGCAGCTCTCCGGTCAGCTGGACAAGCTGGTTGGCAACTTCCGGCTCTAATCCCGACCATGACCTGAGTCATCAACAACAGAGAGCGCCGTGGCGCTCTCTGTTGTTTTGGTGGCGGCTAATCCGGCATAGCTGTCAGCCCTTGCCATCCCGTTTGCGCTGATACATCAGCTCATCCGCGCGGGTGAGCAGCTCGGCAAGGGAGGCACAGCCGCGCCCGTCATAACAGACAATCCCGGTGCTGCAGGTCAGCGCATAACCGCAACTACTGTGCTGATTGTGCTCGGCCAACATGGCATTGAAACGCTCATAAGCCAGTTGCGCCTGCGCCTCTACCACATTGGACAACAGGACGGCGAACTCATCGCCGCCCATGCGGGCGAACACGTCGGCGCCACGAAAAGCCTGCTTGAGCAGAGTTGCAAAGGCGATCAGGGCCCGATCCCCTTCTGCATGCCCCCACCGATCGTTGATCCCCTTGAAGCCATTGAGATCCAGATAGAGCAGCGCCAGCGGCATCTGCAAGCGACTGGCCAGCGAGAGGCTCTTCTCCGCCAGCATCACGAACCCGCGCCGATTGGAGATCAGGGTCAATTCATCAATGGTGGCTAGCTGCACCGCCTCGAGCTCCTGCACCACCATCGCCGCCAGATCCTTGAGCAACCCCACATCCTCATCGCTCAATTCCCGTGGCACCGTATCGATGATGCAGAGCGTCCCCAGTTTGCAGCCGTTGGCGATCCGCAGTGGCTGTCCGGCATAGAAGCGGATGCAAGGCCCGCCCACTACCAGCGGATTGTCGGCAAAGCGGGGATCCTGCGAAGCATCCGGCACGATGAAAGTCTCATTGCCCATGATGGCGTGGCCACAGAACGAAATGTCCCGGGCGGTCTCAAGGACCTCCAGTCCGATACAGGATTTGAACCACTGGCGATCTTCATCCACCAGACTCACCAGCGCGATGGGGACATTGAACACCCGTCGGGCCATGCGGGTCAGCCGGTCAAACCGCTCCTCGGCCTCGGAATCCAGCAAAGAGAGCCGCCGCAGGGTCTCCAACCGCAATGCCTCATCGGGTGGAATGGGTGCTTCTAGCATCGTGCATCTCTCGTCAGTGCCAAAACCTATCTTTAGCATATTGGGCTTTGCTGAAGTCGGGGCAGCAAGGAGAAAACAAAAAGCCGCTCATTCGAGCGGCTTTTTAGACAAGCGGGGAAGAAAATTACTTTTTCTTCTTGGCCTTGGCGTTCGGCAGGTCGGTGATGGAGCCTTCGAACACTTCGGCAGCCAGACCCACAGACTCGTGCAGAGTCGGGTGAGCGTGGATGGTCAGCGCGATATCTTCGGCGTCAGCACCCATCTCGATGGCCAGACCGATTTCACCCAGCAGTTCACCGCCGTTGGTACCCACGATGGCACCACCGATGACGCGGCCGCTCTCCTTGTCGAAGATCAGCTTGGTCATGCCGTCGGAGCAGTCGGACGCAATGGCGCGGCCGGAAGCAGCCCACGGGAAGGTGGCGACTTCGAAGTTCAGGCCCTGTTGCTTGGCTTCCTTCTCGGTCAGACCCACCCATGCCATCTCTGGCTCGGTGTAGGCGATGGACGGGATCACTTTCGGGTCAAAGTAGTGCTTCTTGCCGGCGATCACTTCGGCGGCAACGTGACCTTCATGAACACCTTTGTGCGCCAGCATCGGCTGACCCACGATGTCACCGATGGCGTGGATGTGGGCCACGTTGGTACGCAGTTGCTTGTCCACCTCGATGAAACCGCGCTCGGTCACGGCAACGCCTGCCTTCTCGGCATCCAGCATCTTGCCGTTCGGCACACGACCTACGGCAACCAGCACGTTGTCGTAACGAACAGGCTCGGCCGGAGCGTGCTTGCCTTCATAGGAGACGTACAGGCCGTCTTCGCGCGCTTCAACCGCGGTGACCTTGGTCTCCAGCATGATGTTGAATTTCTTGGCGACGCGCTTGGTGTAGATCTTGACGATGTCTTTGTCGGCAGCCGGAACCAGCTGGTCGGCAAATTCCACCACGTCGATCTCGGAACCCAGAGAGGAGTAAACGGTACCCATCTCCAGGCCGATGATGCCGCCACCGATAACCAGCAGCTTGCCGGGAACGGTTTTCAGCTCCAGCGCATCGGTAGAGTCCCATACGCGGGGGTCATCGTGGGGGATGAACGGCAGTTTCACCGGACGGGAACCGGCCGCGATGATGGCGTTGTCGAAGGTCACGGTAGTCTTGCCGTCGGCACCTTCCACTTCGAGGGTGTTCGGGCCGGTAAATTTACCCAAGCCGTTAACAACCTGAACTTTACGCATCTTGGCCATGCCAGCCAGACCGCCGGTCAGCTGGTTGATAACCTTCTCTTTCCACAGACGGATCTTGTCGATGTCGGTCTGCGGTGCACCGAAGACGATGCCGTGCTCGGCCAGCGCCTTGGCTTCTTCAATCACTTTGGCAACGTGCAGCAGCGCCTTGGAGGGGATGCAGCCCACGTTCAGGCAGACGCCACCCAGGGTGGAGTAACGCTCGACGATAATAGTATCCAGACCCAGGTCGGCTGCACGGAAAGCAGCAGAATAACCGGCAGGACCAGCACCCAGTACTACGACCTGGGTTTTGATTTCTTTACTCATCATGACCTCTTTGTCGTTCTTGTATCCCCGGACAGCGCAGTCTTATACCGAAACGGGTGGCTGCAGCCGTGAAAAAAACGGGGCAAGTTTACGATCATGTTAATGAAATGAGAAGTAAAAAGGGCAGGCTCTGGGCCCGCCCTCTCACTTACAGGACCAGTCGACGAATGTCGGACAGCACGCCGTTCATGGTGGTGATGAAGCGAGCCCCATCGGCACCATCGATCACGCGGTGGTCGTAGCTCAGAGCCAGCGGCAGCATCAGGCGCGGCGCGAACTCTTTACCGTTCCACTTCGGCTTCATCTCGGACTTGGAAACACCGAGGATGGCCACTTCCGGCGCGTTGACGATCGGGGTAAAGCTGGTACCGCCGATGCCACCCAGGCTGGAGATGGTGAAGCAACCGCCCTGCATGTCGGCAGCGGTCAGCTTGCCGGCACGGGCCTTCTTGGAGATCTCGGCCAGATCGCGAGACAGCTCCATGATGCCCTTCTTGTTAACATCACGAACCACAGGCACAACCAGACCGTTGGGGGTATCAACCGCCACACCGATGTGGATGTACTTCTTCATGATCAGCTTGCTGCCATCTTCGGACAGGGAACTGCAGAAGCGCGGGTGAGCTTCCAGCGCCTTGGCGGCGGCTTTCAGGATGAACACCAGCGGGGTGATCTTCACGTCGGCCTTCTGCTTCTCGAGCATCGCGTTCTGCTCTTTGCGGAACGCTTCCAGCTCGGTGGTATCGGCTTCGTCGAACTGGGTGACATGAGGGATCATGACCCAGTTGCGGTGCAGGTTCGGACCGGAGATCTTCTGGATGCGAGTCAGCTCGACCTCTTCCACATCACCGAACTTGCTGAAGTCTACTTTCGGCCACGGCAGTACGCCCAGACCGTTGCCACCGGCTACGCCGGCAGAGGCAGGAACGGACTCGGCACGCTTGATGGCATCCTTCACGTAGGCTTGTACGTCTTCTTTGACGATGCGGCCCTTGCGACCGGAGGCTTTCACCTTGGCCAGGTTGACGCCAAACTCGCGCGCCAGACGGCGTACCGCCGGGGAAGCGTGTACGTAGGCGTCGTTGGCAACGAAATCGGTCGCAGCGGCAGCAACCTGGGCAACCGGTGCCGGAGCAGCGGCAACGGGTGCAGCAGCGACCGGAGCGGCAGCTTGAGCAACCGGCGCGGCGGCAGGAGCCGCGCCAGCCACTTCGAATACCATGATCAGGGAACCAGTGGAGACCTTGTCACCCGCCTTCACCTTGATCTCTTTGACCACACCGGCGAACGGCGCAGGCACTTCCATGGAAGCCTTGTCACCTTCCACAGCGATCAGGGACTGGTCGGCTTCAACCTTGTCACCCACAGCAACCATGATCTCGGTGACTTCCACTTCGTCGCCACCGATATCCGGTACGTTGACCTCTTTGGCCGCAGCGGCAACCGGGGCAGC
>NZ_JBODRQ010000085.1:0-16407 GCF_050633025.1 Aeromonas sp.
AATACGTCGGCGAGTAAAGGACTCAAGGTTCTACCAGAGAAGTACCATCCCCTTCCGGGCGGTTTCGGTCTGGAAGTGGTTGAGTACGTTGGCGAGTAACGTACTACCAGAGAAGTACCATCCCCTTCCGGGTGGCTTCGGTCTGGAAGTCGTGGAATTTACCGGCGAGTAAGCGCGCCGGACTGGTTACATCGCGATCATGGCCGTCTATTGCGGCCATGGTTTTTGTCGTGGGTCTGTTGTGCTAGAATGTGCGCACTTTTGACTCCGGCCCTTTTGATTGCACAGATACAGGATTTCCAATGAAGGTTATCGAAGGAAATATCGCCGCTCCTGAGGCGCGCGTTGCTATTGTTGTTGCCCGTTTCAACAGCTTCATCAACGACAGTCTGGTGAACGGCGCGGTGGACGTACTGAAGCGTCAAGGTCAAGTGCAGGACAGCAACCTGACACTGGTAAAAGTGCCGGGCGCGGTTGAAATGCCATTGGTCATCAAGAAGCTGGCCAAGAGTGGTCAATACGACGCCATCGTGGCGGTCGGTACTGTCATCCGTGGCGGCACCTACCACTTCGACCTGGTGGCAAACGAGAACAGCAAAGGCATGGCTCAGGTAATGATGGAATATGAAATTCCCGTTGCCTTCGGGGTGCTGACCACTGAAAACATTGAACAAGCCATCGAGCGTGCAGGTACCAAGGCGGGTAACAAGGGTGCAGAGGCTGCACTGGCAGCGCTCGAAATGATCAACGTCCTGAAAGAACTGGACGTGTAACGAGGAGAAGTACATTGAAACCGTCTGAGCGCCGTAAAGCCCGCCATTGCGCCACCCAGGCCATCTACCAGTGGCAGATGACCAAGGCTAACGTGGGTGACATCGAAGAGCAGTTCAAGATCGATCAGGACACCAAGGGTGTAGACCTGAACTATTTCCGCGATCTGCTGTTCGGGGTAGCCCTCCACTGCAGCGAGCTGGACAAGGTGTTTGCACCTTACCTCTCCCGTCCGCTGGAAGAAGTGGACATGGTGGACAAGGCGATCCTGCGTCTGGCGACCTATGAGCTGACCCGTCGTGATGATGTACCGCCGCGCGTGGTCATCAACGAAGCGATCGAGCTGGCCAAAGCCTTCGCCGCCGATGACAGCCACAAGTTTGTCAACGGTGTACTGGACAAGGTGATCAAGTCGCTGAACAAGCGTTGATCCTGCTGTCCGTCAGCATCTAAGAGAGGAGCCAGCTTTTTGCTGGCTTTTTACTGTATGGGTGAATTTGAGCTGATTGATAAGTACTTCAAGGTCCCCCACGCCCGCAAGGACGTGGTGATGGGCCCTGGAGATGACTGTGCCCTGCTGACCCTGCCCCCCGATACCCAGCTGGCGGTGAGCACCGACACTCTGGTTAGCGGCGTACACTTCTTTCCCGACATGGATCCGGTGGATCTCGGCTACAAGGCGCTGGCGGTCAATCTCTCCGATCTCGCCGCCATGGGGGCCGAGCCGCGCTGGGTGTCGCTGGCGCTGACCCTGCCCGCCATCAACGAAGGTTGGGTTGCCGGGTTTGCCGAAGGGTTTCTGGAGCTGGCCGAGTACTACAATGTGGCGCTGGTGGGCGGAGACATGACCCGCGGGCCGCTCTCCATCACCATCTCGGTGAAGGGATCGGTGCCTGCCGGTCGCGCCCTGATGCGCAGCGGTGCCAAAGCCGGTGACGGCATCTATGTCACCGGCACCCTGGGGGATGCCGCGCTGGCGCTCTCCCACCTGCTGGGCAAACGCACCCTCAACGAGAACCAGCTGGCTGCGGTGCTGCCACGGCTCGACCACCCCCATCCCCGTATTCTGGCCGGTCAGGCCCTGCGCGGACTGGCGGGCAGTGCGCTGGATCTCTCCGACGGTCTGGCATCGGATCTCGGCCATATTCTCAAGGCCTCCGGTGTGCGGGCCCAGATCGATCTCGATCTGCTGCCGCTCTCGCCGGTGCTGCAGGATGCGGTGAGCGAGCAGGAGGCGTGGCAACTGGCGCTGGCCGGTGGCGATGACTATGAGCTCTGCTTTACCGTACCGGAGGAGCACCGTGGTGCGCTCGATACGGCACTGGCCCACAGCGGGGTCAAGTTCAGCCGTATCGGCCGCATCGTGGCGGGCGAGCCAGTCATCGACTACCTGCGTGGCGACCAAGCGGTCGAGTTGCAACTGAAAGGGTGGGATCACTTCGCATGAGTTTGTTCAGGATAAAGCCCGAGCTGACACGACTGGATCTGAAAAATCCGCTTCATTTTTTGGCGGTGGGGTTTGGCTCCGGTCTAAGCCCCAAGGCGCCGGGCACCATGGGCACCCTGGCGGCCATTCCGCTCTACCTGCTGGTGAGCGGGCTGCCGACCTATTGGTTCATCGCCCTGCTGGCGGTGGGGTTTGTGGTCGGTATTCGTATCTGCCAGAGCGCCACCGATGCCATCGGAATGCCGGATCACGGCGCCATCGTCTGGGACGAGGTGATCGGTTTTGGCGTCACCATGATCGCCGCGCCAGCCGGCTGGGAGTGGGTGGTGGCGGGCTTCGCGCTGTTCCGGTTGTTTGATGTGCTCAAGCCCTGGCCCATCTCCTGGTTTGATCGCCGGATCCACGGTGGCCTGGGCATCATGCTGGACGATCTGATCGCTGGCCTGTTCGCCCTGTTTTGTATGCAATTACTGGCATTCTGGCTCGGTTGAGTGCCCCTTCCGGGGAATGACCGTTCTGGCATTCCCCGATTTATATCTACTAAATTTTCATTCATCGGCATATGCTGCCGTTTATCATCCATTTTACATAAATATTCACTACTCATTCGGGACCTCTGGTTGCGTCTAAATGGTGATAAATTCTGCATGTTTTACCTTTATTGAAATTAAAGACGAGCTAATGGCGAATCAGTGGATGAGTTGGTATGTTTTGTGACATCGATCATCATTTTTCGCTATTAAAATGATGGTTATCTGCGCAAAACATGGCGGAATTGTATAACTCAATCATTTACACCCGTGGTCAAACCGTCTAAGTTACTCGCGGGTTATTCCAAAAAAATGCAAAAAACCCGCCCGGATCGCTGGTTTCGCTGCCTTATGGATTGAGCAAATATTGCCCAAGGTAACAACCGGCATCTGCGGCTGATTTACGGACGAATTATTTGGGACGGATGTCCCCCGCAGAGGTAAACATGTCCTTGCTCGAAGTAAAGAACTTGCGGATTGAGTACCCCTCCCGCTACGGGGTGTTGGCCGCGGTGAAGGATCTCTCTTTCTCTATCGAAAAGGGTGAGATTGTCGGAGTGGTCGGTGAATCCGGCGCCGGCAAGTCCACCATCGGCAACGCCGTTATCGATCTCCTGAGCCCGCCGGGCCGCATCGCCCGTGGCGATATCTATCTCAATGGCGAGCTTATCTCCGGCAAGAGCCAGAACGAGATGCGGGCCATCCGTGGCTCCCGTATCGGGTTCATCTTCCAGGACCCCATGACCTCCCTTAACCCGTTGTTCAACGTCGAGCATCAGCTGGTGGAGACCATTCTGGCCAACACCGATTTGTCACGCGAAGCCGCCTTTGCCAAGGCGCTGGATCTGATGAAGGCGGTGGGGATCCCGCAGCCTGAGCTGCGTATCAAGCAGTATCCGCACCAGTTCTCTGGTGGCATGCGTCAGCGGGTGGTTATCGCTATCGCGCTCTCCTGCGATCCGGAGCTGATCATCGCCGATGAGCCGACCACGGCGCTGGACGTTTCCATTCAGGATCAGATCCTCCAGCTTATCCGCGCCCTCTGCAAAGAGCGTCAGGTGGGCTGCATGCTGGTGACCCACGACATGGGGGTGGTCTCCAACGTCACCGACAAGGTGGCGGTGATGTATCGCGGCGATCTGGTGGAGTTCGGCCTGACCGAACAGGTGCTGGGCAGCCCCAATCACCCCTATACCCGCAGCCTCATCTCGGCGGTACCCCGATCCGATGTGAAGCTGGTGCGCTTCCCGCTGGTCTCCTATATCGAGGATGCCAGTGCGCCGGATACCAATATCGACCTCAAGACCCACTGGCTTGGTCAGAGTCAGGACGAGCGTGCCTATGAAGGGGCGCTGCTGCGGGTGGAGAACGTCGATCTCAAGTTTGTTACCAAGGACTCCCTCTTCCCGAGCCGTCGTCAGTATGTGCGCGCCTGCAACAACATCAGCTTCGAGATCTTCGAAGGGGAGACCTTCGGTCTGGTGGGGGAATCGGGATCCGGCAAATCGACCATTGCCCGCGCCATCACAGGCCTCTATCCGCCCGATAGCGGCAAGATCGTCTTCGAGGGGATCGATCTGACTGCCCTCAAGAGCGAGCGCGAGCGTCGCCCGCTGCGTCGCCAGATGCAGATGGTGTTCCAGAACCCCTACTCCTCGATGAACCCGCGGATGAAGGTGCGCGACATCATCGCCGAGCCGATCCGTTTCCACCAGTTGGCCGACAATGAACGCCAGATTGAAGGAATTGTCGGGGATCTGCTGGATCATGTCGGGCTCGGTCGTGGGGCTGGCCTCAAGTACCCCCACGAATTCTCAGGCGGCCAGCGTCAGCGCATCTCTATTGCCCGCGCCCTGGCCACTCGCCCGCGCTTCCTTATCTGCGACGAGCCGACCTCGGCGCTGGATGTGTCGGTGCAGGCCCAGATCCTCAACCTGCTCAAGGATCTGCAGCAGGAGCTCAGGCTCACCATGCTGTTCATCAGCCACGATCTGCCGGTCATCCGCCAGATGTGCGACCGCATCGGGGTGATGCAGCACGGTCATCTGGTGGAAGTGGCCGAGACCGAGAAACTCTTTACCAATGCCGAGCATGAGTACAGCCGCAAGCTGATCTCCCTCATGCCGGAGTTCAAGGGAATGTCCCGCGAGGGGCTGGAAATCGCAAGCTAGGAGAGCGCCGGTGCGCCGGTTTGCTTGTCAAAAAAAGTGTCATAAGAAAGCCAAAAGCATGGAGAACAAGATGAAGAAAGGATTGTCCAAGATTGCCCTGGCGCTGTTTGCCGCCGGTTTCGCCTTCAGTGTCTCAGCCGCTGATATCAAGGTGGGTGTTGCTTCTGACGCCACTTCGCTGGATCCGCAGGAGCAGCTCTCCGGTCAGACTCTGGAGATGTCGCACCTGGTATTCGATCCCCTGATGCGTTACACTCAGGACTTGCAGTTCGAGCCCCGTCTGGCCGAGAAGTATGAGCGTGTCGATGACAAGACCGTCCGCTTCCACCTGCGCAAAGGGGTCAAGTTCCACTCCGGTAACGACTTCACCGCTGACGACGTGGTGTGGACCGTCAACCGCCTGAAATCCTCCGTCGACTTCAAGGCGATCTTCGATCCCATCAGCGAAGTGAAGAAGGTCGATGACTACACCGTCGATCTTGTCACCGCCAAGCCGTTCCCGCTGGTGCTGCAGACCGTCACCTACATCTTCCCGATGGACTCCAAGTTCTACACCGGCAAGACCGAAGCGGGCAAAGACAAGGCCGAGATCGTCAAAAACGGCGACTCCTATGCCTCTACCCACGTCTCCGGTACTGGCCCGTTCACCGTCAAGTTCCGCGAGCAGGGTGTGAAGCTGGACTATGCCCGCAACGCCAACTACTGGGATAAAGCCTCCAAGGGTAACGTCGAGAACCTGACCGTGGTGCCGATCAAGGAAGATGCGACCCGCGTAGCCGCGCTGCTGGGTGGCGACGTGGACGTGATCTATCCGGTTGCCCCGAACGATCTGGAGCGGGTGAAAAATGGCAAGGACTCCCAACTGGTTACCCTCTCCAGTACCCGCGCCATCATCATCGAGCTGAACCAGAGCACCAACCCGGCGCTGAAAGATAAGCGCGTGCGTCAGGCCATCAACTACGCCATCAACCAGGTGGGCATCGTCGAGAAGATCAACAAGGGCTTCGGTACCCCTGCTGGCCAGCTGAGCCCGAAAGGCTATGCCGGTCACAACGAGGCGCTGGTGCCCCAGTATGATCTGGCCAAGGCCAAGGAGCTGATGAAAGAGGCCGGTTACGAGAAAGGCTTCAAGATGACCTTCATCTCCCCGGCGGCCCGCTACGTCAACGACGTCAAGATTGCCCAGGCGGTTTCCGCCATGCTGGCCAAGATCAACATCAAGGTGGATCTGAAGACCATGCCGGTGGCCCAGTACTGGCCCGAGTTTGACAAGTGCGCCGCGGACATGCAGCTGATCGGCTGGCACTCCGACACCGAAGATACCGCGAACTTCTTCGAGTTCCTGACCTTCACCAAGGATGCCAAGACCGGTATGGGTCAGTACAACTGCGCCGGTTATGCCAACGCCGAAGCTGACAAGCTGGTGATGGATGCCAACGCCGAGACCGATCCGGCCAAGCGTGCCGAGATGCTGAAAAAGGTCGAAGCCATGCTGATCGAAGATGCTGCCTACGTGCCGTTGCACTGGGAAGATCTGGCCTATGGCGCCAAGAAGAACGTCGACATCAAGCCGGTGGTCAACGTGATGAACTTCCCTTACCTGGGTGACCTGGTGGTCAGCAAGTAAGAGAAGCGCTAAGGAAGGACGGGGCGGGGCGGTCAGCTGGCCACTCCGCCCACTAACAGAAGCCTGTGCCACGACACAGGCCACGTAGAAGGACAAGCATGTTTACATTCCTGCTGAAACGGTTCTATCAGGCCGTGATAGTGATGTTCGTCATCAGCCTGGTCGCCTTCTCCATCCAGGATAACTTGGGTGACCCGTTGCGCGAGCTGGTGGGACAATCCGTCTCCGAAGCCCAGCGTCACGAGTTGCGCGAGAAGATGGGCCTTAACGATCCCTTCCTCATCAAATACAGCCGCTTTTTGAAAAATGCGGTGCATGGGGATTTGGGCACCTCCTATTTCTTCAAGCGACCGGCTCTTGAGGTGATCCTCGACAAGCTGGTGGCTACCCTTGAACTGGTGTTTGCCGCCGCGCTCATCATCGTGGTGGTCTCCATTCCACTCGGTGTCTATTCGGCGATCCGCCCGCGCAGCATTCCCACCAAGATCATCATGGCGGGGAGCAGTATCGGTATCTCGATCCCGGTGTTCCTGACAGCCATCATGCTGATGTACCTCTTCTCCATCCAGCTGGGCTGGCTGCCGGCCTATGGCCGCGGCGAGACCGCCAATGTGCTGGGCTGGGAGTCGGGCTTCTTCACCTGGGATGGTATCCTGCACCTGATCCTGCCCGCGGTGTCGCTCTCTTCCATCATGTTGCCGCTGTTTATCCGGCTGGTGCGCTCCGAAATGCTGGAGCAGCTCTCCTCCGAGTACGTCAAGTTCGCCCGCGCCAAGGGACTGGACAACAACAAGGTCTACTACCAGCACGCCCTGAAGAACACCATGCTGCCGGTCATTACCGTCGGCGGGGTGCAGATCGGCACCATGGTGGCTTACACCATCCTGACCGAGAGCGTGTTCCAGTGGCCGGGCACCGGCTTCCTGTTCCTTGAGGCGATCCACCGGGTCGATACGCCCCTCATCACCGCCTACGTCATCTTCGTGGGACTGATCTTCGTGGTGACCAATACCCTGGTCGACCTGCTCTACGGGTTGATCAACCCGACCGTTAACCTGACTGCCAAGGGGTAAGCGCATGACTAATGCTGTAACTGCAAGCCCAAGCCGTTGGGCACGATTCAAGAACTCTGACATCGTCTACTACTTCCTGCGGGACAAGGTAGCCATGTTCAGCTTTGCGGTGTTCGTGGTGTTCGTGCTGGCGGCGCTGCTGGCTCCCTGGCTGGCACCGCACAACGTCTATGACCAGACCAGTTTTGATCTGATGGATGCCGAGTTGCCCCCTTCCTGGCTCGAAGGCGGCGGGGAGCGTTTCTGGCTCGGTACCGACAATCAGGGGCGGGATATCTGGAGCACCATTCTCTATGGCGCCCGTATCTCCCTCACCATCGGCCTGTTTGCGGTGGCGCTGCAGCTGGTGCTGGGGATCGTCATCGGTCTGATTGCCGGTTACTTCGGTGGTCGCATTGACAACCTGCTGATGCGCTTTGCCGACGTGCAGCTGTCGTTCTCCACCATGATGGTGGCGATCATCATCTCCGCCATCTTTCAGGCAACATTTGGCTCCGAGTTTTACTCGAAGTTTGCCATCATGATGCTGGTGGTGATCATCGGGATCGCCGAGTGGCCGCAGTATGCCCGTACCGTGCGCGCCTCTGTGCTGGCGGAGAAGAAGAAGGAGTATGTGGAAGCGGCCAAGGTGATGGGGTTTCGCGCCCCGCGCATCATGTTCCGACACATTCTGCCCAACTGTTTGTCGCCCATTCTGGTGATCTCCACCGTGCAGGTGGCCAACGCCATCATGAGCGAGGCGGCGCTCTCCTTCCTCGGGCTGGGAATGCCGGTTGATCAGCCCTCGCTCGGTTCGCTTATCAGCGTCGGCTTCAACTACATCTTCTCCGGCTCCTGGTGGATCACCGCCTTCCCGGGTATCTGTCTGGTGGTGCTGGTGCTGGTCATCAACCTGCTGGGTGATTGGCTGCGAGATGTGTTTAATCCCAAGATCTACAAGGGTTGATCAGGATTAGATCGCTCAGAGTGGTCATGCAGGCAAGGTGAGGTAATGGGAACCTGACTGCAGGGAAAAGCTGAAGAGGGAGGCACTGCGCCTCCCTCTTCTTATTTGAAATCCGCCGGATGCGGATGTTCTATCATCGGCATGGCCGTGATCAGTGGTGATGGCCCTTACCACCACAACCGCCGCCACCGCAGCAGCCGCCGTGACCATGGTCATCACCGTGGTCGTGGCCATGATCGTGACCAGCACCGCCGCAGCAACCGCCTTGACCGTGATCGTCATCATGGTCGTGACCATGACCGCCACAGCAGCCGCCGTGATCGTGGTCATGACCGTGATCGTGACCGCAACCACCGGCACCGTGAACGTGGCCGTGAGCCAGCTCTTCGGCAGTGGCAGCGCGCACGTCCTTGATCTCGACCTTGAAGCCCAGGGTTACGCCTGCCAGCGGATGGTTGCCATCCACCTTGACGAACTCTTCGGACACTTCAACCACGGTCACCGGACGGTGGCCATCGTCGGTTTCAGCCACAAAAGTATCCCCTTCGGAGACTTCCATGCCGTCGAACAGCTCGCCCGGTACTTCTTGTACCAGTGTCTCGTCATATTCGCCGTAGGCCTGGCTTGGTGCCAGAGTCACTTCGAAGGCTTCACCTACCGCGCGACCTTCCAGCTCGGCTTCCAGGCCTGAGACCAGGTAACGGGTGCCGTGCAGATAGACCAGCGGCTCTTTGCCGACAGTGCTGTCGATGACTTCACCGTGCTCGTCGGTGACTGTGTATTCCAGCGTAACCACGCTCAGAGGAGCTACTTTCATGTCAGGATCCTGCGGATAGAAAAAAACGGGCTCAGAATACCCTAAAAAGCGGGCCGCGCATATGCCGTGCGGCGCCACGGAGTGACGAAAAAAACGGCAACCGCGTCAGCGAGGAGACCCGCATCGCACCAGCCATTGACTCATCAGGGACGAAACACCCCGATCACCTCTTCCGCCTCACGCGTCTGCTTGTCGACTTCGGCCGGCGTTTGTACCTGGGTGTCGCCACAGGCGACGCAGGTCACCTTCTCGACTCCATGCTCCAGATACAGCATCATGTTGTCCAACTTGCCGCACGCCGGGCAGACTGCACCGGCAATGAAGCGTTTTTTACGTCTGGTTTCCATATTTGTTACCTCCAGGCAGCATCATATCAGGGTTTTTACATGCATCACGCCATCGAGTACCACCATTTTTCCTGCCAGGGCCTGCACGCCGGCAACCGCAAACGGACCCCGGTCGGGCAGCTGTTGCGGATCACCCGGGGCGCCGCGCTGCTGAGACTGGGCCAACATGAGCTGTTGCTGCCAGCAGGCAGCAGCTTCTGGCTCTGCGCCGATGCCCTCGCGGCCTTCAGCCCCCTCAGCGGATGCGAGTACGATCAGCTGAGCGTCTCTTTGCGCGTGGCTCAGCCGCAGCAGGCAGGCTGGCTGCAGACCACCCCGCTGCTCAATGCCCTACTCGACTCTCTTGCCCGGTGGCAACGTCCGAAAGAGTGGCAAGGAGCATACGGTCAGCGACTGCAGGTGATCCTGGATGAGCTGCAACAGTGCGCCATCAGCCAGCAGGGTCACGATGAGCTGCAAGCCTGCTGGCAAGCGCTGGCCAATGGCCAAACGGAGTCTCTGCAACAGTGGGCACAACAAGTCGATGCGCCGGTGGAAGGGAGTGAATTGCAACAACAGTGGCAACTGCTGCAAGCGCTCAGATTGCTCAAAGGCGGCAGCAAGCCCGCACAGGTGGCCAGCAAGCTGGGTTATGCCGATGAGGCCGCGTTGCAAGCGACCTGCCAGCAATGGGGCGTTGGCGAGGATGGCGATCAATAACCGGACGCCGATGGAATACACCAACGAAATTGGCTGAATGAGTCCAGTTTTTTGCCAGATGGTCGTTAACAAGGAAGGGCCATTCCCCCCGTAATCCTTTATGCTAGAGGCCTGAAGTGACTGCCAACGTTTCGACCAACAGGACATCTGCCATGACGAGCAAAGCCAATCAATCCCAGGGCATGTTGCTGTTTCACCTTTCAGCCAAACAATCCTTTGCCATCGGTACCCTCAAGGTGAAGGAGATAGTGCCCTATACCCAGCTGACGGCAATGCCCCACTCGCACCCGACCGTGTTGGGGGCTGCCAATATGCGCGGCTCCACCATTCCGGTGATCGACATGGCGATGGCGGTGGGCTATCGCCCCATCAGCAAGGAGGAGATGCCCCACTGCTTCATCATCATTACCGACTGCCGCCGCACGTTGGTGGGTTTTCTGGTACGCGGTATCGACAAGATCACCGAGTGCAACTGGCGCGATATCGAATCGCCCCCCGCCACCCTCGGCCACAATGTGTTCGTCACCGGTGTGACCCGGGTCAATGACCAGCTGATCCAGCTGCTGGATGTGGAGCTGATCCTCTCCCGGGTCTATCCGGACGACCCGAGCCACCT
Organism: Aeromonas sp.; assembly: GCF_050633025.1. GTDB lineage: Bacteria > Pseudomonadota > Gammaproteobacteria > Enterobacterales > Aeromonadaceae > Aeromonas. The sequence continues at coordinate 11,045 of NZ_JBODRQ010000085.1, forward strand.
CTATCCGGTGCTGACCGATGTACAGCGGGAGCGGATCAAGCCGATGCGGATCCTGCTGGTCGATGACTCCTCGGTCGCTCGCCGTCAGCTGATGGCCGCGCTGGACTACATCAATATCCCCTATGAGGTCTGCACCAATGGCAAGGATGCACTGACCCTGATGCAGACGCGGGCGAGCCAGAAGACCCCGATCGACATTCTGGTGAGCGATATCGAGATGCCGGGGCTCGATGGCTATGAGCTGGCCTTCGAAGTGCAGAGCGACAGCAAACTGGCGGGGGCCTACATCATCCTGCACACCTCGCTCTCCAGCGAGATCAGTGTGGAGCGGGCCCATCAGGTGGGGGCCCATGAAGCGCTGACCAAGTTCGAGGCCAACGAGCTGATCCAGGCCATGCTGCGCGGTGCCGAGCATCACGATCGCCTGCTGAAATAAGCAAGTGACAGACTGGCGGGAGGAGCACACCTCCCGTCCTCTTTATCTTTGACCCAGACCGACGATCCCATGCTGACCGAGAGCCACTTCCACGCCCCCTGGTGGGCACGCAATCCTCATCTGCAGACCATATTGCCCAAATGGCTGCGCCGCATGCCTGCTCGCTTTGTGGCGGAGCGGTTCGAACTGCAGGATGGGGACTTTGTTGACCTCGCCTGGAGCGGGGAGGTCAGCCTTGATGAACAGCCGCTGGTAGTGGTGTTTCACGGGCTGGAGGGGAGCATTCACTCCCACTATGCCAAGGGATTGTTCGCCCACCTGCAGCAAGAGGGCAGAGAGGCTGTGCTGATGCACTTTCGCGGTTGCAGCGGCGAGCCCAATCGCCACCTGCAGGCCTATCACTCCGGCGCCATCGGTGATGCGCAGGAGCTGATTGCCGAGCTGGGCCTGCGCTTCCCGAGCAAGCCGCTGATCGCCATCGGCTTTTCGCTCGGCGGCAATATGCTGGTCAATTTGCTGGCCCGCGCCTGCCCTGCGGCATTGAAAGCGGCGGTGGTGGTCTCGGCCCCGCTGCAACTGGCGAGCTGCGCCGAGCGGGTCAATCAGGGTTTCTCGAAGGTCTATCAGAACTATCTGCTGCGCACCATGCGCCGCAACCTGCTCAGCAAGATCAGCCACCAGCAGCAAACGAGCGAGCGCTGGCAACCCAAACAGGTGGAACAGATTGCCACCCTGCGTGATTTTGACGAGCAAGTCACCGCGCCGCTGCACGGCTTTCACAGCGCCAGCCACTACTACCAGAGCTGCTCGGGGCTACCGCTGCTGGCTCAGATCCCCATCCCTACCCTTATCCTGCACGCCGCCGACGATCCCTTTATGTCACACGCGGTCATTCCCCGGCCGGAGCAACTCTCGCCCACGGTGCGCTATGAGTTGAGCCAGCGCGGCGGCCATGTCGGCTTTCTGCACGGCACGCCCTGGCGGCCACGGTTTTGGCTGGATGAGCGGATCAGCAGCTGGATTGCCGAACAGAGTCACTCTGCAGCACAGAACTGATTGCGCCCCAGCGCCTTGGCCCGATAGAGCGCCTGATCGGCCCTGCCGATAGCTGTATGTTTCCACGTGTTCGCCAGCTCAAACCAGCGATGCAGTGTCGAGCTGTACTACGATGGCGGCGATCCGCAACCTGCATCGATCAGGCGAGGGAGCGCACAGCAGACCCTCACTGTAAGAAGAAACATGCCATCTTTCCCTGCGCCGTTTCATCTCTGAAAGCACAATGGCTGGTAGTTATGATTGACTGGCCAGACCCGGCTGTAAACTTCGTGACGAAGCGAAACAAACTAGCCCCTAATTGGTATTTTCCGCGCCTAAAAGGATAAATTCGTGCTGTATCACACAGTTGAAGCCAGCGTTTGCTGACAAGCTAGGGGCAATTCAATTCGCAAAGGATGCACGAAATGAGTGATATCGCGCTTTCCATCAGCATGTTGTCGCTGGTGGCAGTGCTGGGGCTTTGGCTGGGGAACTGGCGGGTCTATGGCGTTGGGTTAGGGATAGGGGGGGTGCTGTTTGGCGGCATCATAGTGGGTCACTTTGCAGGTGCTTCCGATCTCGCACTTGATTCACAAACTCTTCATTTTATTCAAGAATTTGGCCTAATCCTGTTTGTCTATACCATCGGCATCCAGGTCGGGCCGGGGTTCTTCTCGTCATTGCGCAGTTCGGGTCTCAAACTCAACGCCTTTGCCGCATTGCTGGTCATCCTTGGCTGCGTGGTAGCCGCTGGCTTGCATCAATTTTTCGATGTGCCGTTGCCGGTCATTCTGGGGGTCTTCTCCGGTGCAGTCACCAATACGCCATCTCTCGGAGCGGGTCAGCAGATCCTGGCCGAGCTGGGCGCCGCACCCGGTTCGACCGGCCTGATGGGGATGGGCTATGCGGTCGCTTATCCGTTCGGTATCTGCGGCATTTTGCTCACTATGTGGTTGGTCAGAGTCTTCTTTCGCATCAAGATCAATGATGAAGCCGCCCAGTTCGAGCTACAAACCGGGAAAACCAAGGAGAACTTGCAGACCATCAACATCGCGGTGCGCAATCCCAATATGCATGGCTTGATGCTGAGTGAGATCCCGAGTCTCGATGAGTCTGATGTTATCTGCTCCCGTCTCAAGCGTGGCAACGAGCTTATGGTGCCGCGGCCAGATTCCCGCATTGAGCTGGGCGACCTGCTCCACCTGGTGGGTGAGCGCCATGCGTTGCACAAGGTATTGCTGGTGTTGGGAGAGGAGGTGGACACCTCGCTCTCGACTCGCGGTACTGACCTGCGGGTCGAGCGGGTAGTGGTGACCAACGAGCAGGTTCTGGGCAAGAAGATCCGCGATCTCGACATCAAGCAGCGCTATGACGTGGTGATCTCCCGTCTCAACCGGGCTGGTATCGAGCTGGTGCCGACCAGCCAGACCAGTTTGCAGTTTGGCGACATCCTCAATCTGGTAGGGCGCCTCGATGCCATCGAGGCCGTCACCAATGTGGTTGGCAACGTGCAGCAAAAACTGCAACAGGTGCAGATGTTGCCGGTCTTTATCGGGATTGGTCTGGGAGTATTGCTCGGCTCCATCCCCTTCTATCTGCCCGGATTCCCGGCGGCGCTCAAGTTGGGTCTGGCGGGCGGTCCGCTGGTGGTGGCGCTGATCCTGTCGCGGATCGGCAGTATCGGCAAGCTTTACTGGTTCATGCCCCCCAGTGCCAACCTGGCGCTGCGGGAGATCGGTATCGTGCTGTTTCTGGCGGTGGTCGGTTTCAAATCAGGGGCCGGTTTCGTTGATACTCTAATCCACGGTGATGGCCCCTCTTGGATGCTTTACGGGGTCGCTATTACCCTTATTCCGCTGCTGGTGGTCGGGGTGCTTGCTCGGATCTATGGCAAGATGAACTACCTTACCCTGTGCGGATTGTTGGCCGGTTCAATGACTGATCCTCCCGCGTTGGCCTTTGCCAACGCCATGCATCCGACCAGCGGTGCCAGTGCCCTCTCCTATGCCACTGTCTACCCGCTGGTGATGTTCCTGCGAATCATCTCGCCGCAGCTCTTGGCCATCATTCTTTGGGCTGGCACATAGCCTGCAAATTGGCAGGAGCATGGCTTGTCATGCTTCTGTCATGCTCCAAGTATGTTATTGATAATGTTCACTTTATTAGTTCCATCCCTGTCAATATTGCCCTTCTGTCCGGCTGAACAGTACAGCCCCAAAATCGATCTATCCTTTCGAATTTTCGAGCTGGTTTTTTGTTCTTTCCCTGTGCAGAGTAGGCTGTCGCTTTTTGCATGCAGATAAGAATTCAGGAGAGAACATAATGATCAATGCCGTTACCTTGGAACAGGGCGTAACCGTAACCCAACTCAAAGGACAAATTTATCTGATTGCCGCAGATGGCAGCCGGAAGCTGTTGGCTGAAGGTGATGTACTGCCGAAAGGGGCGGTGATCATCTCGCCGGATGGCGCCAGTTTCATGGGTGGTGGACAATCGTTCAATGTGCAATCGGCCAGTGAACAGATTGCGCCTGCTGAAGAGGGCGATGCTCCTTTACTGGCGAAAAACAATGCTGCAGGCACTCCTGATGATATCAACGCCCTGCAACAGGCGATTTTGGAGGGCGTGGACCCTACCAAGAATTTTGACGCTTCTGCTGCTGGTGGCGCCCCTGCCGCTGGTGGTGGTGACGTTGGTGGTGTTGCCGGATCCAGCGGTAACGGCGGTTTTGTCTCTATCGACCGCGTAGGTGGTTCAACCATATCTCAGGCTGGGTTTGATACAAGTTACGATAACGGCATTGAGCCGACCCTGGATGCTACCGGCCTTGCAGAGCAGACTTTTATCTCCGCCAATTTGACTCTCTCTGCCCAGCCTCAAGTAAATGAAGGTGGTTTCATCACCTTTACTGCGTTTGTTGATGTGCCTGTTGTTGGTACAGATCTGGTTGTTTCGCTATCAAATGGAGCGATTATCACCATTCCGACTGGTCAGACCACTGGTTCTGTCACTGTGTCCACTCCTGCCGACAGCCCCTATGTTGACTCGTCCACGCTCACTGTGTCGATCACGGGTACTCAAGGTGGGGATTTCAACCAGATCATTGTTGGCCCTTCAACGAAGACCCAGATTAACGACACCATCGATACCACTACTGTAACTCTGAGTGGTCCTGCGCAGGTCAACGAAGGTGCTCAGATTACCTATAACGCGAGCGTCAACAATGCCCCGCAGACCGATCTGGTGCTGTCCTTGTCCAACGGTGCCAGCATCACCATCAAGGCGGGCGAGCTGAACGGCAGCGTGACGGTCGATGCCCCGGTCGACGATGTGTACCAGGATGGCAGCAGCCTGACGGTGAGCATCACCGGCAGCAGCGGTGGCAACTATGAACAGCTGGACACCAGCAGCAAGGTGACCACCGAGGTGGTCGACACTGTGGACACCACTATTGTCACCCTGAGCGGTCCGGCCAGCGTGGTGGAGGGCGAGCAGACTGCCGCCTACACCGTGACCCTGAGCGATGCGGCGCCGGCAGGCAGCATCGTGACCCTGAGCTACAGCTACACCACCGCCAGCGGTGAGGACATCACCGAGACGGTCGAAGCGACCGTGGCGGCCGATGGCAAGAGCGCGACCTTTACCATTGCCACGGTGGACGACAAGTTTGCCGAAGGTGACGAGAAGTTCAGCGTGAGCGTGAGCGGGGTGAAGGGGGCTGACGGCAAGGCGGTGTTCGAGAAGCTGGACCTCTCCAAGGCCACTGTCGAGACCACCATCACCGACAGCGCCTCCCCGATCAACCCGGAAGTGCCGGGTGTCGAGGACACCACTACGGTCACCCTGAGCGGTCCGGCCAGCGTGGTGGAGGGCGAGCAGACTGCCGCCTACA
>NZ_JBODRQ010000086.1:0-15992 GCF_050633025.1 Aeromonas sp.
GGGAGGGGGATAAACTGGATTTAAGCGACCTGTTGGACCGCAGCGGAACCAATGACCTCAATACACTGAAAGGAATGTTGAATGTCTTTGAAGATACTCAGGGGGTGCATATCAACCTGAATAATGGAACTCAGGATATTCTCTTGATGAACCAGTCTTTTGCCAGTATTACCGGTTCTACGGGCAATACGGCAAACCAGGTTCTGGATTATATGCTGCAACATAACTTGCTGGATCTTGACAAGTCATAGTGAAGGAATAAAAACGGCGGGTTTATCCCGCCGTTTTTATTTGGTGTGGCTGTTGCCATCAGGCATACATGTGCAGTCCTGCAAGAAAAGAGACCCCCCCCGATGCGGTGCATCGGGGGGGGCTGGGTGGCGCACGTTAGCCGAAAATGTATAAACCTAATTTCAGAGAATTAGGTATACAGGCACGCTGAATCAGTTGCCGAGGGTGGCGAACAGGCTCTGTTCCAGAGTGCCGCGGGAGACACAGCTCGGCTTGATGGAGGGCGCAGGTACCCGTTCGCCTGAGGATTCAACGAAGAACAGCTCGGTGTTGCCCTTGACGTTGACGGTGGCCACGCTGCTGTTGCCGCTCTGGGTGATGATCAGGTTGATCTGCAGGTTGGGGTTGCCCAGTGCCACTTTGGCTCCCATTGTGCCGCAATCCAGCCACTCCAGACCGTCGGCAGAGTGCTCGACGTTGGCAGTCATCAGGCCGGAACCTCGTTGGCTGTTTTCAATGTTGAGGCCGTGATCGGTGAACCATTTCTCGGCGCGGGCCCACACCAGATCCACCGGGATCGCCATCTCCTGGGTATTGTTGGTTGCCTTGGCAATCGGCGGGTTGTAGCGATACTCCTCGCCACCATTATTGTCACCAGCACAACCAACCAGCAGTAGCGCCAATGCGCTCCCCATTATCTTTTTCATCTTCTCTCTCTCATCCATATCACCAGGCCATTGGCCAACCGGCACCTATTATCGCCGGAGTGGCAATTTCTGTCAGCAGCCATCCTGCGTTTGCGGTCAGGGGGAGGTCATCGGGGTGCTTTACAAAATGGGTTTGCTATCATAGATTTGCTCGAAATTCCTCCATAAGCGCCCCTGTGACCAATATGCTCACCCCGGATCTGCTGCAGCAGATCATCGACCAGTTGCCTATGAGTATCTTCTGTCGGGATCGTCATGGGCGCTATCTGTTTGCCAATCAAGTGTTTGCCAATGAGGCAAAACGGGGTTCTCCCGCTGACGTGGTTGGCAAGATGGATGCAGACTTGCCCTGGGGCGATATCTTTCGGGCTGAGGATCAGCAGTTGCTGGCGGGGGGCGTCCCTTTGCTTCATCAGCAGCTCCATTGCAACCGGGGCGAGGATACCTGCTGGATGGAAGTACACAAGATCCCGCTTTACACGGATCAGGGGGAGCCATGGGCTGTATTCGGGATGGTCAACGAGATTGCCCAGCGCAAGCACCTGGAAGAGACATTCAAAAAACAGCAGTTGTTGCAGCGTTTTCTGCTCGATGCCATCCCTGACCTGATCCGTTTCGATGACCACAACGGGGTGTTGCTGGAGTGCAACCAGGCATTTCTCGACTTTATCGGTCAGGAAGCGGATGAGGTGCTGGGTCAGCAGATCCCGCATCAGTTGGTGGCATCCCAGGGGATGGATCATGGCGAATGTTGTCTGCTGGATGCCAGCGGGCGTGGACTCCATATGGAGATCTCCCGGGTTGATGTCCCCGGTGGTGACGGCCACTCCCTCGGCGTGTTGACGCTGGGGCGCGATATCACGGGGCTGCGCACCACTCAGGCGCAGCTGCAGCAGGAGCAGCACTACGACAGTCTGACCGGCTTGCTCAAGCTGTCCCGGTTCTTGCAGACCTGTCGCCATCTCGGTGGCCGCAATGCCACGCTGGTGCTGGTTGATCTGCACCATTTTCGTGAAATCAACGATCGCTTCGGGATCCGGATTGCCGATCGACTGCTCAGTCAGGTGGCCAAGCGACTGCAGCAGCTGGTGCCGCCACGTTCCCTGCTCTGTCGAGTCGCTGCCGATGACTTTTGTCTGTTATTGTCCGATTTCAACGAGCCGTTGCAGGAGTGGAACCAGCATCTGCAGCAGCAGTTGATGGAGTACTATCAGGTGGAAGATCATCGCATCCAGATCCCGGTGTTTCTGGGGCTGGCCCAGGGGCGGGCAAGCGATGCCGAACGGTTGCTCAACCATGCCGAGGCTGCGCTGGCGCAGGGCAAACGGCAGCAGCAGTACTGCACTTTGTTTGATCCGGAGCTGCACGCCCGGCTCAAGCGGCGTCAACTGATCGCCGCCCAGTTACCGCTCGCCATCAAATCAGCCCAGCTGGTTGCCGTCTATCAACCTATCATCAGCAGCACAACCCATCAGCTTTGTAGCGCGGAATTACTTTGCCGCTGGCCCCATCCCGAACTTGGCATGATCTCGCCGGAAGAATTTATTCCACTGGCCGAAGAGATGGGGGTCATTGGTCAACTTGGTCTGCTGATGCTGGAGCAGGGGTGTACCCAGTTGGCGCAGTGGCAAACAGTGCAGCCGGATATGGTGCTTTCCATCAATCTCTCGCCGCTGCAATTTCGTGATCCGGCGCTCTGCACGTTGATACAGGGTTGCATCGCTCGCCACGGACTCAAGGCCAGTCAGCTGGAGCTGGAGATCACAGAAGGGGTCCTGATGGAGAATGCCGACCAGATAGAGACCAACCTCGACAATCTGATCGCCGCCGGCTTCCAGCTGGCCATCGATGACTTCGGCACCGGCTACTGCTCGCTGGCCTATCTGCCGCGACTCAAGGTCGCGACCCTCAAGCTGGATCGCAGTTTTACTCAGGGGCTTGCCAGCAATAGCGCGACCACCGCTATCGTGCGTTCGGTCATCGGGTTGGGTCATGAACTGGGGATCAGCATTACTGCGGAAGGGGTGGAAACCCAGGAGCAGCAGCGTTGGCTGACCGATGCCGGTTGCGATCGTCTGCAGGGTTATCTCTTCAGCCGGCCGTTGCCGCCGCTGGAGTTCGCCGCCAGCTATCTGGGCTGACTTTGTGCCAGAAACAACAAGGCCACCTCGCGGTGGCCTTGTTGTTTGGCGATGGGGGCAGGATCAATCCTGGAAGTAGGTGCCCCAGCCATCGTAGTCCACCCCGTATTTTTCGAGGATGGGCAGCATCTTGGCGATATCGGCCACGATAGCTTCGACATTCAGCTTGCACTCGATGGTGGCATCGAAGCAGAAGATGGTGGCGCCGTCATCCAGCTCCATCTCTTCGGCATCGGTCACTTCAAAACCGGCCTTGAACAGGTCAACCGCTGCTTTTTCCAGACGGTCGAAATCCTGGCAGGCGAAGTGGTGTTCAATGTCGTAATCCGCGTCAGGGTTACTGCCGTCGGTCAGCAGCTCATTGACGATCTCTGTGGTCTCTTCACGCCACTCTTGCATATTCAGACTCATGTTGCCTCCAGGCGGTATCATTGCGGCAAAGCATACTCGCACAGCGCATCCGGCTCAATGCGGCAAACCTGCAGAAGCGCTGATTTCCCGCTGTTTGGTGATGAATAGCACAGGAGAGTGGGGTGGCGAGCCCGTTTTTTGCCCCGAAATGGCCAATAACCACCCGTTGCGTTCAGTTGTTGAGCGAACAAACTTTTTATCGTGCCAGCGTGGTTGACACCGTGCGCCGGAAAGGGTTTAATGCGCGCCGTTGCCCAGATAGCTCAGTCGGTAGAGCAGGGGATTGAAAATCCCCGTGTCGGCGGTTCGATTCCGTCTCTGGGCACCACAATTCCTCCTTAGTTCAGTCGGTAGAACGGCGGACTGTTAATCCGTATGTCACTGGTTCAAGTCCAGTAGGAGGAGCCAAATTCGAAAAGCCCGCTCAATCGAACGGGCTTTTTCATTTCTAGTTGCTGTTGCATGCTGCCAAGAAGAGCGTTGCGCCACAGGTGGCACTGAACAGCAGCATGCCGGTCTGCAACATGCTGCCAGGGCATGGCTTCTTCTCTCTTTTTCTGGCCCTGATCCACTTCGGTTTCATCACATTCCCTTATCCATTTTGTCGGCCTGAATGGCTGCACTCCTGTGCAGGCAAGCCATCTTTGTTGAATGGCGCCATGGCGTCAATCTCCCCCACAAAACAATTAATTCAGCACCGTTGAAGAGCGGCTTGTCGGGTGATGTTTCGATCTTTAAGCTATTGTTAACATTTTGGAAAACCGGAGTGACCCCAAGGCTGGGCGGGGATATGATGGGGGTCAATGATGTTCCCATCCTGACGGAGAGACCCCAGATGAACAGCCCCTTGAGCTATGTACTGGACGGCATTCATTGCGAGCCGCACTTTTTTACCGTTCCCCTCGATCATGATGAGCCGGATGGTGACAGCATTACCCTGTTTGCCCGTACCCTCTGCCGTAAAGACAAACTCGATGACAAGCTCCCCTGGCTGCTCTTTTTGCAGGGCGGTCCCGGTTTCGGGGCGCCGCGCCCGACAGCCAACAGTGGCTGGCTCAAGCGGGCGTTGCAGGAGTTCCGAGTGCTGCTGCTGGATCAGCGTGGCACCGGCATGTCGAGCCCCATTCACGGGCATCTCCTTGCCAAACTGACCCCGGCCGAGCAGGCGGAGTATCTCGGCCATTTTCGCGCCGACAGCGTAGTACAAGATGCCGAGTTTATTCGGTTGGAGCTTAGCCCCAAGCATCGCTGGAGCCTGCTGGGGCAAAGCTTTGGCGGCTTCTGCTGCCTGACCTATCTCTCGCTCTTCCCCGACAGCCTGCGGGAGGTCTATATTACCGGCGGTATCGCGCCGATTGGTCGAAGCGCAGAGGAGGTCTACCGCGCTACCTATCAGCGGGTGGCCGACAAGAACCGCGCCTTCTTCGCCCGCTTCCCCCACGCTCAGGGGATTGCCAATCGGCTGGCCAACCATCTGCACCAGCACGATGTGCGGCTGCCCAACGGCCAGCGCCTGACGGTGGAGCAGTTCCAGCAGCAAGGGTTGGATCTCGGCGCTACGGGTGCCTTTGAGGAGCTTTATTACCTGCTGGAAGAGGCCTTTATCGGCGACAAGCTGAGCCCGGCCTTTCTCTATCAGGTGCAGAGCATGCAGCCATTCAATACCAACCCGCTGTTCGCCATCCTGCACGAGGCTATCTATGCCGAGGGGGAGGCGACTCGCTGGGCGGCGGATCGGGTCAGAGGGGAATTTCAGGCGCTGAACTGGGCACCCGGCAAGGATTTCGCCTTCACCGGCGAGATGGTTTACCCCTGGATGTTCGAGCAGTTCCGCGAGTTGCTGCCCCTGAAAGAGGCGGCTCATCTGCTGGCCAACAAGGCGGACTGGGGGGGGCTCTATAATCCGGCACAGCTGGCCCGCAACAAGGTGCCGGTGGCCTGCGCCGTCTACGCCGAGGATATGTACGTGGAGTTTGATTACAGCCGCGAGTCGCTGCGGGGTCTGGGTAGCAGCCGAGCCTGGATCACCAACGAGTATGAGCACAACGGCTTGCGTGCTGATGGTGAAGCGATTCTTGATCGTCTGATCGCCTTGAATCGCGACCGTTAATTGCCGTTATCGGCAACCATCGCGGGAGCCAGGACTCTCGCGATGGTTGTTATGAAAGAGTCACGCCCTGAACCTTGACCCGTATCTGCCAGACGATGAGTGGATAGCCGGCTGATTAATTTCCCCCTCTTTCACTGTCTCTGCCGATCCCTCACCATATACTTGCCAAACGACTCTGTATTGAGTGGCTGTCAAATCGATTGACCAGCCCGTGCTCATTACCATTAGAAAGTCGCTCTACCGCTCTGTATCCCGCGTATCAGATATGCCATCTCAGCATGCCCCGCTATCCGGGGGAGGGGATGGTCGTGCTTTTCAATCAAGATAAGGATGTATGATGAGAAAGTCTCTGTTGGCCTGCTCCCTGTTGCTGTGCCCTGTCGTGTTTGCTGCGACCCCCCATTGGGAATATAGCGGCGAGGCGGGGCCTGCCCACTGGGCCAAGCTGACCCTGGAGTTTGGTCAGTGTGCGGGCAGCAATCAGTCGCCGGTCGATCTGAGCGGGCTGGTCGAGGCCAAACTGGCCCCGCTGGTACTCCACTATCAGGCGGGTGGTAACACAGTGGTCAACAACGGTCATACCGTGCAGGTCGGTTATGCCTCGGGCAGCACCCTGCAACTCGATGGCACCAGGTTTGAACTCAAGCAGTTCCACTTCCACGCCCCGAGTGAAAACCTCATCGAGGGCAAATCCTATCCGCTGGAAGGGCATCTGGTGCACGTCAGTGACAAGGGTGAGATCGCCGTGGTGGCGGTAATGTTCGAGGCTGGCAAGGCCAATCCGGCGCTGGCGGCTGCCTGGGGTGAACTACCTGCCAAGGTGGGGGAGACCCAGGCCCTCAAGGCGCCGCTCTCTGCTGAGCAACTGCTGCCCGAGAATCGTGACTACTATCGCTTCAGCGGTTCCCTTACTACGCCTCCCTGCTCGGAAGGAGTGCGCTGGCTAGTGATGAAGCAGCCGGTTGAGGTCAGTCAGGCCCAGATCGACGCCTTCAAGGCGGTGATGCACCACCCTAACAACCGACCAGTGCAGCCCCTCAATGGGCGCGTGGTACTGCAATAACACAGCGTTGCAATAGCGCTGCAGATAGCAAAAACAACAAGAGGGCCGCGAGGCCCTCTTTTACATGGCGAGGTATCGGTGTGCGATCACAGGCTGGCTGCGATGCGGGCACCGAGCGCCGCGTTGCTCAGCACCAGCTGGATGTTGGCGGCGAGCGAGTTGCCGCCAGTCAGCTCGCAGACGCGGGCCAGCAGGAAGGGGGTAGACGCCTTGCCCTTGATCCCCTGCTCATCGGCTTCACGCAGCGCTTGGGCAATGGCTGCGTCGATATCGGTTTTAGGCATGGCGTGTGCGGTCGGGATGGGGTTGGCCACCACGGCACCGCCCGCCAGTCCCAGCTCCCACTTGAGGCGCAGCGCCTCGGCGATGGCCGCCGGGGTATCGAGGCGATAATCGACCTTGAAGCCGCTCTCGCGGGTGTAGAAGGCGGGTAGCTCCTCGGTTTGATAGCCGATCACCGGCACGCCCTGGGTCTCCAGATACTCCAGGGTCAGGCCGATATCGAGGATCGACTTGGCGCCGGCGCAGACTACGGCAACCGGCGTTTGCGCCAGCTCCTGTAGATCGGCGGAGATATCGAAGGTCTCCTGCGCGCTGCGATGTACCCCGCCGATCCCGCCAGTGGCAAAGACCCGGATCCCCGCCATGGCGGCGATGATCATGGTGGAGGCGACCGTGGTGGCTCCCATTCCCTTGCGCGCCAGTACGAACGGAATGTCGCGGCGGCTGCACTTGGTCACGCTGTGGCCTGCCCGGCCCAGTGCTTCCAGCGCACCGGCATCCAGACCCACCTTGAGGCGGCCGTCGAGAATGGCGATGGTGGCCGGGATGGCACCGTTGTCGCGCACCACCTGCTCCACCTGACGGGCCGTCTCCACGTTCTGCGGATAGGGCATGCCGTGGGAGATGATGGTGGATTCGAGGGCGACCACCGGTTTGCCGGCGGCCAGTGCGGCAGCCACTTCCGGTTGGATATCGAGGTAAGCGTTCAGCATGAGTACTCCTCCAGTATGCGGTCAACGGCGGTCTTGCTCAGACCGGCAAAAACGGTATCGGAACAATTGACGGTGAGGGCGGCGCAGCCCAGGGCAAAACGGGTGGTTTGGGCAATGTCGAGCTGTTGCAGCCAGGCGTGGGCGAGGCCAGCCATAAAGGCATCCCCGCCGCCGGTGACGTTGAGCACCGGACTGCCCAGCACCGGCAGGTGGCCCTGCTGCTCGCCATCGCTGTAGAAGATCCCCTGTTCACCCAGACTGAGGAACAGCCGCTTGACCCCGGCGCGGTGGAACCAGGCGGCCACCATGGGCCAGGTTTCGGGCCCGGCGATGGTCATACCGCACAGCTGTTCGGCCTCGCTGCGATTGGGTTTGAGGGTGTGGATCTTGCTGAGCCAGGGGCGGATCTTCTCCACCTTGGCCACCGAAACGGTATCGACAAAGATGGCGTGATCCCCCTGCCGCTCGAACAGCCAGTCAAGGGTGTGAATGGCCAGATTGGTGTCGAGCACCCAAAGCCGGGCACCGCCGAGAAAGCCTGCAAGGGGTGTCAGGCGGGCGGGGGTGAGCTGCTCTATGATGGCCATGTCATTGATGGCGCAGCTCATTTCGCCGCTGCCATCATGCAGGCTGAGATAGCAGGAGGTGGTGTGGCCATCGAGCACCAGAGTCTGGCGCACATCGACGCCGGCCCGCTGGCTCACTTCCAATAGATGGTGACCATACTGGTCGTTACCGACCGCGGTCAGCAACCGGGTATCGCTGCCGAGCCGTGCCAGATTCTCGGCGATATTGCGGCCAACACCACCGGCCGAGGTACGCACCTTGCCCGGATTGGAGTCACCGAGCAGCAGGTTGTCGTGGCTGGTGCCGCAAATATCCATATTGGCACCGCCGATCACCACCACGTAGGGGCCTTCTCGCAACACATAGCCTCTGCCTTGCACATACCCCTGCCGGATCAGGCTTGAGATGTGGCTGGCCAGCGCGGAGCGGCTGATGCCAAGGCGATCGGCCAGATCCTGCTGGGCAATCATGGGCTCCTGACGTAGCAGGGCGAGGATCTCTTGTTCACGCTCAGTCATAGACAAACATCCATTTGCAAACGTTTGTCCATTATTGCTGAAAAACGTTTGTCGGCTATCGGCTTGTACAAAATTTGTCGGCTTGCGCACAAAAAAACGACAGTTGTAATGGGTTGGCGGGCGGTTGTGCCGGGTGGGGTACTTTTAACGGGTCGGTGGCTCCACTGCGGCTTATAATGGCCGCCGCAAGATTAAGGAGAGATGATGGAAAAGAGTGCATTCTGCTGCGTGGGGCTGGTCAATCCCAAGTCCCCGGAAAATGTTGGTTCCGTGATGCGGGCGGCCGGTTGCTACGGGGTGGACGAGGTCTACTACACCGGCAACCGCTTCGAGCTGGCGCGCCGCTTTGCCACCGATACCAAGCAGATGGTGGAGAAGATCCCGCTGCTCGGGGTGGATGATCTGATGGCGTTTATCCCGCAGGGATGCGTGCCCGTGGTGGTCGATCTGATCGACGGCGCCACGCCGCTCCCCGACTATGTCCATCCGGAGCGCGCCTTCTATATCTTCGGACCGGAGGATGGCACGCTCGATCCCGCCCTCTATGGCGCGGTGAAAGATGTGGTCTATGTACCGACCAAGGGCTGTATGAATCTGGCAGCCTCGGTCAATGTGATCCTCTACGACCGCTTGGCGAAGGGATTTCGACAGCCCTGAGCGGTGGCGTGGTCACGGTCAGTCAAACCGTAATGGAAAAGGTGCTGTTCATAGGCAGGCTGCTGGTGGGAGCTGGTGTCGACGGGGGCGCCTGCTCCTGCTCCTGGCTGGCTGCGTCATCTTGCTTGGCTGCTTCAGCTCGCAGGCGCGCAATTTCAGCCATGAGCATTGCCAGTTGTTGCTGCAGGATCTTGATCTGCTCTTTCCGCGCTTTGATTGCCTGGGGATCCGTGCCCCCCTCTTCATTGTTGCTGGCAAGGGCGGTTATCTGTTTCCTGATTTTTGCCGCCTTGGCTTCTAATTTCGCGATTTTGCCCTGAGGTTCGTTAGATTGACTGCCGCTAACCGAGGCTGTGTCACCGCGGCCTATGGCCGCTGGTGGTAGGGACATTTGCATCTTATCTCCCGGATTTTCGATGGATTAATCTTCTTATCGACCATTAAGACTGTTACTTCAGCTCTTTTTCACCTGTTGTTGCATCAGTTACTGTCCCCTCCGGCTGCTCTGCTGCCTGAGAACATGTCGGTAGCACTCATAGGGCTGATAACTATTTCCTGGTCATCCAGAAGTAGTGCATCTTGTCCCCATGGCATCGGTTGCATCGCGCTCGCCAGAGGGGCCGTTGGGGACTGTCGCTGCGCAACGTCTTTATGGCGTGTTTGGTTGATAAATGTCGGCGGTTAGTAGTGCGGCGGCGGGGTCTCTTCGGCCATGCTGGCAATCTGGCTGGGCTGTACGCTTTGCAGTTTGTCGATCAGCAGCTGGATCTGGTATTTGAGCCGATCGAGTTCACGGCCCTGGGTGGTCACCTCGTCGTTGAGCTGCTCTATGGTGTATTCCGCATAGGCGAGACGGGTTTCCAGGGTTTCGATGCGATCGTTAAGTGGCTGACTCATGGGCCTTCGGGTCCTTACTTGATTGTCCAGATTTCGGCCAGACCACTGGAGCTGGCACTGACAAGGTGACTATTGTCGCGCAAAGCGACGCCGTAGACCACTGCACTGGGCGGTTTCACCTTGGATTGCGGCGAGACGCGCCAGCTCTGCAGCAGGGCACCATCGCTCACTTGCCACAGGGAGAGCTGACGAGAAGGGGCGCCGGTGATGAGCCACTTGCCATCGTTGGCAAAGCGGGCGCTGGTGTAGACCTCGAAGCGGTGATCATATTGCAGCTGGCTCACCTCTTTGCCGGTTTTCAGATCCCAGATGCTGGCCCGGCTGCTGTCGGCGGTGAAGGCATAACGGCCGCTCGGCTCCAGTCTGGCCATGATCACCCGGCCACCATGGTTGAAGCGCCAAATTACCTGTCCACTACGGGTATCCCACAGATAGGCGCTGTAGTCGTTGCCGCCGGTCAGGGCGTAGCGACCGTTGGCGGAGAGATCCACCGTATTGACCTGTTCGGTATGCCCCAGAAACTGCAGGCGACGGCCGCTTCGGGTATCGAGCCACTCGGCCTTGCCATCTTCCCGCCCGATCAGCACATAACGACCGTCGGCAGAGAGCGCGATGTCCCTCAGCCTGGATTCAGGAAGTGAGTAGTAGCCTTGTGATTGCCCGTCGTTCAGCCGCCAGGTAGCAAAGGTGCCGGGGGTGGCGGTGACGGCATGGCTGTTGCCTTCGGAAAAACGGGTAATGAATACCAGATCATCCGCAGAGTCGGATTGCTTCCAGCGCCAGCGTTGACGGTTCTGTTCCAGATCCCAGACGATGATGCCCTGGCTGATGCTGGAGACGATGGCCTGCTTGCCATCACTGGAGAGATCTGCGGTCAGCAGACCCGTGCTGGCGAGGAGCATTTGCTGGTTGGGTTGGGAGCTCTGCTCGCAACCGGTGAGCATTAAACAGAGGCTCACCAGATAAATGGCACTTTTTATCATTTTTGCGGTCTCACGCTTTTGTTACCTGCGATCACGGCGTTAGTATAAGGCGCTTATCACGATAAACCTCTCATTTCACGATGGAACCGAGAGCGGTATTTGGAGTTTGGAGAAACTGATGAACAAATTTCTGAAGGTGTCCCTGTTGGCGGCGGCCGTTGCCGTCGGTCTGACTGCTTGCCAAAAAGACGAGAAGCCTGCTGCGGCCAATAACGCCGAAGTGAAGGCTGAAGCCAGCAAGCCGGCAGAGGCGACCAAGGCCGAAGCCAAGAGCTTTGAAGAGCAATCCGGCTACGCAATTGGCCTCTCCATGGGGCGTTACATCGCAAACACCCTGGAGCGTCAGCAGGAACTGGGCATCAAACTGGACAACGCAGTGATCCTGAAAGGGGTGACAGACGGTCTGGGCAAAGAAGCCAAGATGACTGATGAAGAGATCCAGAAGGTACTGCAGGATTACGATGCCAAGATCAACGAGCTGACCAAGGCCAAGGCCGAGAAAGACTCCGTTGAGAATATGAAGAAGGGTGAAGAGTACTTGGCTGCCAACGCCAAGAAAGAGGGGGTGAAAAGCACCGAATCCGGCCTGCAATACGTGGTCGAGAAGATGGGGGATGGAGCCAAGCCGAAATCTACCGATATCGTCAAGGTTCACTACACAGGTACCCTGACCGATGGCACCAAGTTTGACAGCTCCGTTGATCGCGGCGAGCCGGCTACCTTCCCGCTCAACCAGGTTATCCCGGGTTGGACTGAAGGTGTGCAGCTGATGCCGGTTGGCTCCAAGTTCAAGTTCTTCCTGCCGTCCAAGCTGGCCTATGGCGAGCACGGTGCAGGCTCCATTCCGGCGAACGCCGTACTGGTGTTTGATGTCGAGCTGCTGGCTATCGAGAAGCCTGCTGCTGATAACGCCAAGAAGTAATCCCTTCTTGTTATGAAAAACGGCTCCTTAAGGAGCCGTTTTTACTTGCGCATCCGCTCGTTTCGCGGGATAAACTGAGAGTGTTGCGCATGTGGATATCAGTGGTAGCGCTAAAAATAAAGAACAAAATCAATTAACAAGGATCAATCTTGTGGCTGAGAACGCACCCCGTGTCCTGTTGGTGGAAGATACCCGGAGTCTGGCTGTGGTTTATGAGCAGTACCTGCGCCAGGATGGTTATGAGGTGGTACTGGCTGATTGCGGGCAGCAGGCGCTGGAGGTGTTATTGACAAGCCCCCCTCCGGTGGTGCTGCTGGATCTGGAATTGCCAGATATGTCCGGCATGAATATTCTGCAGATGATCACCGAACAGCAACTGCCCTGCTCGGTGGTGGTGATCACCGCCCACGGCTCGGTGGATGTGGCGGTAGAGGCGATGCGCCTCGGTGCCTTCGATTTTCTGACCAAGCCATTTGACAGCAAGCGGCTCTGCGCCACGGCCCGCAATGCCTTGAAACACCAGCAGTTGAGCTCGCTGGTTGCCCACTATCGGGAGAATTTCGAACGCAGCTCATTTTTCGGTTTTATCGGTGCTTCCATGGCGATGCAGGCTGTCTATCGCATCATCGAGAGTGCGGCACCCAGCAAGGCAACCGTCTTTATCACTGGCGAGAGCGGCACCGGCAAAGAGGTGTGTGCCGAGGCGATTCACCAGTGCAGTCCCCGCAGCGAACAGCCCTTTATTGCCCTCAACTGCGCCGCCATTCCCCACGATTTAATGGAGAGCGAGATCTTCGGTCATGTGAAGGGCTCCTTTACAGGCGCCCAAGGGGATCGCAAAGGGGCGGCCAGTCTGGCCGATGGCGGTACCCTGTTTCTTGACGAGATCTGCGAGATGGACCTGGATCTGCAGAGCAAGCTGCTGCGCTTCATCCAGACTGGCACTGTGCAGCGGGTCGGTAGCGGCAAGCTCGAGACGGTGGATGTGCGCTTTATTTGCGCCACCAACCGGGATCCGCTGGTGGAGGTGAAAGCGGGCCGTTTTCGTGAGGATCTCTACTATCGGCTCCACGTCATTCCACTCACCCTGCCGCCCCTGCGGGAGCGGGGCGAGGATATCTTGCTGCTGGCGCGCACCTTGCTGCAGAGCTACGCCAAGGAGGAGAACAAACGCTTCAAGGATTTCGATGGCGAGGCGGCGCGAGTGTTGCTCGACTACCCCTGGCCCGGCAACGTACGCGAGTTGCAAAACGTGGTACGCAATATTGTGGTGCTCAACGACAAGGAGCTGGTGAGCCCGGATATTCTGCCGCCACCGCTCAAAGGGATGCGTTCCCAGCAGCCAGTTGGGACAGTGGCGACGGTGGTATCGGCTCCGGTCGTCACTGGAGTGGCCAACGGGCCGATCCGCCCGCTCTGGCTGGTTGAAAAGGAGGTGATCGAGCAGGCCATCGCCAGCTGTGATGGCAATATTCCCAAGGCGGCGGCGCTGCTGGAGATAAGCCCCTCCACCATCTATCGCAAGAAGCAGGGGTGGGAAGAGGCCAATCTGGCCTGAATCTGCTTGTCAAAGTAAAGGGCGGCCAGCCTGCCGCCCTTGCTATTCGGGGGAATATCAGAGTTTGGCGAGTCGCTTGAGGCGGGCCAGCCTCTCAGCCTCATGGCTCTTGCTCCAGCTATCGCGCGAGAGCAGGAACCAGGCGCGGGCAAAGTATTCGGCCGCAGCCGGATCATCCAGCGCCAGCGCATTCTCCCCCAGCTCCTCGAACAGATCGCCATCTTCCGCAGCGCCGGCTTCGCTCATATCGGCTTTAAGCTGGGTCAGTTCGGCCATCGCTTGTTGATGCAGACCCTGGGCCCGGCTCAGGCGGGCCAGACTCCAGCGGGCGACAAAAGTTTTGCCCTGCTCCTGATGCGCTTCATGCCAGCTCAGACACTTCTGTTGCAGCGCTTTTGCCTCGTCAAATCGCCCCAGCTCGAACAGGGTCCATCCCAGATTATGGTAAATGGCGGGTAGCCAGCGACGCACCCGCTCATCCGCACTGTGCTCGGCCAGCTCCATCCCCAACTGATGCCAGCGGCTCTGCTCTTCCAGCGGTGCTGCGATGGCGAGCATGTGGGCGGCATCGATGGCAAGATAGGTCTCCTTCTCCTTGAGTCCCCACTGCCAGGCTTGCTCAAACAGGGTTTTGGCACTCTCCTTGTCGCCCGCCGAGTTAAAGGCGCGACCTCGCTCCAGCAGGGCCCGGATCCGTGCTCTGGGGGTTTTATCGGTGAGGCGAGGCTCCAGCTCGTCGAGCAGTTGGTGCGCTTCTGCAAACTGTCGCTGTAGCGAATGGGTGCGGGCTATTTGGGTTAGCAACTCCAGCTCGAGTTGCAGGTCGGCGGCGCGAGCTTCGGGAAGAAGGGCGTGAAAGCGCAGGGCAGTGGCGGCGGGATCCTGATAATCCCACAGCGCCATGAAATCGGGGGAATTATCCATCTGGCCTCCTGGCTGGTTATCCTGTCACCAAGATGCCTGCAGGCCACTGTTTGTACAAGGGGGGCCTGTCACAGTGCCCCCTTGAGTCATGGCAACGCCAGTGGCCAGCCGGTCAGTAGACCATGGCCAGACTCATCAGCATCAGACCGAGGGCGGCAAAGGCACCTTCCTTGATGGCCAGACGTGGTACAAGAGCTTTGGGCAGACCCGGAAACAGGCTCAGGGCAAAGCCAAGGCCTGGCATCAGCCAGTGGAAGGCGGGATTGCGCAGGGCGGGATCGGCGGCACCGTTGATGATGATCAGCAAAATAAACAGGGTGAAGGCGGGAAGGATAAACCAGCGTACCCCACCGGCGGCGACCGCCCGCAGCGGCGAAATGCGATAGAGCAGCATGGTCACAAGGAACAGCACAAAAGGGGCCAGCAGATAGAGCGGAGCGGGGTTCATAACATCTTTCCTGAAAACTGATCGTCAAAAAACCGGTTGTCCGGTGTAAGAGGCGCGGAATTTAACCACTCTTCGCCGCTAATCACCAGCGGCCCTGGCCCGTGCTGTGAAGAGGATCCCGGATAAAGGTTTGCTAGCGTGTCTTAGCGCAACCAGAACCAGGCGGCGGCAAAACCCAGCCAGCTCAGCACCAGCAAGATCCAGAGCAGGGGATGCTGATGGCTCACTTCAACCAGCTCAAGCTGCTCGTCTTGCTCTTCGGTTTGTGGCGCGCCCTGTGGCTGCCTTGCTTTGGCCTGCAATTTTTTCTGGCGGCTCGCTTCGCGGGCCCGTGCCTTCACCTGTTTCTTGTATTCGTCGATGCCTTTCTGGATCCCTTGCGCGATAAGCTGGGTCTGTTCCTTGGTCTGCCCCGGCTTCTGGTTGGCACGGGCAATTTTCATCGCCTCCTGCTGGGTTTCGGGGGATATCTTGTCGTACTTGGCCATCAAATCAGCTCCTCTGGCATGGTTGGCTGGGGAGTATGCCATAAAGGCGCATCCGGAAGGTCTCTCCTCGCTGCGAAAGGGTGGCAAGTGAATAACGGGCTAACAAAAACGTGATAAATCGGCATGACGCAGGATGTTGGGTTGCAGATCACAATTAGCAGAATTTGTGAGTCATCGATGAAAAACGGTCATCTGTTGTTTGTTATATTGACGCCCGACCCGCTGGACCCCGCTGGACAGGGTTGATAAATAACAAAACAATCAAGGTGATATGGAAATGAATAATAACTTTATCAAAGGCGGCGTGGCCCTGGCCGTGCTTGCTGCACTGACTGGCTGTAATACCTCGAGCAATGACACCGTTGCACCCTG
>NZ_JBODRQ010000087.1:0-15948 GCF_050633025.1 Aeromonas sp.
GGGTACTGGCGCGTATCGATCGCGCACTGGCCTACATCGAAGCCCGCATGGCTGCCGAGTAAGTTGTGCAAGAGTGGGCGAGGCGATAGCCGAGCCTGCCCTGTGTCCGATAAAAAAAATCCGAAACCAGTGGTTTCGGATTTTTTTATGGCCAGCGCACAGGTTGATAGCAACGCCGGAATAAAAAAATGCCAGTCAGCTGACTGGCATTTTTATTTGGACAAAGTGCCGCTTAGTGGCTGTCGACCCAGACGAACTTGAGGACGAACAGCAGGGCCACCACCAGCACGCAGGGGTTGATTTCGCGCCAGCGGCCGGTGCCTGCCTTCATCACGCAGTAGGAGATAAAGCCGACGGCGATCCCCTCGGTGATGGAGAAGCTGAACGGCATCATCACTGCGGTCATGAAGGCCGGTACTGCTTCGGTTAAATCTTCCCACTTCACCCGGGTCAGCTCGGAGCACATCAGCACGCCCACATAGATAAGGGCGCCAGCGGCGGCGTAGGCCGGCACCATGGCGGCGACCGGAGAGAAGAAGATAGCCAGCAGGAACAGCAGGCCAACCACGATGGCAGTCAGACCGGTGCGGCCGCCAACGGCGACGCCGGAGCTGCTCTCGATAAAGGCGGTGACCGAGGAGGTGCCCATGAAGGCGCCGCCGACGGAGCTGACGCTATCCACCATCAGCGCCTGTTTCATGCGCGGGAAGTGGCCCTTGTCATCGGCCAGTTTGGCGCGGTTGGTGACACCGATCAGGGTGCCGGAAGAGTCGAACAGGTTGACCAGCATAAAGGAGAAGATGATCCCGGCTAGGCTGATATCGAGCGAACCCATCAGATCCAGCTGGCCGAACACCGGCTCGATGCTGGGGGGCATGGAGACAAAGCCCTTGAAGGTGACATCGCCAAACAGCCAGCCCAGACCGGTAGTGACCACGATGGCGATCAGCACGGCGGAGTGGACGCCGCGGGCGGAGAAGATGCAGATCAGGAAGAAACCGAGCAGACCCAGCAGGCAGGGTAGGGAGGTGAGATTGCCCACGGTCACCATAGTCGCGGGGCTGGCCACGACGATCCCGGCGTTGTGCAGGCCGAGCAGGGCGATCAGCAGACCGATACCGGCGGTGATGCCGACCCGCAGAGTAAGCGGGATGTTACCGATCAGCCAATAACGCACCCGCAGCAGGGTGAGGATTAACAGACCCATGGCGCCCCAGAAGATGGTGCCCATGCCCACTTGCCAGGAGTAACCCATGCCTGCGACGACCACGAAGGCGAAGAAGGCATTGAGGCCCATGGCGGGGGCCAGCGCGATCGGCAGGTTGGCCAACAGGCCCATCAGGATGCTGCCGATACCGGCAATGAGGCAGGTGGTGACGAACACGGCCTGGGTGTCCATGCCCGCCGCAGAGAGGATCTGCGGGTTGACGAACACGATGTAGACCATGGTCAGGAAGGTGGTGATACCGGCGATCACTTCGGTGCGGGCGGTCGTGCCATGGCCTTGCAGGGCAAACAGGCGCTCAAGCAATCCTTGCCCGGCAGCCTGATTGGCAGCTTGGTGTTGTTGATTCATGTTGGATTCCAATAGGTGACGTGAAATAAGCAGCAGGGGAACGGGCTATCCCATCCATGCGGGGTAAATTGCCCTGTTTCTGGCGGTTAAGTAACCAGACTCGTCCTGATACCGTGACGGCACGCACATTTTTACACAGGCGGCGCCGTTTACAAACCCCGGATCTGCGAAGCAGATCAATGAATGGAGTAAAAGATCAAACGTTTGCTTTTTCGCCAACAAAAAGGTTCTCGTCGGAGAACCTTTTTGGCGCAGAGAGGGCAGAGATCAGAGAGTTTTGAAGTAGCGTTCGACCAGTTGGGCCAGCACCGAGTCGAGCCGGTCTTGAACCTCACCCAGTTCGCGGCCGAAGCGGCGCAGAAAGAGACTGGCCTGCTCTTCGGTCAGCTTGCGCCCCTCGATAAAGAACTCCTGCTCCGGCAGTTGCTTGTCGTAGCGGGGGAGTAGCACCCAGCTCACCAGCTCGGGCTCCACGGCGGCAAAAATCTTGGCGGCAGCAGCACAGAAGGTCTCTATGTGCTCCTTGCCATCCGGCCCGAGGCAACCCGGTTCAACCCGGATCTGGATGGTGAGTTTTTTCTCTATTGGGGTCGTCATCGTGCTACATCCATGCAATGTTATCCGTCTTGGATTGTAAGCCAAAAGGCAACAGAAAGGGGAGCCGAAGCTCCCCTCAACACGCAGTCAGCCTTATTTGGCGATGCGCTTATATTTAGCGCGGTGCGGTTGGATCGCCTCGGCGCCGTAGGTCTTCTTCTTCCACTCTTCGTATTCGGTAAAGTTACCTTCGAAGAACTCGATCTTGCCCTCATCCTGATAGTCGAGGATGTGAGTGGCGATACGGTCGAGGAACCAGCGGTCGTGGGAGATGACCATGGCACAACCCGGGAACTCCAGCAGGGCGTTCTCGAGGGCGCGCAGGGTTTCGATATCCAGATCGTTGGTCGGTTCATCCAGCAGCAGCACGTTGCCGCCGGTCTGCAGCAGCTTGGCCAGATGCAGACGACCGCGCTCACCACCGGAGAGCTCGCCAACCCGCTTCTGCTGATCGGAACCCTTGAAGTTGAAGCGGCCGATGTAGGCGCGGCTCGGGAACTCGTAGTTGCCGATGCGCAGGATATCCTGACCGTCAGCGACCTCTTCGAATACCGTCTTCTTGTCATCCATGCTGTCGCGGAACTGATCGACAGAGGCCAGCACCACGGTTTCACCCAAGGTGATGGCGCCGGAATCCGGCTGCTCCTGACCCGACATCATGCGGAACAGGGTTGATTTACCGGCACCGTTCGGGCCGATGATGCCGACGATGGCACCTTTCGGAATGGCAAACGACAGATCGTCGATCAGCACCCGATCACCGTAGGATTTGCGCAGGTTGGCCACTTCCACCACCTTGTCGCCGAGGCGCGGTCCGGGCGGAATGAACAGCTCGTTGGTCTCGTTGCGCTTCTGGTAGTCGTTGGTGTTGAGCTCTTCGAAGCGAGCCATACGGGCCTTGGACTTGGCCTGACGGCCTTTCGGGTTTTGACGAACCCACTCCAGCTCTTTCTCGATGGACTTGCGACGGGCCGCTTCGGAACTGGCTTCCTGCGCCAGACGGGCGTCCTTCTGCTCCAGCCAGGAGGAGTAGTTGCCTTCCCACGGGATACCTTCGCCGCGGTCCAGCTCCAGGATCCAGCCCGCCACGTTGTCGAGGAAGTAACGGTCGTGGGTGATTGCTACGACAGTGCCTTCGTAGTCGTGCAGGAAGCGCTCCAGCCAGGCTACGGATTCCGCATCCAGGTGGTTGGTCGGTTCGTCCAGCAGCAGCATGTCCGGCTTTTCCAGCAGCAGACGGCACAGAGCCACCCGGCGGCGCTCACCACCGGAGAGGTGTTTGATCTGGGCATCCCAGGCTGGCAGGCGCAGGGCATCGGCCGCACGCTCCAGTTGGTTTTCCATGTTGTGGCCACCCTGGGCCTGGATGATGGCTTCCAGCTCGCCCTGTTCGCGGGCCAGCTTGTCAAAGTCGGCATCCGGGTCGGCGTAGGCCGCATAGACCTCGTCCAGACGAGCCATGGCGCGTTTCACCTCGCCAACGGCCTCTTCGACCGCTTCGCGTACGGTCTGCTCCGGATCCAGCTTCGGCTCCTGCGGCAGGTAGCCGATCTTGATGCCGGGCTGCGGACGGGCTTCCCCTTCAATATCGGTATCGATGCCTGCCATGATGCGCAGCAGGGTCGATTTACCGGCGCCGTTCAGACCCAGCACGCCAATCTTGGCGCCCGGGAAGAAGCTCAAGGAGATGTTCTTGAGAATATGACGCTTGGGCGGCACTACCTTGCCGACCCGGTTCATGGTGTAAATAAATTGAGCCATTGGCTAATTCTCTTCCTTTTCAGCAGGTTAATGTCTTGGCATTAACAGACTGATATCGTGGTGGGGCCAGGTCGACACGGGTCAACCGGGTTCCAAAAAACGTTCCGATTGTAAACCAACGGACGAGGGGGGGCAAAGGTGGCACCCGGCTATGTCCCCCCTTTGCCGCAGCGGTCACGCCTTGCTGCATCAGTCGTGCAATTTGGGCATGATGTGGGCTGCCGTTTTGTTCCGGAGCCGTCATGAAACCATCTCCTCAAGCCCCCTCACTGGCCGCTTTTCTCTGCTCCATGGGATTAGACGCCGCCCTGAGCGAAGCTATCAGCCTGCGCTTGCCACGGCAGACGCTGCGCGCCGGTCAGGCACTGTTGGCGCAAGGGGCCGAACAGGAAGCTGCCTTCTATATCGAAGCGGGCATCGCTCGTGCCTGCCACTACACCCGGGACGGGCAGGAGCGCTGCAAGGAGTTCTACTTCGAAGGGGAACTTTGCCTGCTCTATGACAGCTGGCTCACGGGGTCGCCAGCCCGCTATCAGCTGGAGGCGCTGACGGAACTGCAGGTGGTGCGGGTGCCGCTCGCCCTGCTGGATGAGCCCATCTGGCAGCCGGTCTGCATGGCCCTGCTGCGTCAGCAGCTCGGTTACAAGGAGCGCAAGGAGGCATTTTTGCTGCTCCACTCCCCCGAAGAGCGTTATCGGGAGCTCTGCCACACCTTCCCCCACTGGCCTGCACGACTGACCCAAGTGCAGCTCGCCAACTACATCGGCATCAGCCCGGTCACTCTGTCACGGATCCGCAGGCGCATTAACACGGGTTAATGCCGCTCTCCGACCATCCCCTCATGCTGCGCCATCCAAATGACGGATGAGGGGTGGATGATGTCGCTGTTTCTGTGGTCGCAACTGGTGGTGAGCCTGGCCTTGTTGCTCGACCTGTTGTCGTTTCAGTTGCGGGATCGCCGCAGGATCCTGGCCTGTCTGGCCCTCTCTTGCGCCCTCAATGCTGGTCACTTTGCCCTGCTCGGGCAGTGGTCGGCCGCCAGCCTGTTGTTGCTGGCCAGCGTGCGCTTTCTGGTGAGCATCTGGCTGGTTCGCCGCATCTTGTTGTGGTTTTTCATGGGATTGGCCTGTGCGGCTGCGCTGGCGACCTATCAGGGCCTGTTCTCATGGATCGGGCTGCTGGCCACCCTGCTGCAAACCCGGGCCGCGTTTTGCCCCGACGATCGCCAACTGCGGCGCAGGATGCTGCTCGGCACCCTCTGCTGGCTGGGTAACAACTTGCTGGTGGGCTCACCGGTCGCCGCGCTGATGGAGGGGCTGTTTCTGGTCAGCAATCTGGTGGGTTACTACCGCCACTATGGCTTCGATTATTGGGGGCGTGCCCGCCAAAGTGGCCGCAGAAAGGGGCGTGTGCCGCCTTCCGGTCGGGCGAGCTCCTGACCTCCCGCTCAGGGCTGCTTGTGCCCTGTGAAGTAAAGCACCCGTTTCACATACTCCTGCGTCTCGTCATAGGGTGGGATCCCGCCATAGCGCTCTACCGCTTTTTCCCCGGCATTGTAGGCCGCCGAGATCAGTACCCAGTTGCCATCGAAACGGCGATCGAGCCACTTGAGATAACTGACGCCACCCTTGATGTTCTGTGCCGGATCAAAGGGTTGAGTGACACCAAAACGCTGCTGGGTTTCGGGGATCAGCTGCATCACCCCCTGCGCATTCTTGGCGGAGACGGCGCGGCTTTCGAGGTTGGATTCGGCAATGGCGATGGCCAGCACCAGCCGCACATCGACCTGATGGCGCTTGGCTGCGTGGCGCAGCATGGTGACCAGTTTTTGCTTGGCAGGAGGCTGGCGGGCAACCCAGGTGTCGACATTGAAGGGGGTGGAAGGGAGCCCGGCCAGATAGCCACCTTGTCCGCCACGGATCCCGATGCCGCACTGATCACCCATGGGAGCATTGCCGATACGGGCGTTGTAGTAACGGGCGGCCTGCTGGTTACCAAGGCGCATCGCTATGGCGAGATAGCTGTTGGCCATTTTGGGGCTGCGAACCGAGGCGGGGCCGGTGGCGAGCAGGCGGCCGATCCTGAAATATCCTTCGGGATTGCCGGTGCTGGCTGCGACACAGTAGAGGGCGATGGCTTTTTACAGATTGCCGTGTTGCTGGGCGGCCTGACCCTGCTTGATCGCCGCCAATGCCTTGGGCGCTTGTCGGAAATCCCTGCCCTGTGCCGTCAGCGGGATACCCGCCAGTAGCAACGACAAAAAAAGCAGCAAAAACAGCCCGTTTTCGCTGATACGCCTCATGGGTTATCTCCTGTTTGAGTACAGAAGATATAGAGGAACATGGCTGCTATCGCCACGAACTCAGTGGATCCTGTTGTTATAGCGCGGGTATTTCAGAGAACAAAATGGTATGGAACTAATGATGTTTTGTTAGTTCCATGCCTCTTTTCATCAGGTTAGAGGTCGTGGTGATATTGCTGCTCATCCTGATTGGCGGGAGGTGGTGCAAGATAGGCGCTGCCAATGTAGCTGACAACCTGGAGCGAAAGCGGGTGGGGAGGATCAAGGCATAGGCTGCGATAGTAGCAACGGATACGGATCAATCATGAGTTTTTTTGCCGTCATGGGGTATAGCTATGGACAGAGCGTCAGGGAGACGGTCAGGAGTAACGGCCGTTGTTATCATCTCTATCGTCCCTGCCGCCATCCTCGATGTCATCATCGAGAAAGCAGCCTCCAGCATCGGGGGGCAATTCTGCGCTGCTCAAGCGGATCTGCTCAGAGTGGACCTGATTGAGAGTTGTTGCCAGTTCGATAGTGTCGATGACTTCCGCGGGCCGATTGCTGTGAAATAGTTCGCCGATCATGTCGGCCAGCGTCACGCCACTAGCCACACCTGTGGCGGTTTGTAGGGCGCTCTCCATAAAGGAGCTGGTACGGGAAGTGATAGCTGTTGCATATGGCGGCGTAAATCGCGGGGACGGGTGGCTCGCGCTACCAAACAGGCCGGAGAGAACACTGCCGCCGCTAGGGGCACTTTGGCTGGCTTCCAGCTCCTTGACTCGCTCGTTGAGGCGGGCAAGGATAGCCTGCCGGATCTGCAGCGTCTGGGTCATGTAGTAGGGGGCATCGGGCTGCTCTGCCAGATGCTGGTGGATCAGCTGATCCGCTTGTTGGTCTCGCTTGCTATCCCTGGCTTGCGCTTGCTTGAGGCGGCCGAACAGTCCATCGATCAGACTCTGTACTTGTGGTTGCATCTCGAATCCTCGCCAGGGTGCGCAGATAGTGCGTTCAGCCATCCTCAAACCTGCGGGGCAAGATTGGTATCTTATTAACTCATCAATGATCGATGGGGTGCCCGATCTCGTCAGGAGGCAGGCCGGTAGCAGTCTGGTTACCAGCGGACAAGCTCGGTGCTCCCTGCCTGAGGGGGATGCCACAGGTGTGGGCCATCAACTCGTCACTCTTCTTGTCAGTGGCGTAGAGAGAGGCGGATGAGCGGTGAGATTGCAGCGTGCCGCATTTTGGTGCAGTGAGTGTCAATGCCGGATGACAGGCACCAGAATGGGGCGTGTAACCAGACTGTTGTGATCCTTTTCACAAAAAATAGACTGGGCCCCATAACGAAGCCCTGTTGACAGGGTTCGCAGCCCGCCGCTGCGGCAGGCGACAGACGCTCTCTCTTTACTTCGATTGGATATACAGGTTATGGACAACACCCCGATTCGTACTGCCCATCCTATTTATGAGGATGTGCTGGCCTTGCTGACGGCGGCCGGCTTTGTTTCTCTCGGCATCTTTCTGTTTCATCAGGTTGGCCTGCTCACTGGCGGGACTGCCGGGCTGGCGCTGCTGCTGCAAAAGGTGACCTGTATCAGCTTTGGCCTGCTGTTTTTCGGCATCAATCTGCCCTTTTATGCGCTGGCATGGCTGCGGATGGGGCCACGTTTTACCTTCAACACCTTCGTCTCGGTGGCGGCGGTCTCCTACATGACCGATCACCTCAACGGCGTACTGCAAATTGGCAAGATAGAGCCTCTCTATGCGGCGCTGATCGGCGGCACCCTGATCGGCATGGGGCTGCTTATCATGTTTCGCCACAAGTCAAGCCTGGGGGGCTTCAATATTCTGGCGCTCTTTATTCAGGATCGTTTTGGCATCCGGGCGGGTAAGTTGCAGATGGGACTTGATTGCGCCATTGTCATCGCCTCATTCTTCGTGGTGCAGCCCTGGATCCTGGCGCTCTCCATCGTGGCGGCGGTTATCTGTAATCTGGTGTTGACACTCAATCACAAGCCGGGTCGCTATCAGATCGCCTGAGAGGGGTGATATCAGCGGAACATGGAGTGCAAATGATCATCTTTAGTTGGAGATGAGATCCCCCAGCGCACTCTATAGGTAAGCAAGACACCTTCTTTTTCCAGGCGCTCCAGTATCTTGTTAAATGCCATCAGCTGTTCCTGGTTAACCATCTGCTTATTGAAAGCTATGTAGTAGTTACCAACGTGACTTATTTTCAATAATTTGAGCTGATGGCTGCCGTTTTGCTCCATATGGTGCAGGGCAACATCGACATTGGAAAAATAGAACTGGTAGCGTGAGTTTCGCAGCATTTTTTCCAGACTCCGCATTGAGTCGGTAACGTTTCCTTCAATGCGCAGAGGCTTGGCGCCTTGCAACTGGAGCTGCTCATCGAGCTTTAGCAGCAAGTATTCACTAAATGAATTTTTCGTTACGCCAACACTGGCACCGGAGAGTGCAGTGAAGGTGAGGTTTGTTTGTGGATTATCTGCATGGGAAAAAAATCCCCAGGCAGCCCGACTCAAGGGGCGGCTAAACAAGAGCGTTTGGCTGCGTTCCGCGTTTTTGGCCAGGGGAAACATGCCATCAACCAGGCCTCTTTGCAGCATCTTGCGAGCGCGCAGATTGGGCAACTGAATGATATCGCAGCCATCTGGCCACTCTTTGCAGGCAGCTTTCACCATTTCGACATATGCACCTGTGAGCTGATTGTGATCGTCACTGAAGGTGTAGGGGGGAAAGTGTTGCACAACAAAGCGAAGCGGCTTTGCACTTGGCGCTAGGCTAAATAGCAGTAGTAATAACGCAATGTATTTGACCATCTGAATACCATGTTTTTTTAGCGCTTCATAAGTATGACATGACCGCTACAGTATGGCATTGCTGTCACAATGGCCCAACAATTTGTTAGCTTTCAGGGGCCCGGGTAGATTGTTACCTGACGATCGGCAGATGTGATCCGATAGCACGAGGAGGCCTGATGGCCGCCTCGTCTGTTTCTACCCTGGGGTTTGTTCGCTGCGCCTAGCTCGCCTGTTCCAGCCTGCTGTCGTTGCTCATGGCGTTACCACTAATGGCGCTGCCGCCGATGGCGTGACCACCGACGGCAAGCGGGGTGTGGCAAGCCACCTGATGATGGGCCTCATCACACGCTTCAAGCTTGGGCGCCTTGCTTTTGCACAACTCGGTCGCATGTGGACAGCGCTGGTGGAAGTGGCAGCCGCTTGGCGGCGAGATGGGGGAGGGCACATCGCCGGTCAGCAGAATGCGCTGGCTGCGCCTGCGCGGGTCCGGCACCGGAATGGCGGAGAGCAACGCCTGGGTATAGGGGTGGCGCGGCGCCAGATAGAGCGACTGGGCATCCGCCAGCTCGACGATCCGGCCCAGATACATCACCGCAATCCGATCCGAGATGTGTTTGACCACCGACAGATCGTGGGCGATGAAGATGATGGAGAGGTTCATCTCCCGCTGCAGGCTGAGCAGCAGGTTGATGATCTGCGACTGCACCGAGACATCGAGGGCCGAGACCGCCTCGTCGCACACCAGCAGCTTGGGCTTGAGGGCGATGGCGCGGGCGATGCCGATGCGCTGGCGCTGACCGCCGGAAAACTCGTGGGGGTAGCGATCCACCGCGCTGCCCGGCAGGCCCACTTTTGCCAGCAGCTCCTGTACCCAGCCGCGCCGCTGCTCAGTGTTACCTATACCGTGGATGATAAAGGGCTCCTCCAAAATCTGACCCACGGTGTGGCGGCTGTTGAGGGATTCTGCAGGATCCTGAAATACCATCTGCATCTCTTGGCGCAGGGAGCGCATCTCCTTCGGGCTGAGGGCGGTGATGTCGCGCCCCTCGAAGGTGATGGTGCCCGCGGTCGGTTCGAACAGCTTGAGCAGGCTGCGCCCGAGGGTGGATTTGCCGCAGCCCGACTCACCCACCAGCCCCAGCGTCTCCCCCTGTTTCAGGTCGAAGCTGATGCCATCCACCGCGTGAACCGTATATTGCTTGCGCAGGAACCCGCCTCCCAGCCGGAAGTGCTGTTTCAGATCCCTGACCGATAACAGAGTGCTCATGGGGTCAACTCCTTCCAGTAGTGACAGGCGACATGGTGGCGCGGATTGAGTTGCTCCACCGCCGGAATGGCGATGATACAGTGATCGGTCGCGT
Organism: Aeromonas sp.; assembly: GCF_050633025.1. Taxonomy (GTDB): domain Bacteria; phylum Pseudomonadota; class Gammaproteobacteria; order Enterobacterales; family Aeromonadaceae; genus Aeromonas. Next base: position 10,402 of record NZ_JBODRQ010000087.1, read on the forward strand.
GGGGGCAGCGATTGGAAAAACGACACCCGGCCGGCATTTCGTGCAGGGCTGGCACCTGTCCCTTGATGGTCTTGAGCAGGCTCTTGGGCTCATCCTCAAGGCGCGGGATCGAGCTCATCAAGCCGTGGGTATAGGGGTGACGGGGGCGTTCAAACAGTTCGAACACGTCGGCCTGCTCTACCGCCCGCCCGGCATACATCACCACTACTTCGTCGCACAGCTCAGCTACTACCCCCAGATCGTGGGTGATAAAGATGATGGCCATGCCGGTCTGGGCCTGCAGCCCCTTCATCAGGTCGAGGATCTGGGCCTGAATGGTGACATCCAGCGCCGTGGTTGGCTCGTCACAGATAAGCAGATCCGGCTCGCAGGAGAGCGCCATGGCGATCATCACCCGCTGGCGCATGCCGCCGGAGAGGTTGTGGGGATAGATTTCAAAGCGCTGGGCCGGTTCCGGGATCCCCACCTTCTGCAGCATGGCGATGGCCGCGGCTTTACGCTGGGCCTTGTCATATTCGGGGCGATGGAGGCGAAACACTTCCATCAGCTGCTCCCCCACCGTCTGCACCGGGTTGAGGGCCGTCATCGGCTCCTGAAAGATCATCGAGATGCGGTTGCCGCGCACCTTGTACATCTGGTCCGGTGCAAGCGACAGCAGCTCCTCCCCCTGAAAGCGGATGGAACCGGCGACCACCTGACCGTGGGGCTTGGGCAAGAGCCCCATGATGGCGAGCGAGGTAACGCTCTTGCCACAGCCAGACTCACCGACGATCCCCAGCGTCTGACCCGGGGCTACATTGAAGCTGACCCCGTCGAGCACCTTGATCTTGCCATCCTCGACGGCAAACTCCACCTCGAGATCGCGTACCTCAAGAATCGAGGCCGGGTGCTGGCCGCTATCAGCGGCGAACTCCCCCCCGTTATCCGGTACGTCAAGGATCGAGGCCGGGTGCTGGCCGCTATCAGCGGCGAACTCCCCCCCGTTATCCGGTACGTCAAGGATCGAGGCCGGGTGCTGGCCGTGATCAACGGCGAACTCCCCCCCGTTATCCGGTACGTCGAGGATCGAGGCCTGGTGCTGGCCGTTATCAGCGGCGAACTCCCCCCCGTTATCCGGTACGTCAAGAGTCGGGGCCTGGGTGTTGGGCATAACTGCTGCTCCCTTCGCAATGGCCTTAATATCAATGAGCTGCATAGGTCTTGTCGAGCAGGTTGATGGGCGCCAGCGCCTCCCCTGCCTCTTTGGCGTTGCGGGTCTCTTCCTTCACCTTGGGATCGAGCCAGAGCAGACCGCCACTACTGTGAGGATAACCGTCCATCGGCCAGTAGAGCAGATCCGGCGTGTTCTTGGTGGCAGGCACCTCCGGCAGCATCACATAACGCCAGCTGCTGGCCCGCACATAATTGAGCTGCACCCCGGGCACGAAGATGGCGAGGTCATAGATGCGCTGCTGGATCTGCTGGGAGAGCTTGGCCCGTTTGACCATGTCGAATTCGACGTTGTAGGCGTCGATCAGTGCGTCCAGCTCCTTGTCAGCCACGTTGAACAGGTTGTTGGTCTGCGGCTTGTTGGCGTTGGCGGAGTGGAAAAACTCCCAATATTGCGGATAGAGACCGCTGCCGCCCCAGCCGAGCCAGGCCGCCTCGTGTTTCTTCTCCAGCATCACCTTGAAGCCGGTGGCGCCATCCACCAGATTGAGCTCCAGATCCAGACCCGCTTTCTTGGCCTCCTCTTTCAGCACGGTCAGGCGCTTGGAGTGCTCCTGACTGGTGTAGGTGAGCGCCAGCGTCAGCCGCTCTCCCTTCTCATTTTGCAGGATGCCGTCCGGCCCCGGTTTGCTGTAGCCACCCTTGGCAAAGTACTCCCGCGCCTTGCCGATGTCATAAGCCCGCTCCGGCAGCGTGATGTCGGTGAATTCGCCAAAGCCCGAGTCAAAGGTGGTGGCTCTGTCATAGTCGCCGCGCAGCACGGTCTCGATCATCTTGTCGATGTTGAAGGCGTGCTGGATGCCGAGGCGAACGTTTATGTCCGCCAGCTTGGGGTTGGCCACATTGAGGTGAACCCCCTGACCGCCCTGTTTGGTGTCGGTCATGGCCATCACTTTCTGCACGTAGCCTTTTTTGTACTCCGGGGTGACCGCTTTTTCATGCCACCAGTTGGGCAGGATCATCTCGAAGGTATCGATCTCCCCTTTCAGGAAGTGGCGGAAGGCGATGTTGTGGTCGCGGATCACCTGCACCTTGATGGTGTCGATGTTGAATCTGTGCTGGTTGTAGCGATCGTCTTTTGCCCACCAATCCTTCTGCTTGCTGAAGGTGACCGACTTGCCCTTCTTGACGTCGCCGATCACGTAGGGGCCTGTGGTGGGCACCACGGCCCAGTTGTACTGTTTCACCCAGTTGGGGGTCAGCTTGTAGTAGTGCTTGGGCTGGGGCCACAGCTCGGTGGTGTTGAGCAGATCCAGCTTGGCCTTGCGGCTGCCCGCTTTGACCATAATGGTGTGATCATCGATCTTCTCTACCGCCACTACTTCAGTGGTGTAGTAGTTGTTGAACCAGGGCCCCTTGATGTGTTTGGAGCGCATCATCTCGTAGCCGAAGGTGTAGTCATCGGCATTGACCGGCTTGCCATCCGACCATTTGGCTCGCGAATCCAGCTTGAAGTAGACGGTCTGGCTGTCTGGCGCGATGGCCCAGTGGGTTGCCAGCGAGGGGATGGGATTGCCGGTATTGGGGTGGAAGCTGATGAGTCGCAACTGGTTATCGAGAATAAAGGAGCGGAACGAACCGTTGGAGTCTGGCCCCACGGTGCGGAACGTCAGCGGAAAGCTGTCGACAAACATATTGAGACTGCCGCCCGGCTGTGCCTTGGGGGAGGCGAACACAGGATCCGTGTCGTTGGTCTCCCATTTGAGGTCCGCGGGCAGGCTGGCCGCCCAGACCCAGGATCCGTTTACCAGCACAAAGAGAGCACCTATCCATTTGATTTTATTTTTCATGTTTGACTTCCAGGTCTGGCCCCTGCACTGGGGGGCTTGATTGATAACGGGATTATCCCTTGCTCCCGGGACCGCCGATGGCGGCGGCCCGTCCTTCATTAATGACTGTTTGTTACCCGGCGCCTGTCGATGTGCGCTGACAGCGGTCTGCTTATTGGTAACGGGTAAATTTGCGCGGGTCGAACGCCTCGCGGATCGCCTCACCGATAAAGGAGACCATGATCAGCACCAGACTCACCGCCGCCACCACGGAGCTGACGATCCAGATGGCATCCAGATTGTTGATGCCCTGGGAGAGCAGCTCCCCCCAGCTCGGGGTCGGCGGTGCCAGCCCGAAGCCCAGATAGTCGAGGGCCGTCAGGGTGGAGATATTGCCCACCACGGCGAACGGCGCCAGGGTGACGATCATCATCAGGGTGTTGGGCAGGATGTGGTTGAAGATGATCCGCCCGGTGGTCGCCCCTTGCGCCCGCGCCGCCATCACATAGTCCCGCGCCCGCTCCTTGTAGGTGAGGGTGCGCATATACCAGGTGATCCCCATCCAGCCGAACAGCACGTTGATGACGACAAACAGGCCGAAGTTGGGCTTGGCCAGCGACACCAGGATCATGATGACGTAGAGAAACGGCACCTGGGACCAGATCTCGATAAAGCGTTGCAGGATGAGGTCGAAGCGGCCGCCGAGAAAGCCCATGAGACAGCCGATGGTGACCCCGATGGCGTAACTGGCCGCCAGCGCGATAAAGGCAAAGCCGATGGCGATGCGAAAGCCGTAAACCAGTCGCGCCAGCACGTCGCGGCCGCTGGTGTCGGTGCCGAGGAAGTGGCGCTCGGCCGCGCTGGGAGCGTAGGGCGGGTAGGCATCCTCTTTGAAATCCTGCTCGTAGGGGTTCCAGGGCACCGGCGGCAGCAGTACCCAGTCGCCCTGGCCCTCTGCGGCAAATTTGGCCTTGAGCTGGCGGTAGTTGGTCTCGTACTCGTAATCGAGCCCGAACTGCTGACCTGGGATCACATCGCCATAGGTGGGGAAGTGCAGCTGGCCCTGATAGCTCACCATCAGTGCCCGACTGTTGACCAGCAGCTCCGCCAGCAGGGAGAGTAGCACCAGGGTGGTGAAGATGATGAAGGAGTAGTAGCCGCGTTTGATCGACTTGAAGCGCTTGAGTTTTTTCAAGGTAACCGGATTGAGCTTCATGGTCAGTCTCCAAACCGCACGCGGGGATCAACGAGGGCAACGCAGATATCGGAGACGATATTGCCAATCAGCATCAGCATGGAGGTGATGGCCAGAATGCCCATTACGGTGGGGTAGTCCCGCTCGACGATAGCCTCGTAACCGAGCAGGCCGATGCCGTCGATGTTGAAGATGGTCTCGATGAGGAAGGAGCCGCCAAAGAAAACGGTGAGCACAGACCCCAGGTGGCTGGCGATGGGGATCAGGCTGTTGCGCATGGCGTGGTCGGTGACCGCCTTGCGAAACGGTAACCCCTTGGCCACCGCAGTACGCACATAATCGGCCGACAGGTTCTCCATCAGGCTGTTTTTCATGGTCATGGTGAGGATGGCGAAATCGCCGATGGCGTAGGCGATAAGCGGCAGCAGGGCATGGGCAAAGACGGTGCGGATCTGATCCCAACTGCTCTCCATGTATTCAAAGTCGTCTCCCGGAAAACCGCCCATTGGCAGCCACTCCAGATGGAAGGCGAAGACGGTGATGAGGAAGATCCCCACCACGTAGGCGGGCAAGGCATAGGCCATGTAGATAAGCATGGAGCTCAACGAGTCGAAGCGGCTGTTGTGCCTGAGCGCCTTCGCCACCCCGAGCGGAATGGAGACCGCATAGCTCAGCAGAAAGGTCGCCAGTCCGAAGAAGGCGGTAACGGGGAGCCGCTCCTTGATGAGATCCCACACCGGCTCGTAGTAGCGGGTCGATTCGCCCAGATCCAGCACCGCCAGCTTCTGCAGCCACTCCCAGTAGGCGACCAGCATGGGCTTGTCAAGACCATAGAAGGCCTTGAGCTCCTCGATCTGTTCATCGGAGAGGGCCTGCGCCCCCTTGCTGCCGCTGGAGCGGCCAGATTCATTCTGGGAAACCTGGGCTTGCAGCAGCATGCGTTCGACCGGTCCGCCTGGCACGAAACGGGTGATGGTGAAGACGAGCAGGGTGATACCGAGAAACGTCGGGATGATCAAAAGCATCCGGCGTAGGAAATACGACAGCATGGTGGAATCTTGTCCTTGTTGTTTTTTGTGACCAGTCAAATTTGATGACGGGCCAGTCCTTCCTGGCATTACGTGCGGGATTGATTACCAAACAGCAGGCAACCCGCTTGGCCACTGTAAAAGCTCTGCGACAAAAATCAAGTACAAGGAAATGGAAAACTGGGACAAATGACCCGCTGAGACCAAAAGCACCGAAAAATGACGTTTTTATTTGAAAAGTGAAAATCAAAACAGCAGGCGACAGCTCAACATTATTTGAAAAAATATAGACGGCGGATTCAACTCCGAAGTGCAACGCTAAGCCGCCTTTCTTAGCTCTGCAAAC
>NZ_JBODRQ010000088.1:0-15926 GCF_050633025.1 Aeromonas sp.
GCGCCATTGGCGCCTACCCGGATCAGGTCTTGCTGGTCGCCAATAAACCCTGACCACCCCACGATCGAAACCGGAAAGCTATGAGAGGAGAGGCTTGCGAGCCTCTCTTTTTATTGCTCTTGCCATCCCACCTAGCTCACCCACCATCACGCTCTTCGCCCGCCTGTGCCCCCTACCCGCGATACCGACCTGATCCGGCTTCGCACGCGATATTTACCCCTTTCAGATGATGACAAGGAGCAGCTCTCTGCGCTTTCCAGCGCCTTTCTCGCCCACCATAACCAACAAAAAAGTGCGCTTCTTAACAAAATTCAACCACCAGCTAACTGATTAATAATTAATCCGTGAAAATGACATGTAAATCAGTACGAAAGTGTCATAATGCGTAACATTATTGTTAAGCCCCCTGAACGATTTGGTTAGGAAAAACCTCTATGTTTGCTGATATTTCTGCTCAACATTGGGCTTTTGCCATTTATGTCATCGGTGCCATCACCATCTGTCTGGTGATGATAGGCCTCGCAGCCCTGCTGGGAGGTCGCGCCTACGGCCGCACCAAAAACAAGCCATTTGAATCCGGCGTCGACTCGGTCGGCAGTGCCCGCCTGCGTTTTTCCGCCAAGTTCTATCTGGTCGCCATGTTCTTCGTCATCTTCGACGTCGAGGCACTCTACCTGTTTGCCTGGTCTGTCTCCGTGCGGGAGAGCGGCTGGGTCGGCTTTATTGAAGCCACCATTTTCATCGGACTGCTGCTTATCGGCCTGATCTACCTCTGGCGCATCGGCGCACTGGACTGGTCGCCGCGCAAACCGCAGCTGAACAACAAAAACAGTGATTGAACCACAGACCCTTTCCTTGAGGTTGCACCATGAAGTACACCCTGACCCGGATTGACCCGGATGCACCCGTTGAGCGCTACCCCCAGGAGCAGCGCCAGACCGTCGATGACCCACTGGCGCAAGAAGCGACGCGCGGCATCATGATGGGCCGTCTCGAGGAGGTGCTGCAAGACACAGTCAACTGGGGCCGCAAAAACTCCCTCTGGCCTTACAACTTCGGCATCTCCTGCTGCTACGTGGAGATGTGTACCGCCTTCACCTCCCCCCACGATGTGGCCCGCTTCGGCGCCGAAGTGATCCGTGCCTCGCCGCGTCAAGCCGACTTCATGGTGATTGCAGGGACCCCCTTTATCAAGATGGCGCCAGTCATCCAGCGCCTGTATGAACAGCTGCTCGAACCCAAGTGGGTGATCTCCATGGGGGCCTGTGCCAACTCCGGCGGCATGTATGACATCTATTCAGTGGTGCAGGGGGTGGACAAGTTCCTGCCGGTCGACGTCTACATTCCGGGTTGCCCGCCCCGTCCCGAAGCCTTTTTGCAAGCCCTGATGCTGCTGCAGGACTCCATCGGCAAAGAGCGCCGCCCCCTCTCCTGGGTGGTGGGCGATCAGGGGATCTACCGTCCCCAGATGCAGGCCGAAAAAGAGCGCAAGCGCGGCGAACGGATCAATGTGACCAACCTGCGCACGCCGGATGAGATCTGACCATGAAACTGACTCGTGATTTTCCCAGCAATTACGCCATGGCCCAGTGGCAGCCCAGCGACCACAAGGATGCCAAAGTCATTGGCGAACTGTTTGCCCACTTCGGGGCCGAGCACTTCACCGTGCAGACCACGCGCACCGGCGTGCCGGTGGTCTGGCTCCCCCGCGAACTGCTGCAGGATGTGATGGGCTTCTTGCGCAAGGTGCCCTCCCCGTTCGTGATGCTGTTTGATCTCAGCGCCACCGATGAGCGGCTGCGCAGCCATCGCGACGGTCTGCCCCAGAGCGACTTCACCGTCTTCTATCACCTCATCTCCATCGACCGTAACGCCGATGTGATGTTGAAAGTAGCGCTGGCCGAGAGTGACCTGCATCTGCCCACCATCACCAACCACTTCCCCAATGCCAACTGGTACGAGCGGGAAGTGTGGGATCTGATGGGCATCACCTTCGACGGTCACCCCCATCTGACCCGCATCATGATGCCCAAGAGCTGGCAGGGTCACCCGCTGCGCAAGGATTACCCGGCGCGCGCCACCGAATTCGATCCCTTCATGCTCGATGCCGCCAAACAGGACATGGAGCAGGAGAACCTGCTGTTCAAACCGGAAGAGTGGGGCCTGGCCCGCGGCAACGAGAACGAGGACTACATGTTCTTGAACCTCGGCCCCAACCACCCCTCTGCCCACGGCGCCTTCCGCTTGGTGTTGCAGCTCGATGGCGAGGAGATCCGCAACTGCGTGCCCGACATCGGCTACCACCATCGTGGTGCCGAGAAGATGGGCGAGCGCCAGTCCTGGCACAGCTACATCCCCTATACCGACCGGGTCGAGTATCTGGGCGGGGTGATGAACAACCTCCCCTATGTGCTGGCGGTCGAGAAGCTGGCCGGCATCAAGGTGCCCCAGCGGGTCGACATGATTCGGGTGATGATGGCGGAGCTGTTCCGCATCCAGAGCCACCTCTTGTTCCTCGGGACCTATATCCAGGACGTGGGGGCCATGACCCCGGTCTTCTTCACCTTCACCGACCGGCAGAAGATCTACACCATCATCGAAGCGATCACCGGTGCCCGCATGCATCCGGCCTGGTTCCGTATCGGCGGTGTGGCCCACGACCTGCCGAAGGGATGGCAACGGCTGGTGCAGGACAACCTGCTGAGCTGGCTGCCCAAGCGGCTGATGGATTACGAAAAAGCGGCGATGCGCAACAGCATTCTGCGCGGTCGAACCATAGGCGTCTCTGCCTACACCACCGAGCAGGCGTTGTCCTGGGGCACCACGGGGGCCGGATTGCGCGCCACCGGCCTCAACTTCGACATACGCAAGTGGCGCCCCTACTCCGGTTACGATCAGTTCGACTTTGAAGTGCCGGTCGGCAGCAATGGCGATGCCTACGACAGGGCCACCGTGCGGATCGAGGAGATCCGCCAGAGCATGTCGATCATCGAGCAGTGCATGAAGAACATGCCGGAGGGGCCGTTCAAGGCGGATCATCCCCTCACCACCCCGCCGCCTAAAGAGCGCACCCTGCAGCACATCGAGACCCTGATCAACCACTTCCTGCAAGTGTCGTGGGGCCCGGTGATGCCCGCTGCCGAGTCGTTCCAGATGATTGAGGCGACCAAGGGGGTCAACAGTTACTACCTGACCAGTGACGGCTCCACCATGAGCTACCGGACCCGGATCCGCACCCCGAGCTTTGCTCACCTGCAACAGATCCCCTCGGTGATCAAGGGCAGCATGGTGTCGGACCTCATCGTCTATCTGGGCAGTATCGATTTCGTTATGTCGGATGTGGACCGTTAAGTGATCCCGCCTCCCGGCCATGGCCGGGAATTGGAATCACCGAACGAGCAGTAAAAGGACAAGCCACCAAAGGTCAAGTCATGAGCCAGCAATGTCAGTGTCACAATAATCAGACCCCACAGGGGCAAGGGGCATGCAGCAGCAAACAGGACGACTTCGTTCTGAGCCAGGCTGAACGCGATGCCATCGAACACGAGAAACACCACTACGAAGATCCCCGCGCCGCCAGCATCGAAGCGCTCAAGATCGTGCAGCAGGCCAGAGGCTGGGTACCCGACGGCGCCATTCACGCCATCGCGGCCGAGCTCGGCATTCCCGCCAGCGACGTGGAGGGGGTCGCCACCTTCTACAGCCAGATCTTCCGCCAGCCGGTGGGGCGCCACATCATCCGCGTCTGCGACAGCATGGTCTGCTACATCAATGGCCATGAAGAGCTGATGGCCGGTCTCAAGGAGGTGATGAACCTCGGCCCCGGTCAAACCACCCCGGATGGCCGCTTCACCCTGCTGCCGGTCTGCTGCCTTGGCAACTGCGACAAGGGGCCAGCCATCATGATCGATGACGACACCTATGGCGGCCTCGATCCGGTGACCTTGCTGAAAACACTGGAGGCTTACCCATGAGCCTGCCGCAGAACAAGATCCTCGCCTCTCTTGGCACCGCCAACCGCACGGCCCGCACCGCCGAGACCCACCCGCTCACCTGGCGGCTGCGAGATGACGGCCAGCCGGTGTGGCTGGAGGAGTATCAGGCCAAACAGGGCTATGAAGCGGTGCGCAAAGCGCTCGGCCAGATGAGCCCGGACGAGATCGTCAGCACCGTCAAGGATGCCGGTCTCAAGGGGCGCGGCGGTGCGGGCTTCCCCACTGGTGTGAAGTGGGGGCTGATGCCCAAAGACGAGAGCATGAACATCCGTTACCTGCTCTGCAACGCCGACGAGATGGAACCCAACACCTGGAAAGATCGCCTGCTGATGGAACAACTGCCCCACCTGCTGATCGAGGGGATGATCATCAGTGCCCGGGCGCTCAAGGCCTATCGCGGCTATATCTTCCTGCGCGGCGAATACGTTGATGCCGCCATCCACCTGCGCCGCGCGGTGGAAGAGGCCAAGGCCGCCGGTCTGCTGGGCAAGAACATTCTCGGATCCGGTTTTGACTTCGAGCTGTTCGTCCACACCGGCGCCGGCCGCTACATCTGTGGTGAAGAGACGGCGTTGATCAATTCGCTGGAAGGGCGCCGTGCCAACCCGCGCGCCAAACCCCCCTTCCCCGCCGTCTCAGGCGTCTGGGGCAAACCCACCTGCGTCAACAACGTCGAGACCCTCTGCAACGTGCCTGCCATCATCGGCAACGGGGTCGCCTGGTATCACGGGCTTGCCCTGCCGGGCTCTGAAGACCACGGTACCAAGCTGATGGGCTTCTCCGGCAAGGTGAACAACCCCGGGGTCTGGGAGCTGCCCTTTGGCATCACCGCCCGCGAGCTGTTTGAACATTACGCCGGCGGCATGAAGAGCGGCTATCGCCTGAAAGCCTGGCAACCGGGCGGCGCGGGCACCGGCTTCCTGCTGCCGGAGCACCTCGATGCCCAGATGTATACCGCCGGTATCGGCAAGGTCGGCACCCGGATGGGGACTGGCCTCGCCATGGCGGTGGATGACTCCATCAGCATGGTCTCCCTGCTGCGCAACATGGAGGAGTTCTTCGCCCGCGAGTCTTGCGGCTGGTGTACGCCCTGTCGCGACGGCCTGCCCTGGAGCGTCAAGCTGCTGCGGGCGCTGGAGCGTGGCGAAGGGCAATCCGGCGATCTGGCGACTCTGGAACAACTCTGCGGTTTCCTTGGCCCGGGCAAGACCTTCTGCGCCCACGCACCGGGCGCCGTCGAGCCGCTGGCCAGCGCCATCAAATATTTCCGCTCCGAATTCGAGGCCGGGATCAAAGGCAGCGGTGATAACCGCAAGCCGGTCAAAGGGATCCAGCCCAATCTGCTGGGCGAGCGCTGGTAACGACACCACAGATTTCACCAAACAGGTTTCAGGGAAGTTGTATGGCAACCATTTATGTAGACGGCAAAGAGTACGAGGTAGACGGAGCAGATAACCTGCTGCAAGCCTGTCTGTCGCTAGGTCTGGACGTCCCCTATTTTTGCTGGCACCCGGCGCTGGGTAGCGTGGGCGCCTGCCGCCAGTGTGCGGTGAAACAGTATCAGAATGCCGATGACAAGCGCGGCCGTCTGGTCATGTCCTGCATGACCCCGGCCACCGATGGCAGCTACATCGCCATCGAGGATGAAGAGGCCAAAGAATTTCGCAAGAGCGTGGTGGAGTGGCTGATGACCAACCACCCCCACGACTGCCCGGTGTGTGAAGAGGGCGGCGCCTGCCACCTGCAGGATATGACGGTGATGACTGGCCACAACAGCCGTCGCTACCGCTTCACCAAACGCACCCACCAGAATCAGGAGCTGGGCCCCTTCATCGGTCACGAGATGAACCGCTGCATCGCCTGCTACCGCTGCGTCCGTTACTACAAGGATTATGCCGGTGGTGAGGATCTCGGGGTCTATGGTGCCCACGACAACGTCTATTTCGGGCGGGTCGAGGATGGCACCCTGGAGAGCGAATTTTCCGGCAACCTGGTGGAAGTCTGCCCCACCGGCGTCTTCACCGACAAGACCCACTCCGAACGTTACAACCGCAAGTGGGACATGCAGTTTGCCCCCAGCATCTGCCAGCAATGCTCCGTGGGCTGCAACATCAGCCCGGGTGAGCGTTATGGCGAACTGCGCCGTATCGAAAACCGCTTCCACGGCAGCGTCAACCACTACTTCCTCTGTGACCGTGGCCGCTTTGGTTATGGCTACGTCAATCTGGCGGACCGTCCGCGCCAACCGCTGCTGCGTGAAGGAAACGACAAACTGGCCATCACGGTCGATGGCGCCCTCAACCGAGCCGCCGATGCCCTGCGCACGGCCCGCGACCTCATCGGCATCGGATCGCCCCGCGCGTCGCTCGAGAGCAACTTTGCCCTGCGCGAGCTGGTGGGTGCAGACAACTTCTACGCAGGCGTCGAGCAGACCGAGTGGGCCTGTCAGCTGAAGATGCTGCAGATCCTGCAACAGGGCGGCGTGCCGACTCCGAGCCTGCGGGACATGGAAGAGGCTGACGCCATTCTGCTGCTCGGCGAAGATGTCACCATGAGCGCCGCCCGTATCGCGTTGGCGCTGCGCCAAGCGGTCAAGGGCAAGGCTCGCGAGCTGGCTCGCAAGATGAAGGTCGATCTGTGGCAAGTCGCCGCCGTTCAGACCCTGGGTCAGAACGAGCGCTACCCGCTGCTCATTACCAGCCTCGACACCACCCGTCTGGACGATGTGGCGGCCGACAAGCTGCACGCCCCCTATGCCGATCAGGCGCGCATTGGCTTTGCCATCGCCAACCTGCTCGACCCGGCCGCACCGGCCGTGAGCGACCTCTGCCCCGAACAGCGGGCACAAGCGGCTCGCTGGGCCGAGCTGCTCGGCAACGCCAGGAAGCCGCTCATCATTGCAGGCTCCACTGCCCGCGATGTGGCGCTGGTCGACGCGGCCAGCAACATTGCCCGCGCCCTGAAAGGCCGAGGACTGGAAGCCAGCATTGCGCTGGTTGGCCAGGAGGCCAACTCGCTGGGTCTGGCCATGCTGGGTGCTCAAACCTTGTCAGACAAGCCGCTCGAAGCCGCCCTTGCGCGTATCGAGTCAGAAGAGGGGTTGGCGCTGGTTACCCTGGAGAACGATCTCTACCGCCGCGCGCCGCGCAACCGGGTTGATGCTGCACTGGCACGGCTGCAGCACCTGCTGGTCATCGACCATCAGGCAACCCCGACCGCCAACAAGGCTGATCTGGTGCTGCCAGCGGCCAGTTTTGCCGAAGCCGATGGCACGCTGGTGAACATGGAAGGGCGCGCCCAGCGCTTCTTCCAGGTCTATGCACCCGCCTTTTACAACGCAGATATTCAGGTGCGTGAAGGGTGGCGCTGGCTGGCGGCGCTGCAAGGGGCGATCGAACGCAAGCCGCTGCGCTGGCAGAACTTCGACCAGGTCAACCATGACTGTGCCACCAGCAATCCGCTGCTGGCTACCATGCTGGAAGCGGCGCCCAACGCAGGCTTGCGGATCCGTGGCATGCGACTGGCCCGTGAGCCGCACCGCTACAGCGGTCGCACCTCCATGCTGGCGGATCAGAACGTCAGCGAGCCACGGGTAGCGCAAGACCCCGACTCCCCCTTCAACTTCTCCATGGAAGGGTATGCCGGAGCCCGTCAGCCGCTGCCGCAAGTACCGTTCGCCTGGGCGCCGGGCTGGAACTCTCCCTCCGCCTGGAACAAGTTCCAGGATGAAGTGGGTGGCAAACTGCGTGCTGGCGATCCGGGTCGCCGTCTGCTGGAAGCAACAGACCCGCAGGCAGAAGGCAAGGAGCCGCTCGGCTGGTTCACCACCATCCCCGCCCCCTTCAAGGCCGCAGAGGCGCTGCAAGTGGTCAATTATGCCCAGCTGTTTGGCGGCGAGGAGCTCTCCGCTCGCAGCCCGGTTATTCAGGCCCGCATGAACGAACCCGAGCTGGTGCTCAATCCCCTTGATGCAGATCGTTTGGCCCTGCATGCCGGTAATCAGGTCTCCTTCTCCTGGGGCGGTAGCCACTGGCAACTGCGTCTGCGGCTTAGCGAGCAGCTGAGCGCCGGTCAGGTGGGGCTCCCCCTTGGGGTAAACGGCCTGCCGACGGCCCTGCAACAAGCCTCAATCACTAACCTGCAGGAGGTGATCGCATGAGCGAGTCGCTGATCGATCTGTTGCTGGAGGTGGGCAAGGCACTGATCGTGCTGGTGGGGATCGTGGGGGCTGGCGCCTTCATGAGCTTCATCGAGCGCCGTCTGCTGGCCCTGTGGCAGGATCGCTACGGCCCCAACCGGGTGGGGCCGTTTGGTCTGCTCCAGCTGGCCGCCGACATGATCAAGATGTTCTTCAAGGAGGACTGGATCCCGCCCTTCGCCGATCGGCGGATCTTTATCCTGGCCCCCATCATCGCCTTCACTGCCTTTATTCTGGCGTTTGCGGTGGTGCCCATCACCCCCACCTGGGGCGTGGCGGATCTCAACGTGGGGCTGCTCTACATCCTGGCCATCGCGGGGCTGGCGGTCTATGCGGTGCTGTTCGCCGGCTGGTCGAGCAACAACAAATACTCATTGCTCGGCAGCTTGCGCGCCTCGGCCCAGACCCTCTCCTACGAGGTGTTTCTCGGGCTATCCCTGATGGGGATAGTGATCCAGACCGGCAGTTTCAACCTGCGGGATATCGTCGAGGCACAGGCAGACTTGTGGAACGTGGTGCCCCAGATCCTGGGCTTTGTCACCTTCCTGTTTGCCGGTGTCGCCGTCACCCACCGTCACCCGTTCGATCAGCCGGAAGCCGAGCAGGAGCTCGCCGATGGTTATCACATCGAGTATGCGGGGATGAAGTGGGGTCTCTTCTTCGTGGGCGAGTATATCGGCATCGTGCTGATCTCTTCGCTCATCGTGACCCTCTTCTTCGGTGGCTGGCATGGCCCCTGGTTGCCCCCCTTCATCTGGTTTGCCCTGAAGACCGCCTGTTTCATGGTGTTCTTCATCCTGCTGCGGGCTTCCCTGCCTCGCCCGCGCTTTGACCAGGTGATGTCGTTTGGCTGGAAAGTCTGCTTGCCGCTGACCCTGATCAATATGCTGGTCACCGCGGCAGTTGTACTGATAAGTACGCAGTGAGGCACTCATTATGAAAATTGTTAGCATTATTCAGGGTGTCGGCACCCAGTTACGCAGTCTGGCCATGGTCTTCTCCCATGCCTGGCGACCCCGTGAAACCCTCAACTATCCGGAGCAGGCGGTCTATGCGGCCCCCCGCTACCGCGGTCGCATCGTGCTGACCCGCGACCCCGACGGGGACGAGCGCTGCGTGGCCTGCAACCTCTGCGCGGTCGCCTGCCCGGTCGGCTGCATCTCGCTGCAAAAATCAGAGCGGGAAGATGGTCGCTGGTATCCGGAGTTCTTTCGCATCAACTTCTCTCGCTGCATCTTCTGCGGCCTGTGTGAAGAGGCTTGCCCCACCACCGCCATCCAGCTGACACCGGATTTCGAGATGGGTGAGTATCGCCGCCAGGATCTGGTGTACGAGAAGGAAGATCTGCTGATCAGCGGGCCTGGCAAATACCCGGACTACAACTTCTATCGCATGAGCGGGATGGCCATCGACGGCAAGCCGAAAGGGGATGCCGAAAACGAAGCCAAGCCCATCGATGTCAAGAGCCTGCTGCCCTGAGGAGTCAATCATGGAACTGGCATTTTATGCCTCGGCCCTGGTGGCCATTTACAGCACGCTGCGGGTGATCAGCACCAGCAATCCCATGCATGCGTTGCTCAATCTCATCATCTCTCTCATCGCCGTGGCCATGATCTTCTTCTGCCTGGGTGCCGCCTTTGCCGGCGCCCTGCAGGTGATCGTCTACGCCGGCGCCATCATGGTGCTGTTCGTGTTCGTGGTGATGATGCTGAACCTGGGGAGTGCCCAGGCACAGGAGAAAAAGTGGCTCACCCCCATGACCTGGGGGGGCCCAGCCCTGCTCTCGCTGATCCTGCTGGGCTTTCTGGCCCACGGCATTCTCGGGGTGACCGGGGGCCTGATCGGAGTGACCGAGGTGACCGCCAAGCAGGTGGGTGTCGAGCTCTTTGGCCCCTATGTGCTGGCGGTGGAGCTTGCCTCCATCCTGCTGCTGGCGGGTCTGGTGACCGCCTATCACCTGGGTCGGGAAGAGAAGAGCGGTGAAGTGCTCTCCGTCCCGCGCTCTGCTTCCCGCTCTGCACAAGAAGGAGGTCAGCAATGAATGGAATCCCTATGGAGCACGGCCTCCTGCTGGCCGCGGTGCTCTTCTGCATCGGCTTGTGCGGTCTGCTGATCCGCCGCAACCTGCTCTACATCCTGATGAGTATCGAGATCATGATGAATGCCTCGGCACTGGCGTTTGTGGTGGCGGGTAGCCGCTGGGCCCAGGCCGATGGCCAGATCATGTATATCCTGGTGATTTCTCTGGCGGCAGCGGAGGCCAGTATCGGCCTCGCCCTGTTACTGCTGCTCTATCGTCGTTACCACACCCTGAACGTGGACAATGTGAGCGAGATGCGCGGATGAGCCTCTTATATCTGACTTTTCTATTTCCGCTGCTGGGATGGCTGGTGCTGGCCTTCTCCCTCGGCCGGTTTGGTGAGCGTACCTCGGCGCTGGTCGGGGTAGGCTCCATTGGCCTGTCGGCCCTCACTACCCTGTGGGTCGGCATGGACTTTCTGGGCAACCCGCCCGAGGGGGGCGTCTATATCCAACACTTGTGGCAATGGATGGCGGTGGGCAACTTTACCCCGAGCTTCTCGCTGGCACTGGATGGCCTGTCGCTGACCATGCTGGGGGTGGTGACCGGGGTGGGCTTCTTCATCCACCTGTTCGCCTCCTGGTACATGCGCGGTGAAGAGGGCTACTCCCGCTTCTTCACCTACACCAACCTCTTTATCGCCAGCATGCTGTTTCTGGTGCTGGCCGATGACCTGCTGTTTGTCTACCTCGGCTGGGAAGGTGTGGGGCTGTGCAGCTACCTGCTGATCGGCTTCTACTACAAGGATCGCAACAACGGCGCGGCCGCCCTCAAGGCATTTGTCGTGACCCGGGTGGGTGATGTCTTCCTCGCCATCGGCCTGTTTATCCTCTATCGGGAACTGGGCACCCTCAATATCCACGACCTGCTGGTGCGCGCCCCCACCCTGTTTGCCGAGGGCTCCCCTGCCCTGTCACTCGCCTGCCTGATGCTCCTGGGTGGCGCGGTCGGCAAATCGGCCCAGTTGCCGCTGCAAACCTGGCTGGCAGATGCGATGGCAGGCCCGACGCCGGTCTCCGCGCTGATCCACGCCGCCACCATGGTGACCGCCGGTGTCTACCTGATTGCTCGTACCCACGGCCTGTTCCTGCTGGCGCCGGAGATCCTCCATCTAGTCGGGCTGGTTGGCGCCATCACGCTAGTACTGGCAGGCTTTGCCGCGCTGGTTCAGACCGACATCAAGCGGATCCTTGCCTACTCCACCATGAGCCAGATTGGCTACATGTTCCTAGCACTCGGTGTCGGTGCATGGGAAGGGGCCATCTTCCACCTGATGACCCACGCCTTCTTCAAGGCGCTGCTGTTCCTCTCCGCCGGTGCCGTTATCGTCGCGACCCATCACGAGCAGAACATCTTCAAGATGGGTGGCCTGCGCAAGAGTCTGCCGCTGGTCTATGCCTGCTTCCTGGTAGGTGGTTCGGCGCTGGCGGCGCTGCCGCTGGTCACCTCGGGTTTCTACAGTAAGGACGCCATCCTGTGGCAAGTAGAAGCCTCTGGCCAAAGCGCTCTGCTGTGGGCCGGTCTGGTAGGGGCATTCCTGACCTCTCTCTACACCTTCCGACTGATCTTTATCGCCTTCCATGGCAAAGAGCAGACCAAAGCCCATGCGGGCCACGGTCTGGCTCACAATCTGCCGCTGCTGGTATTGCTGGTGCTCTCTACCGGCATCGGGGCGCTGATCACCCCGCCGCTGGCCGGGGTGCTGCCCGCAGGCCCTGGTGATCATATCGAAGAGGGGCGCCATGCACTGGAAATCACCTCTGGCATCATCGCCATCGCAGGCATTGCGCTGGCCGCGTTTCTGTTCCTTGGTGAGCGCCGTCTGGCCACCTCCATTGCCAACAGTGCGCCGGGTCGTCTGCTCAGCACCCTCTGGTTCAACGCCTGGGGCTTTGACTGGCTCTATGACCAGCTATGGGTCAAACCCTATCTGCTGGCCACCCGGCTGTTGGCCCGCGACCCGCTGGACTGGATGATGGGACTGCCCGCCTGGTTTGCCCTGCGTGGCAACCAGCTGCTGGCCTGGACAGTCACCGGCAAATTGCGCTGGTATGCCGCCTCCATGGGCATCGGCGCCGTGCTGGTGCTGGCGCTGTTGCTGCTGGGATAACGCGATGAACAACCGGACAATCATACAGCCAGGCTGTTTGCTCTCCCTGATGGAACAGGGAGCGCAATCTCATATGAACTTGAACGAGAGCTGATACCGTGACCTTACTCTGGATCTTGCTAATTCCTTTTATTGGCGGCTTGCTCTGCTGGCAGATGGAGCGTCTCGGCGAGCAGTTTGTCCGCTGGGTTGCCCTGCTCTCCATGAGCGCCAGCCTGCTGCTCTCCTGTGCCATCTGGCTAAGTGGTGATTTCTCTCTTGCCACTATGGGTCTCGACAATACGGGCCTCGACAGCGCGGGCGTCTCCGGTGCTGCCTCCGCCTGGGCCGCCGAGTGGCGCCTGCCCTGGATCCCCCGCTTCGGCATCTCTTTGCATCTGGCGGTGGATGGCCTGTCGCTCTTGATGGTGATCCTCACCTGCTTTATCGGGGTACTGGCCATTCTCTGTTCGTGGAAAGAGATCGTGCAGCGCATCGGCTTCTTCCACCTCAACCTGCTCTGGATCCTGGGCGGCGTGCTAGGGGTCTTTATGGCGCTGGACCTGTTCCTCTTCTTCTTCTTCTGGGAGATGATGCTGGTCCCCATGTACTTCCTGATTGCGCTCTGGGGCCACTCGGTCACTGACGGCAAATCACGGATCAACGCCGCAACCAAGTTCTTCATCTACACCCAGGTGAGCGGCCTTATCATGCTGGTGGCCATCATCGGGCTGGTGCTGACCCACCAGCATGCAACCGGCGTCTTCACCTTCAACTATCTGGAGTTGCTCAACACCTCGATGAGCAAGAGCGTTCAGTGGCTGCTGATGCTGGGTTTCTTTATCGCCTTCGCGGTCAAGATGCCGCTGGTGCCGCTGCACGGCTGGCTGCCGGATGCCCACAGTCAGGCGCCGACCGCAGGTTCGGTTGATCTCGCCGGTATTTTGCTCAAAACCGCCGCCTACGGTCTGCTGCGCTTTGCCTTGCCGCTCTTCCCCGAGGCCTCGGCCGAATTTGCACCCTACGCCATGGTGCTTGGCCTGATCGGGATCGTCTACGGTGCCATCGTGGCCTTTGCCCAGACCGACATCAAACGGCTGGTGGCCTACACCAGCATCTCCCACATGGGTTTTGTGATGATCGCCATCTACTCGGGTAGCGAGCTGGCCCTGCAAGGCGCAGTGGTGCAGATGATCGCCCACGGTCTCTCCGCCGCCGGTCTCTTTATCCTCTGCGGTCAGCTCTATGAGCGGTTGCACACCCGGGATCTGCGCCAGATGGGCGGCCTGTGGGGACGCCTGCGCTATCTGCCCGGCGTGATGCTGTTCTTCTCGGTGGCGTCGCTCGGCATGCCGGGCACCGGCAACTTCGTCGGCGAGTTCCTGATCCTGGTCGGCAGCTTCCAGGTTGCCCCTGTCATCACTGCGGTCGCTACCTTCGGTCTGGTGCTGGCCTCGGTCTACTCCCTCATCATGTTGCAGCGCGCCTGCTTTGGCCCCGCCAAGGATGAGAGCATGCTCAAGGGGCTGGATCACCGCGAACTGACCATGATGATGGTGATCGCGGGCCTGCTGGTTCTGCTTGGCCTCTATCCCCAACCCGTGATTGACACCGCCAGCAGCAGCCTTATCAACGTGCTGCACTGGTATCTGCTGCCGACTGCTGGAGCCCTGCAATGACTTTCTCCGCTTCCCAACTGCTGGCACTGCTTCCCCTGCTGTTGACCACCGGGGCCATGGCGGCCCTGATGCTGGCCATCGCCTGGCGCCGCTGTGTCACTACCGCCTTTACCGTGACCATTGTTGGCCTCAACCTGGCTCTGTTCTCGCTGCCCATCGTGATGGCGCAGGGGGATCAGGGGGTCACCCCGCTGCTGCAAGTGGACAGTTACGCCGTCTTCTACATGGGACTGGTGCTCATCGGCGCCCTGGCCACCTGCACCTTCGGCCAGTCGTGGCTGAAAGCCTACCCGGACAACCGGGAGGAGTTCTTCCTGCTGCTGCTGATCGCCACTGCCGGTGGTCTGGTGCTGGCCTGCTCCCGTCACCTCGCCTCTCTCTTTATCGGGATCGAGATGCTGACCCTGCCGATGTTCGGTCTGGTGGGTTACGCCTACCGCGAGCGCCACTCGCTGGAAGCAGTGGTGAAATACATGGTGCTCTCTGCCGCCGCCACCGCCTTCCTGCTGTTTGGCATGGCGCTGCTCTATGCACAGGCAGGCAGTCTGAGCTTTGCAGCCCTGGGGCAGACCCTGGCCGAGAGCCCGGCTCACCACCCGCTGCTGATGGGGGGTTTGGGGTTAATGCTGGTCGGTTTCGCCTTTAAACTCTCCCTGGCCCCCTTCCACCTCTGGACCCCGGATGTCTACGAAGGTGCCCCGGCACCGGTCGCCACCTTCCTCGCCACCGTCAGCAAGGTGGCGGTCTTTGCCGTGCTGCTGCGTTTCTATCTGGCGGTACCGGCGGCGAGCGATCCCATGATCCACTGGCTGCTGGCAGCCATGGCGGTCATCTCCATCCTGGTCGGCAACCTGCTGGCGCTGGTGCAGACCAACGTCAAACGGATGCTGGGTTACTCCTCCATCTCCCACTTCGGTTACCTGCTGGCGGTGATCGTGGCGAGCCGACTCGGCCAGATGCCGGTGGAAGCGGCCGGGGTCTACCTGCTGATGTATCTCTTCACCAGCCTGGGTGCCTTTGGGGTGGTGAGCATGATGTCGAGTCCCTATCGCGGCAAGGATGCCGACTCCCTGCACAGCTATCGCGGTCTTTTCTGGAATCGCCCCTATCTGACTGCCGTACTGACGGTGATGATGTTGTCACTCGCGGGCATCCCGATGACCTTCGGCTTTATCGGCAAGTTCTACCTCATCGGCGTCACCGTCGAGGCGCAGCTCTGGTGGCTCTCCGGTGCCATCGTGCTCGGCAGCGCACTGGGTCTCTACTACTACCTCAAGGTGATGGTGACCCTCTATCTGCGCGAACCGGGTATGCAGCAGCGGGATGCCAGCGCCGACTGGGCGCTCTCCTCCGGTGGTGTGGTGGTACTGCTCTCTGCCGCACTGGTAGTATTGCTCGGCCTCTACCCACAACCGGTCATATCTCTGGTACAGGATTTCCAGAACGTCGTACTGCAGTAACTCAAACTGCAGTTTCATCAAAACCGGCCCATGTGGCCGGTTTTTTATTGCCACGTAACCGGATAAACCCTGCCACAACTAAAATTTTCCTTTCTTTATAAGGACTTATACTGACATCAAACATTAACAGGTATTCAACCAGCTCCCTTGGTGATATGTTGATGACTGGCAGGAATGGAGTTCCGAGCGATGTTGCAGCCTACTTTTCATCAATTTGATGCGCATCCACTAGCCGACACACTGCTTCCCTACCGAGGGGAACAACTCGATGTGTTGCTGGCCGAGCGGGATGCAACACGTGTTGCAGAACTGCAGCAGCAGTGCCAACACCTCGATATTCAGCTTTGTGGTGCCATCTTTCCAAGCCTGGTCAGCCAGCATGGTTTCCACGAACAGGGGGCTTGGCTGCTACCCCGCCCCGTATC
>NZ_JBODRQ010000089.1:0-15884 GCF_050633025.1 Aeromonas sp.
AATGGAGTAAATTTATAGTTATATAAGCTATTCAAATATAGAAAGATCGAGGTGTGTCGTAACTTGTTGTATAACGCCTTTGCAAGTTGCTAACGTGAGCTTGGCAAACTTGTTATGCAGTTTTTGTTGCACTGTGAAGTTGGTATTAAACATCAGGCCACCTGCGATTTTCTGCTAATATTTTTTACGACTAATGTTTTAGCTCGTTCGGTAATAATAAATTTTGAGTCATTGTATAACCCCATTGAAAATAAACCTCTTCGTTTAAGTTGCTTTCCGTGTTGGGACAACCCTAATTGGGTGATTTTTTCATAAAAAACCGAACAAGCACAACTTTTTCTGCCGCGACATATCCCTGCATTTGGTTCGAGATAAGCGGTGGCGGCGGTTGTTATTTAACCAGCGTCAGATAAGCGCCATCATCCTGCTGAACGAGGTTGAGGGCTACCCGCTTGTCACTCATCGGTTTTCTTCAGAAAAGGCTACCGCCCCTGAGTGACAGCCCCCAGTTCGCTGCTGTTAACCTGCGAGAAATCAACAATCGCTGCCATGGTGCTATCCCGAGAGATGGATTGTCGTTTGGGTATCTTAAGGGGGGAGTGGAGAGTTGAGAAGCGTGTTTTGGCGGGAATCGGTTTTGGATCAATAAATTAGTCATTAAGACGTGCGCTGGGTGAGCAACTTGCTTGGCTGGAAATGTGTCAGGCCCCTCACCCTAACCCTCTCCCAGAGGGAGAGGGGATCAACGAGGGAGATGGGAGCAACATGTCGGGAGCTGTTAGCGGGTACAAGCGGATAAAAAGAAAGGGAGCCGGTCAGGCTCCCTTTCTCATGGTTATGGCGTGGTTATGTGAACTGATAACTCAGGGCCACAAACAACCGACCCCAACCCGACCTTAGCGATTGGTCGCGGCCTTCATCCCTTCCACAAACTCTTTCAGACGGGTGAGCATATGTTCCGGGTTCTGGTGGTGGGTCTCGATGATCTTCACCACGGCGGAGCCGGAGATGGCACCGGCGGCGCCAGCGGCGATGGCGGCGCGGACTTGGGCCGGTTCGCTGATGCCAAAGCCGAGCAGGGCGGGCGGGGCGTTGAACTCGCGCAGGGTATTGATCAGCCCCTCCACCGGCATGCCGGCCTTGGTTTCGGCACCGGTGACGCCAGCGCGGCTCACCAGATAGGTGTAACCATTGCCAAGCTCTGCCACCTGTTTCAGGGTCTCGGCGTCGCCATTGGGCGGGGCGATAAAGATGCTGTCGATGCCAAACTTGTCGGCGGCCGCCTTGTAGGGGGCGCACATCTGCACCGGCACGTCGGCGACCAGCACCGAATCCACGCCCGCCTGCTGGCACTTCTCGTAGAAGCCGTCAATTTTGCGCACATAGACCAGGTTGGCGTAGACCAGCAGGCCAATGGGCAGCTGCGGGTACTTGGCGCGGATGCGGCCAAGCAGCTCGAAGCAGTCGTCCGGGGTGGTGTGGCTGGCAAAGGCCCGCAGGGCGGCGCCCTGAATGGTGGGGCCGTCCGCCACCGGATCGGAGAAGGGAATGCCGAGTTCGAGGGCATCGGCGCCCCCTTCGACCAGCGCATCGACGATGGCCAGCGAGAGTTCAGGAGTGGGGTCACCCAGCATCACGAACGGCACAAAGGCGCCCTGATTGGCCGCGTCCAGACGGGAGAAGAGTTGTGAGTAACGGTTCATTTGCAGGTTCCTTCTTTCTCGATGCTTTCTGTTTCCAAGATGTCAGCCACGGTGAAGATATCTTTGTCGCCACGGCCGGAGAGGTTGACGATGAGCACCTGCTCTTTTTCCGGTTCACTGCGGGCCATCTTGAGGGCGTGGGCCAGCGCGTGGGAGGACTCCAGCGCCGGGATGATGCCTTCGGATTTGGCCAGCTCCTGGAAGGCGTCCAGCGCCTCCTTGTCGGTCACCGAGGGGTACTCGGCGCGGCCGATGGCGGCCAGATGGGCGTGTTGCGGGCCGACGGAGGGGAAGTCGAGCCCCGCCGAGACGGAGTAGGACTCCTGGATCTGGCCCTGAGTGTCCTGCATCAGGTAGGAGTGCATGCCAAAGAAGACCCCCTTGCTGCCGTGACCGAGCGGCGCACCGTGCTCGCCACTTTCGATACCGTGACCACCCGGCTCGACACCGATGAGGCGCACCGACGGCTCATCGATAAAGTCGGCAAACATGCCGATGGCGTTCGACCCGCCGCCGACGCAGGCGATCACCGCATCGGGCAGTCGCTCCTCCTTCTCGAAGCACTGGGCCTTGGCCTCTTCGCCGATCATCTTCTGGAACTCCCGCACGATGGTGGGGAAGGGGTGCGGACCAGCGGCGGTCCCGAGCAGGTAGTGGGCCGACTCGTAGTTGGCAGCCCAGTCACGCAGCGCCTCATTGCAGGCATCTTTCAGGGTGGACGAGCCTGAGTGCACCGGAATAACGGTGGCGCCCATCAGCTTCATGCGAAATACGTTGGGCTTCTGGCGCTCGCAATCCTTGGCGCCCATATAGACCCGGCACTTGAGGCCGAGCAGGGCGCAGGCCAGTGCGGTGGCGACGCCGTGCTGACCGGCGCCGGTCTCGGCGATGATCTCGTTCTTGCCCATCCGCTTGGCCAGCAGCGCCTGACCCAGCACCTGGTTGGTCTTGTGGGCACCGCCGTGCAGCAGATCTTCACGCTTGAGGTAGAGGCGGGTCTTGGTGCCCTTGGTCAGATTGCGGGTGAGGGTGAGTGGGGTCGGGCGACCGGCATACTCGGTCAGCAGGGACTGAAACTCGGCGATAAAGGCCGGATCATCCTTGGCATCGACAAAGGCTTTCTCCAGCTGGAGCAGGGCCGGGATAAGGATTTGGGGTACATACATACCGCCAAATTCACCGAAAAACGGGTTGAGCAGGGTCATGGCTTCTTCCTTGTATTAGCTAAATCGAAACATCAAAAAGGGTTGCGTTACAGGTTGCGCAGAACGCCGAAGGCGGCTGCTATCTTGTGCGCATCCTTCTGGCCCGGGGCACTCTCTACCCCGGAGTTGAAATCAAGGCCGAGGCAGCCCACTTGCGCCGCCTGCAGGGCGTTGTCGGGATTCAGGCCCCCCGCCAGCATCAGCTTGGCTTTATCCAGATTGGCCAGCATGGCCCAGTCGAATGCCTGACCTGTGCCACCGCTCTGGCTGCCGACTTTTGTATCCAGCAGCAGGCGATCCGCCGGGTAGTCGAGGGCGGGCAGCGGCTCGCCGCTTTCCTTGCCGAGAGAGACGCCTACGGCTTTCCAGATCTGGCAGCCCGCTGGCAGCAGTGGGCGCAGGATCTCGATATAGGCGGCATCTTCATCGCCGTGCAGCTGCACCGCGGCGAGCCCCAGCGCATCCACCGTCTTGGCGATGGTGGCGGGCTGGGCGTTGCGAAATACTCCGACAAAGCTAAGCGGCGCACCCGCCATCACGGCGCGGGCGGCAGGGATGTCTACATAGCGCGGGCTTTTCGCCACAAAGATAAGACCCCCGAACACCGCGCCCGCCTGATGGGCGGCGGCGGCATCTTCGGCGCGGGTGAGACCGCACACCTTGTTCTGGCCCAGTACCAGCTTGCGCACTGCGGCTTCCAGATCCGGCTCGGCCATCAATGACGAGCCCACCAGAAAGCCCTTGGCGTGGTGGCGCAGATCCGCCACCTGAGCGCGGTGATTGATGCCGGACTCGCTGATCACTACCCGATCGCTTGGAATGTCTTTGGCCAGCTGTTTGGTGCGGTTCAGATCGACGCTCAAATCCCGCAGATCCCGGTTGTTGATGCCAATGACCGGTGCGCCCAACGCGATGGCCCGGGTCAGCTCCTCCTCGTTGCTCACTTCGGTGAGCACGCCAAGGCCCAGCTCCTTGGCGACCGCGAACAGGGCACGATAGCCCTCGTCGGTGAGCACCGAGAGCATCAGCAGGATGGCGTCCGCCTGATAGTGGCGGGCCAGATAGACCTGATAGGGGTCAATCATGAAATCCTTGCAGAGCACCGGCTGGCTGACGCGGCTGCGCACCCGCGGCAAAAAGGCGAAATCCCCCTGAAAGAACTTCTCGTCGGTCAGCACCGAGATGGCGGTGGCGTATTTGCCATAGATGTCGGCGATGGCCTCCGGGCTGAAGTCATCGCGGATCAAGCCCTTGGAGGGAGAGGCCTTCTTGCACTCCAGAATAAAGCGGGTGGAGCCTGCCCTGAGCGCCCCGACGAAATCCCGATCGCTTGGGGTCAGCGCGCTCTGGAAGCTCGCCAGCGGCTGGGCCTGCTTGCGGGCAGCGACCCACTCCTGCTTGGCCGCCACGATCTTGCCGAGGATGGTCTGGCTGATGGAGGCCATGTTCAGAAAAGCATGGGGGGCAATAAGGTCTGACATCTCGTTATCCTTGCGAAACTGGCTCTTGCCCTGCGGGCGTTCTGAATGACTGCTGTGCAACGTGGTGGCTGACATCATGCCTCCTTATGGCCCGCGTCCTGATGGCTCGTTCCCTGATGACTCAACGTGGCGAGCCTAGCGGCGAGATCCGCTGCCTTGCCGCTCGCCAGCACCGCCAGCACCTCGGCCGCCGCGCTCTTGAGATCGGTCGCCTTGCCCGCCATCAGCAGCAGCGGTGCCACGTTGGCGGCGATGGCGGCGTTGTGGGCCGGGGTGCCACGCCCTTCCAGAATGGCGGCGGTGATGGCGCGGTTCTCTTCAGGCTCACCACCCTGAATGGCGCTGACCGGATAGGTCTCCAGGCCAAAGTCAGCCGGGGTGATCATAAATTCGCGGATCTCGCCGTCACGGATCTGGGCCACCTGGGTCGGGCCGTGGATGGCAATCTCGTCGAGCCCGGCGCCGTGAACCACCATACCGGTTTTCAGCCCCAGTGCCAGCAGGGTTTCTGCGATGGGACGCACCAGCTCGGGGGCATAGACCCCCATCAGCTGATAGGTGGGGCGAGCGGGGTTGATGAGCGGCCCCAGCACATTGAACAGGGTGCGGGTTTTGAGGGCCTGCCGTACCGGCATGGCGTGGCGCACCCCGGCGTGGTACTGGGGGGCGAACAGGAAGCAGATGCCGAGCTCGTCCAGACAACGGCGCGCCTGCGCCGGGCTCATGTCGAGCTTGATGCCCATTTTGTCCAGCAGATCGCTCGAACCAGACTTGCTCGAGACCGAGCGGTTGCCGTGCTTGGCCACTTTCAGGCCGCAGGCGGCGGCGACCAGCGCCGAGGTGGTGGAGACGTTGATGGTGTTGAGGCCATCGCCGCCGGTGCCGACGATATCGCAAAATTCATAGTCCGGGCGCGGGAAGTCGCGCGCTTCTGCCAAGAGGGCCTCGGCGGCGCCGGCGATCTCCTCCGGGGTCTCCCCCTTGATCTTGAGGGCGGTCAAGAGACTTGCGAGCACGATGGGATCCACTTCGCCACGTACCACCTGGCCGAAGGCGTCGCGGGTACTTTCACGGCTCAGAGACTGACCCTGATAGAGGGTGTTGAGATGATGATGCATGTTGGTCTCCTTACCTTACCGCACGCTGCTTTCTGGACGGGTGATATGGGCGAGCGCCTGAGTCAGCAGACGGGCCCCTTCCGAGGTCATGATGGATTCCGGGTGGAACTGGAAACCCAGTACCCGCTCATCCTGCTGCTCGATGGCCATGGGCATGCCCTGATAGTGGGCAATCACCGTCAGCTCTTCCGGTACATAGGTGGCGACCAGCGAGTGGTAACGGGCTACCGGCAGCGGGCTCGGCAGACCGGCGAAGGCGCCGTGGCCGTTGTGCTCAATCAGGGAGCGCTTGCCGTGGACGATCTCGCCCGCCGCGCCGACGGTGCCACCGTAGGCTTCGCACAGGGCCTGATGGCCGAGACAGATGCCGAGGATGGGCACCTGACCACGGGCCAGCTTGATCAGATCAATCAGGCAACCCGCCTCGTGGGGGGCGCCCGGGCCCGGCGAGAGCACCAGCACGGCGTCCCCTTCACAGGCGGCGATCTCGCTCATGATGCGGCTGGCCGGCAGGCTGTTGCGGTAGATCCGCACCGGATAGCCGAGGGAGCGGAACTGGTCGACGAGGTTGTAGGTAAACGAGTCGAAGTTGTCGAGCAGGAAGATGTTAGTGGCTGTTGATCCGGTACTCATTGGCTCACGTCCTTATGTTGCTCCTGCTGGGCGCTCAGGGCTTGCAGGGAGGTGCCATGGCTGGCGGCGATGGCGGCCAGCACGGCGGCCGCCTTGGCGCGGGTCTCATCCGCTTCGGCTTGTGGCTTGGAGTCATAGACCACCCCGGCACCGGCCTGCACATGGGCCACGCCATCTTTCACGAAAGCGGAGCGGATGACGATGCAGGTATCCATCTCGCCTGCGCCGTTGATGTAGCCGACGGCGCCGCCGTAGCTGCCGCGGCGCTTGCCTTCCACCATGCGAATAAGCTCGCTGGCGCGGATCTTGGGGGCGCCGGTGAGGGTGCCCATGTTCATGCAGGCCTGATAGGCGTGCAGGGCGTCAAGGTCGGAACGCAAGGTGCCGACCACCTTGGAGACCAGATGCATCACGTGGCTGTAGCGATCCACTTTCAGCAGCTCCTTGACGTAGCGGGTGCCGGGCTCCGAGATGCGGGCGATGTCGTTGCGACCCAGATCTACCAGCATCAGATGTTCGGCCACCTCTTTTTCGTCCTGACGCAGTTCCAGCTCGATACGGCCATCGAGATCCCGGTTGATGCTGCCATCGGGGTTGAAGCCGCGGCGGCGGGTACCGGCGATGGGGTACATCTCCACGTCGCGGCTGGCGGCGCAGAATTTCACCGCGCTCTCGGGGGAGGCGCCAAACAGGGTGAAGCCCTCATCCTGCACGTAGAACATGTAGGGGCTGGGGTTGGTCTGTTTGAGGCGGCGATAGGCGGCCAGGGGGCTTGGGCAAGGCAGGGAGAAGCAGCGGGACGGCACCACCTGGAAGATGTCGCCACGGCGGATAAAGCCCTTGAGCTTCTCTACCTCGGCACAGAACTGCTTGTCGCTCTTGTCCACGCTCATGCCACCGGTCAGGGGCTGGGTGGTCAGCTCGGCGCTTAGGGGTTGTTGGCAAATCTGTTTGAAGTCGGTGAGCCGTTCGGTCAGGCGGATGTATCTGTCTTCCACCTGGCTTTCGTCGCTGTCGCCGCCAAAGATGCAGGCCAGCAGTTGAGTGGTGCGTTCGATATGGTCGATGGTGATCAGGGTTTCGGCCACATAGAAGCAGTAGTCGGGGCAATCGTTGCTCCCCTCCGGCACCTCTGGCAGATCCTCGAAGGAGGCGATCAGGTCGTAGGCGAAGCTGCCCGCCATAAAGAGAGCTTCTTTACCGAGCTGGCAATCGAGCTCCCGCTGCAGGGTGCGCAGCACGTCCAGCACGCTGCTCCCCTTGAGGCGGCTATCTTCGTCCAGCTCCCGATCGGAGACCGGGAAATCGAGCTGCAGCTCGCCATCGACAATGCTCTGGATAACGGCGGCAGGCAGACGTTCGGCCAGCAGGCTCTGCAACTGGGCGCCGTTGTCGTTCAGGCTGCGCACCCGCACGGTGCGACCACGGCACTCGATGCGCAGGCAGGCATCGACCAGCAGCAGGCTCTGTTTACCCGCCTTGGAGTCGATCTCCACCGATTCCAGCAGCAGGTTGTTGGGGCGCCCCTGACAGAGGCGGGTATAGAGCGCCAGCGGATCGGCCACATAGGGGGCGTTGAGCTTGAGGGTATCGAATTCACCCAGAGGAAGGCGATGTGTGGCTGTCATAGTGCGTTCCCTTGCGTGTGATGCGTGTTACCGATGTTCATGACGTTGAATTCCTTAGAAATTTAATTGGTCCGGGGTGGCTGGTTCAGGGGCACCATCGCCAGGTCAGCTTGCTTGTCTGAATTCTCGGTTTCATCACAGGTCCATTTGCCGGATAATAAAAAAGCCCGCTGGGGTCAGCGGGCTTTTTCTTTGGGTTCTTAATTTGCTGTCAGATTACAGGTACAGCAACGACCACACGCCCGCATGTCAGGGAGTGTGCCACCACCAGATGGTCAGGATGGAAGTCGTTTGCATGATAAAGTCCTGTAAAAAGATGTTTGCAATGAAGTGCCTACAGAAAACGATAAAGCCGCGGCCAAGTCAAGTCGCTTTTTAGCCTTCTTTCACCGATTTGCCATGAATGGTGACCTGACCACGAGAGCGGAATAACCTGATGAGATTCGATCTTCACTGCCATACCACAGCCTCCGACGGGGTGCTGAGCCCAGCCGAACTGGTGCGCCGCGCTGCCGAGAAACAGGTCGAGGTGTTAGCAGTTACTGACCACGATACCCTCGCCGGGCTTGATGAGGTGCGCCGCACCATTGACGCCGAGCAACTGCCGCTGCGACTGGTGAGAGGGGTCGAGATCTCCACCGGCTGGGAGCACCACGAGATCCATATCGTGGCGCTGGGGGTGGATGAAAAAAATCCGCAGCTGTTGGATTTTCTGGCCGGTCAGCTGGCCCGTCGCGAGGCGCGCGCGCAGGAAATCGGGCGTCGTCTGGAGAAGTGCCTCCTTCCCGGCACCTATGAAGAGGCCAAGGCGCTCGCCGGTGATGCTGCCGTGACCCGCGCCCACTTTGCCCGGGTGCTGGTGGCACGCGGGGTAGCCGACAACATGCAGAAGGTATTCAAAAAGTACCTGAGCCGTGGCAATAAAGGCTATGCCCCGGCCGAGTGGCCCGAGATGAGCGAAGCCATCGCTGCCATTCACGCCGCCGGTGGGCTGGCGGTGCTGGCCCACCCCAGCCGTTACGATCTCACCGCCAAGTGGATCAAGCGGCTGCTGGTGGCCTTCAAGGCGGCCGGTGGCGATGCCATGGAGGTGTCATTGCCTCAGCAGAGCCCGCAGGAGCGGGCCAATCTGGGCCAGTGGGCCAAGGATCACGACCTCTATATCTCGGTGGGATCGGATTTTCACTTCCCCTCCAACTGGACCGAGCTGGGCCGCCACCTCTGGCTGCCCAAAGAGGGGATGCCCGTCTGGCTGGCCTATCCCGGTCACTTCGGGCTCACCACCGAGCAACATGCCGAGCTGCTGGCAAGCCGCTAACGGCGCCAGCGAAGCAGTCACAAACAGGTTAAGGTAGTGTCATGGGTCTTTGGCCCGTGACCATACGAGCGGGCAGGTATTGCTGCCCCCATTGCGAGAACAAGCTATGAGTCAGCATTTTTACGTACATCCGGAAAACCCCCAGGCCCGTCTGATCGGTCAGGCGGTACAGATCATCCAGAACGGCGGCGTGATCGTCTATCCGACCGACTCCGGTTATGCGCTGGGTTGCCAGATGGGTGACAAGGGCGCGCTGGAGCGCATCTGCCGCATCCGTCGCCTCGATGCCAACCACGACTTCACCCTGGTGTGCCGCGATCTCTCCGAGATCTCCACCTACGCCAAGGTCGACAACAGCGCATTTCGCCTGATCAAGAACAATACCCCGGGTGCCTACACCTTCATCTTCAAGGCGACCAAAGAGGTGCCGCGCCGCCTGATGAACGAGAAGAAGAAGAGCATCGGTATCCGGGTGCCGGACAACAAGATTGCCCAGGCACTGCTGGAAGCCCTCGGCGAGCCGCTGCTCTCCACCACATTGATCCTGCCGGACTCCGAGATGGCCGAGTTTGACCCGGAAGAGATCTTCGACAAGCTGGGCAAGCAGATCGATCTGGTGGTCAACGGCGGTTATCTGGGCGAGCAGCCCACGACTGTGGTCGATTTCTCTGACGACGAGCCGGTATTGCGTCGTCGCGGCGCCGGAGACCCGACCCCGTTTGAGTGATGTCGCTGAACCGGTGACAGTCCCCTCCGCCGAGACGGGGACTGGCGCCGCGCTACCCATCGCGAAAGTCCTGGGGCAGCCCTATCACGAGCTGCCTCAGGATCTGTTCATCCCGCCCGATGCGCTGGAGGTGTTCCTCGATACCTTCGAGGGGCCGCTCGATCTGCTGCTCTACCTCATCCGGCGCCAGCAGCTCGATATCCTCAACCTGCCGATCCTGCAGATCACCGCCCAGTACATGGAGTACGTGGAGCTGATGCAGGGGCTCAACCTTGAGCTGGCGGCCGAATATCTGCTGATGGCGGCCTGGCTGGCGGAGATCAAATCCCGCCTGCTGCTGCCCAAGGCGCCGGAGCTGGAGGATGAAGAGGAGGGGGAAGACCCTCGGGTGACCCTTATTCGCCGGCTGCAGGAGTACGAGCGCTACAAGGTAGGTGCAGAGAGGGTCAATGAGCTGCCACGGGTGGAGCGAGAGATTTATATCGCCGCCGCCTTGCCCCCCGATTTTGGCGCCCTCAAGCCACTGGCGCCCGATGTTTCGCTGGTTGAGCTCGCCCTTTACATGCAAAGTGTGGTAAAACGCGCGACTCATTTCGAACATCACCAGATCCGCCGCGAACAGATCCCGACCCGGGTGCGCATGGCGGAGATCCTTGCCATGCTCACCCTGGGGCAGACCCTGCGCCTTGAGCAGGTGCTGCGTGCCGAAGAGGGGCGGATGGGGGTACTGGTGACGTTTCTGGCCCTGCTGGAGCTGTGCAAGGAGCAACTGATCTGGATCCTGCAGGCTGAACCACTCGGTCCTATCCATTTTGCATTGGCCGAACAGAGCGAGGAGGGCAACCGTGGCGCTGCCCACTGAACGACTCAAGACCTTGATCGAAGCGGCGCTGTTTGTGGCCGGTCGTCCGCTCAATGTCAGCGAGCTGAAAAGCGGCGTGCTGGCGGATTATCCGGTGACCAGTCGCTATGTTCAGCTGCTGTTGGCCGAGATCAGGCAAGATTACAGCTCGCGAGGCGTCGAGCTCAAAGAGGTCGCCTCCGGCTGGCGCTTTCAGGCGCGTCAGGAGTATGCCGAGGAGCTGTCAAGGCTCTGGAGTGAGCGGGCGCCGCGCTATTCGCGCGCCGTGATGGAGACGCTGACCCTGATCGCCTATCGCCAACCCATCACCCGGGCCGAGATCGAAGCGATCCGCGGGGTGGCGGTGTCGAGCCAGATAGTGAATACCCTGAAAGAGCGTGGCTGGGTGCGCAGCATAGGCCACAAAGAGGTGGCGGGTCGCCCCGAACTGCTCGCCACCACCAGAGAGTTTCTGGATTACTTTAATCTGCAGAGTCTGGAGCAGCTCCCCGAGCTGGATCCGGAGCTGCAACCCCTGTTGCCCTCTGTGGTGGACGGGGAGAGCGATGCCCGGTGAATGGCGCCCAAGCGTGCCGACGTCACCGAGATATACATTTTTCAACTGTGGCGAGTGCTCCAACCGGCGTTTGTTACAGTTAACCCCGTTGCCCCTATTACCTGTGGGCAGCGATCAACAATCAGGTAACCCCGATGAGTGAAAAACTGCAAAAAGTGTTGGCCCGCGCGGGTCACGGCTCCCGTCGTGAGATGGAGGCCCTGATCACCGCAGGTCGGGTCAGTGTGGATGGCAAGGTCGCCACACTGGGGGATCGCGTCGAAGTGAACGCCGTGATCCGGGTGGATGGTCACCAGGTCAAGACCCGTGCCGCAGAGGAAGTGATCTGCCGCGTACTGGCTTACCACAAGCCGGAAGGGGAGATGTGTACCCGTCACGATCCGGAAGGTCGTCCCACCGTGTTTGATCGTCTGCCCAAGATGGAAGGTGCCCGCTGGATTGCGGTCGGCCGCCTCGACGTCAACACCTCCGGTCTGTTGCTGTTCACCACCGACGGTGAGCTGGCCAACCGTCTGATGCACCCGAGCCACGAAGTGGAGCGGGAATACGCGGTACGTGTCTTTGGCGAAATCACCGAAGCCATGCTGCAGCGTCTGCGCAAGGGCGTGCAGCTGGAAGATGGCACCGCCAAGTTCAACAAGATCAAACCGGCTGGCGGTGAGGGTCTGAACCAGTGGTTCAACGTCACCCTGACCGAAGGTCGCAACCGTGAAGTGCGCCGCCTGTGGGAATCCCAGGAAGTGCAGGTGAGCCGCCTGATGCGGATCCGCTACGGCGACGTCAAGCTGGACCGCGGCATCCCGCGCGGCGGCTGGCAAGAGCTGAAACTGCCGGAAGTGAACTACCTGCGCGGTCTGGTCAACCTGCCGCCGGAGACCGAATCCAAGGTCGATCTGCAGCAGGATGGCAAAACCAGCCGTCACAAGCAGGCCGCCCAGATCCGTCGCGCCGTGCAGCGTCACAAAGAGATGCAGGGCAAAGAGCCGCGCGCTCGCGCCACCACCGCCCGTCGCAAGCCGCAAGCCTCTACCCGCAACTCCGGTACCGGCAGCAAATAAGCGCCGTTTGCCAGTGACACACACTGATAGATGTGCAAACTTGCCAAAAAGCCCGCACCAATTGGTGCGGGCTTTTTTATATTTATATGGCGGATTCAACTCCGAAGTGCAACGCTAAGCCGCCTTTCTTAGCTCTGCAAACACCACAGATTGTTGACTTGAGAGGTCACAGTTGAGGGATGCGCCATGACCATTGCTCGTTCACGTCAAATCAGCTTGCAGGATACGCCTTACTACCACGTGGTCAGTCGCTGTGTGCGGCGAGCTTTTCTGTGCGGAGAGGATTCCCACTCCGGCCAGAGTTACGAGCATCGACGCCAATGGGTAGTCGACAAGTTGGGGCAACTGTCGCGGCTGTTTGCTATCGGCATATGTGCCTATGCGGTGATGAGCAATCACTATCATCTGGTGCTCAAGGTGGACCCTGATACTGCGGCCAACTGGAGTGAGCAGGAGGTGGCCGAGCGCTGGGCGGCGCTTTTCCAGTGGCCGCTGTTGGTCAGGCGCTGGTATCAGGGGGAGATGTTGATCGAGCCTGAACTGGCTGTCGTGCAGCAATTGCTTACCCAATGGCGGGAGCGGCTTCACTCCATCAGCTGGTTTATTCGGCTACTCAATGAAAATCTGGCCCGTCAGGCCAATCAGGAAGATGGTTGCAAGGGCCATTTTTGGGAGGGACGCTTCAAAAGCCAGGCGTTGCTCACCGAATCCGCCTTGTTGGCCTGTATGGCATATGTTGACCTCAATCCAATACGCGCCGCGTTGGCAGATCGGCCAGAGCAGAGTGACTACACCAGTATCAAACAGCGCCTTGACGAGCCTGCTGCCCCTGAAGTTTTGCCACCACTGTTACTGCCGTTTGCCAGCCAGGGGAAGCCTGAAGAACTGCTCTATGCCTTCACCGACTACCTGATGCTGGTTGATTGGACAGGCCGTGCTATTCGGCTCGACAAGCGGGGTCATATTCCTGCCCAACTTGGACCCATTCTGGAACGGTTGGGTCTTGATGGTGTTCTCTGGTTGAAACAGGTGACGCTGTTCAGGCGACAAGGGATCAGAGTGGTGGGAGGCAGAGATCAATGTCAGCAGTTTGCCCGCCACTATGGCCAGCTGCGATGCCATCAACCACAGATTTGATTGCTTTGCGTTTACCCTGCTGATAGCTCCGAATATTGCACATAGTCCAGTAAATGGTTGTGCAGGGGCTGTTGCTTTCTAAACCTGAAAATTTCTCTATTTCCCCCCCCCCGACTTTTGCAGGCATCAGTTCGAATGCATATACCATGTTGCCTGCAAGCAGTTCGAGAGTGGCTTGCTACAAAAGGTGGGTATCCCAGATCTCCCAGATTTCAACCACCAGACTTCAACCAGCGCCCGATCACAGTCCGGTTGGCGGCAAGGTCGTAGATCTAGAAGAGTTTGCTAGAAGTCAGAAAACAAGGTTTTTCTGATGGTTATGCCACTTTAAGGCTCGCCTCAGCAGTTTCGTTTGGCTTACCATAGCCATCCAGAACCTGTTGAACTGCGATGGGTTGCTGCCATCGCAGGTCAAGGGAGCATATTGGAAGCTGTAATCCACGGGCGGTAGCGTGGGATTTGGTGGCATTACACCTTACTCAGAAAGGTGGGTGTCTCAGATTTTCCCGTTTTTGACGAAGGATGAGCGAATGTCTGGTAAAGTGTTGTGGAGTTTCGCCCCATGCTATTGATAATTAACAGTTTTGTAGTATTTTTACATCTTGTTTTTGCCCCGGTGCCAGGGCCAAGTTGATACGAAGGGTGCCAATCTGTTAGCCCTACCTTTATCTGGAACAGGATGTGGTGGTGTCGGTCAGTAGCGCCAGGACAGGCGGGGTGGGTAAGTTAAGTCAGTATGCGGGAATCTAGTCATGGAGGAAGTGGTTGATGTTTAGTGTTCTGAAAAATCTGTTTGGCAGAACCTTGTACGTTCAGATATGGGAGAATCGCATCAGGGTCGTTGATCTTAAGAGCCAGCGCGCCTTCGATGAAAAACCCTTGCTATGTATCGATATGAAGAAGGGACACAGGGCAAAGGTGCTAGCATTCGGCAATGCCGCTGTTGGCAATACTAACACTGGCACTGCCATCAATCCGTTCTCGCATCCTCGTTCACTGATCAGCGATCCCTATGTCGCCGGGAAATTACTAAAGCTTGTCGTAAAGCAGCTATGTGGTTCTCGGCTGTTCTCGCCTGTTGCTGCAATCATCATCCAACCGATGGAAAAGATGGAGGGGGAATTGACGGCCACGGAGAGTAAAGGCTTGCGTGATATCGCGTTGGAAGTGGGCTGCGAAAATTGTTTCATCTACACGCGAAAGACAGTGCTGGATCCTTCCATCCGCTCGCTCAATGACTTTATCAAACGCGGCGAGGCTAACCCCCTGACCTGAGATCCCCTTTTTTATTGCAAAAGGTAACCGCAATTTCACTTTTATCCGGGCCGAGAGAGGTCACATGGTTGCTCTGCTCCGGTGAGCTTGCTAGCCTGTGCGGCTCTGATAGTGCAGAAAGGTGGGTGTCCCAGATTTTCATGGCCCTGATGAAGCTGGAAGGGAGCCGTCAGGGGGCCAGCCCGGATCAGCTGTTCAGCCAGCAGAACAACGAGTGGCGCGGCGGCTGGGTCTCCCCCTATACCGCCAATATTCAGTGGGATATCTACCAGAACGGGCAGCGGCAAGTGCTGGTCAAGATGCTCTACAACGAAAAGGAGATCGCCTTTAAAACCGGCTGCCAACCCTACCAGAGCGGCAGCCACTACTATGACTTCGAGGAGCTCAAGCGCTGCTACGGCTATAACGGCTAACCCTTCGCACGCCGGATATGGCGATAACAAGGGGCGACCAGCAGGTCGCCCCTATTCACTCCCCCCTCCCTGCTTGCCAGAGATGAATATGGCTATAAAGCCGCCTTCCGGCTCCATTTGCTGATCAAGCGCAAAAAATGATTAATTTCTGACAGTTAAGTCAATTTAAGCCTCACCTCGGCAGTTTCGTTTGGCTTACCATGGCTATTCAGAACCTGTTGAGCTGCGATAGGTTGCTGCCCTCGCGGGTCAAGGGGGCATATTGGAAGCTGTAATCCACGGGCGGTAGCGTGGGCTTTAGTAGAATTACACTTTGCTCAGAAAGGTGGGCAGAAAGGTGGGTGTCCCAGATTTCCTCAGATTTCCTTACATCAAAACCAACGATATATAAGGCTATTGTATGTATATAGTTAACCCTTTAAATCCAGATATTCTTACTGATGGAGAACGTTATACGTTAGAGCAAAAACTTAAAAAACTCTTAGTAGATGAAGACTGTTTTATATATGTTCAGCCTATAATTAATGAATTAAAACCTGACTTCATTGTTATAGGAAAAAAATTTGGCGTATTAATTATCGAGGTTAAAGATTGGGATGATGATTACATTCAATCTGCAAATCCAAATTATGTGATTTCTAAAACCAACAAGAAATATAGAAACCCCATATCACAAGTTAATCATTACTCGAGTATTGTTCATAGTAAACTAAATGGTATTGAAGAGTTTTTTGATTCTAATGGCAATTTAATAATACCTATTAGCATGG
>NZ_JBODRQ010000090.1:0-15064 GCF_050633025.1 Aeromonas sp.
TACTTTTATTAATATGGTTAAAGTTTCTTGTTCTGTCAGCGGTTTAGTGTAAAGATATTTTCTTTGTATTAATTTTGCAATTTCTTGATTAGTCATTTTACACCTCAGTTTTTAATGAAAATTCAATAATGATTAGATCAAATGCGGTATTAGTTTGTTTATGTATACATCTATACAACACCGTGTCATTACGGTAACCGCTAAAGAAAAATCACTTTTAAATCATGTTATTACTAACATATCTCAATTGTCTAGGTGTATTCGCCTGACCCCTAGATTTTTGTGGCTGATGTTCTGCTTGCTGTTCATGCCCACTCCTAGCTGTAGTCATCCTGTTCGTGCAGTCACTCCGGTGCATTCAGCCCTTCCAGTACTCGCCACATCTCCGACTGATAGGGTTGCGGCAGCATTTCGATCCAGCGGTGAGCCCCGGCGTGGCCTTGTGCCTGGTACACCTGACCGCAGAGTTCAACCAGCATTGGCCAGTCTTGGTCGCCTTCCGGTACCGCGAACTCATCCGGCTGGTCCCGTTCGGCGGGCCGAAGTCCTTCAGGCTGCCAATCCGGCTCGCTTGGTAGCGATCGGCATGATTGCAGTTGGCCGTTCTCCAGCCATAGGGTGAAACCGTCGGCCCTGACACTGGCACCCGACCGTAAACGGTCAATGGAGAAGGGCGACAACCCCCATTGTTCCCTCATGATCTGGTCTGTGAAAGCATCAGGATCCGGTACCGTACAGTTATTGTCAGAGCTCCAAGGTGCCGGGCTGTCGCCCGTCTTAACCCCAACCCCCCTCGCTGCAGCCTCGGCGGCTTTCCTGGCTTCATGGGTGCCGGCAGGCACAATTTCCCACCCTTGCAGGCGGGTCTTGATGCCAAGGCGAGCGGAGGTAATGCCCATCAGGCGTTTGATGTCTTCGCCATAGCTGTTTGCCTGCTCCTCGATGAGGTGGGCCAGCTTGATGGGGTGCTCGGCACGGGTGGCCAGTGCGCCGCCCATGGCGTGCAGGTAGCAGCGAAAGATGCCGTTATCTGCGGCAAAGCGGGCCGCCTCAAAGCGCGGGTCTTGCAGCACGGGCTTGGGTGGGCCCACCAGATCGGCATGCTTCTTGGCGTTGCTGATGCGGCGCAGCTCGCGCCATACCCCGACCGGGGCACCGCCGATCTGCTGGAAGGTGCGAATGCCCCACCAACTGGCCCAAGCCACGGCATGCAGGGCGCCCTCATCGGCGGCGGTGCCAGCCTCCTCGTCGTCGTCCAGGTAGGCGCCGTCGATGTTCTTGGCAATGTATTTGGCGATATAGCCCGCGGCATCGCCCTTGGCCGGGTCTATCTCTTTCCAGTCGAAGCGGGGAGTAAAGTCGGTAAAGGGTGGGGCGCCCTTGATATCCCGTACCAGCTCGTCGTGGTCATCGGTCAGGGCATAGCGTTGCAGGATACCGATCACCCGGTTGCGATCTTCCGGGCGCATAAATAGCAGCAGGTGCCAGTGCGGGGTGCCGTCGTGGTGAGCCTCGCACACGCGAAATCCATAAACGGGGGCGTTCCACCGTTTGAGGGCTGCCACTTGATATTTCATCAGACGATGACCTATGCCCACTTTGCACCGGATTATCTGAATGATGCGGTCCGCTTTAACCCGCTGGAAAACCATCTTAGGCCAGCTTGATCTTCCGCGAGAATGGGCAGAAAAAAGTGTCCACATTTTGCCAATTTTGGTGTCTTTTCACGTCCCAAAGTGTCCCCTTATGTGGCACTTAACTCCTTGATTTGAATGTAACCTGTTGAAGTTAAATAAATAAAAACGGCAGCCGAGGCTGCCATTTTTTATTGATGTCTTATGTCGTTTTGATTCAGGAGGTCTTGCGATCCTGATCCGGTTCGAACTGATGGCCCGATTTCTCCAGCTCCAGGTTCTCTTCGGAGCGTTTGCCCACCCAGTAATCGGCGTTCTTGATGCCGAGCTTCTCCGGGTGGAACACGGGGTCAATGCCTTGTGCCTGTTGCGCTTCATAATCCTTCAGACAGGTGAAGGCGGTCTTTTGCAGCAGCAGGATGGCGACGATGTTGAGCCAGGCCATCAGACCGACCCCGATATCACCCATGCCCCACGCCAGATCTGCAGTCTTGACGGTGCCGTAGACGGTGGCAGCCATCAGCGCAATCTTCAGCAAGAAGGTGAGCCAGGGGCGATTAATCTTGCGGTTGATGTAGGCGATGTTGGTTTCGGCGATGTAGTAGTAGGCAACGATGGTGGTGAACGCGAAGAAGAACAACGCGATGGCCACGAAAATGCTGCCAAAGCCCGGCATCATGCTCTCCATGGCGGTCTGCACATAGCCCGGGCCTGCTGCGATACCGGCAATACCCGTGTAGATGGCGGCGCCGTCCGGTCCTTGTACGTTATAGAGACCGGTGATCAGCAGCATAAAGCCGGTGGCGGAGCAGACGAACAGGGTGTCGATATAGACGGAGAACGCCTGCACCAGACCCTGCTTGGCCGGGTGACTCACTGCCGCAGCAGAGGAGGCGTGCGGCCCGGTACCCTGACCCGCTTCGTTGGAGTAGACCCCGCGTTTTACCCCCCACATGATGGCCAGACCCAGAATGGCACCGAAACCGGCCTCCAGACCGAAGGCGCTCTTCCAGATCAGCAGGAGCACGCCCGGCAGCTGGCCGATATTGAGGGCGATGATGACGCAAGCCACGATGATGTAGCCCAGCGCCATAAAGGGCACTACGGTACTGGCGAAGTTGGCGATACGCTTGACGCCACCGAAGATAATAAAGCCGAGCAGCAGCGCCAGACCGGCGGCAGTGACGTTCGGATCGATATTAAAGGCGGTCTGCAGGCTTGAACCGATGGAGTTGGCCTGCACGCCCGGCAGCAGCACGCCGCAGGCGAAGACGGTGGCGATGGCGAAGGTCCAGGCGTACCACTTCATGCCAAGCCCTTTTTCGATATAGAAGGCCGGGCCGCCGCGGTATTCACCGTTGATCTTCTCTTTGTAAACCTGACCCAGAGTGGACTCCACGAAGGCGGAGCTAGCGCCGAGGAAGGCAACCATCCACATCCAGAACAGGGCGCCCGGGCCACCGAAGGTGATAGCGGTGGCCACACCGGCGATGTTACCGGTACCCACGCGACCGGCCAGGGTCATAGCGAGCGCCTGGAAGGAGGAGACACCGGCATCGGTGCTCTTGCCATCAAACATCAGGCGCACCATCTCTTTGATATGACGCAGTTGCAAAAAACGGGTGCGCAGGGAGAAGTAAAGACCGACCCCCAGACACAGGTAAATGAGCGCAGGGCTCCAGATTACACCATTGATGGCATTGACGATTTCATTCATGTACAACAACTCCTTTGTTGTGTTTGTAGCGCTGTCTTGGCGAGATCTTGGCCTCGCTCTCTGTCACTGTTTTTGGCCCAGTCTGTTAACAATCCAGTTAACAAATGAGCGCGAGGTTGAGGGGATAAGCAGAGCGCAAACAGGCGCCATGCATGGGGTGTAACATATCGAGTTGTATCGGTGCTTCCCAGCGAAAAATGTTGTCTTGTTGCAAATTTGTGAATTGACAAGGGTGGGGGGATAATGGCAGGCAGCGTTTTCTATGAGTAAAGATGAGATCCTCCTTGTTGATCTGCGCCAGACAATGTGACGGGCGTAACACAATGGAAAGCAAACATGAGGCCAACAATGAAAAATGACCCTGAAACGTTGACAATCCGTCCCCCTGAGGCCGACGACGGGAGCTCCATCGCCCACCTGTTCAGCCAATTGGGGTATCCTGCCGAAGGTGCTGACGTGACGGCGCGCCTGTTGGCGCCGGATCCCGCGAGCGTTGTGCTGCTCGCATCCCTGGCCGACAAGGTGGTCGGCGTGCTGGTGTGGCACAAGCTGGCACCGCTGCATGTTGCACCAGCTTGGGGCCTGATCTCGGCGCTGGTTGTCGATGAAGGGGCAAGAGGGGCGGGAGTGGGTGCAGCCTTGCTCAAGGGCGCTGAAGCGATGGCGCGGGCCGCAGGTTGCGCCCAGCTGGAGCTATCCAGCAGTCTCAAGCGCGAGGCGGCCCACCGTTTCTATCTGGCGCAGGATTATCAGGAGCGGCCGAAACGGTTCGTCAAACTGTTGTGACCTGTTGTTTGCATCAAAAGAAGGAGTAGGCGTGCTGGGATGGTTCAAATGGCTGGGTGGTCGCCGCCCGCAAACGCCCATGAGTGAGGATGAGTTGGCGCTGTGGCGTCAGGCGCTGGCAGCAGTGCCCATCTTGCAAGGGCTCAGCGACACC
Source organism: Aeromonas sp. (assembly GCF_050633025.1). GTDB lineage: Bacteria > Pseudomonadota > Gammaproteobacteria > Enterobacterales > Aeromonadaceae > Aeromonas. The sequence continues at coordinate 4,292 of NZ_JBODRQ010000090.1, forward strand.
GAGCAGACGACGCTTATCGGCTTGGGGCAACAGCTGCTCAAGCGCAAGACACTGACCCTGATCGGGGTCGAGCTCAGCCCACGCCAACAGGCGGTGCTGGTGCTGCAGGCGGCGTTGCCCATTCTTCATCTCGGCCTTGACTGGTATCGCGGCTTTCACGAAGTCATCATCATTCCCGAACCCGTCACCCGGCGTCAGGAAGTGCAGGATGAGTTCGGTCTGGTGAGCGAGTTTGAAGAGGAGAACGCCGGTGAATCCTGGCCGCAAGGGCCGCTGGTGCTGGCCTGGAGCGAACTGCAGCAGGATGGTGACTGGGACGGCTTTAATCTGGTGATCCACGAGCTGGCCCACAAGCTCGATATGTTGGGCGGTGAGGCGGACGGCGCGCCGCCGTTGCCGGGGCAGATGAGCAGCCAGCTGTGGCAACAGGCCTTTCAGGCCGCCTTCGATGCGCTCTGCCAACAACTCGACCGGGACGAAGTGACCGCCATCGATCCCTATGCTGCTGAACATCCCGCGGAGTTTTTCGCCGTCTGCGGCGAGTGTTTCTTTACCGATCCGCTGCGGCTGCAGCAGGTCTATCCCGCTGTATACCGGCAACTGAGCCAGTTCTTTAGCCAGGATCCCGCACTGCGTTTCCCCGCGACTCGCTTGCTGGCGGGGGAGGCGGACGCTGGGTCATTTACCTGATAACCGATCGGTTGAATGGTTATTCGAGATAGCAAAAAGGCACCCGAGGGTGCCTTTTTCACAATCCACAATCTGAGTGGCTTGCCTATCAGGCAGCGGCTTTCAGCTGTACGGCGGCGGCTTTCTTGTGATCGCCGATCGGCATCACGGTGCGGCCGAACTGCTCGTTGATCACGGTGGCCATGGCCAGGTAGATGGCGCTGGCGCCACAGATGATGCCTTCGAAACCGGCGATGGTGCCGATCAGGGTGCTGCCGGTGAAGTCACGGGCGGCCAGCAGGAAGAACAGCACGGTCAGGGAAGCGAACACGAACTGCTTGGCGCGCGGGTAGTTGACAGTACCGACCAGCATGAACAGGGTGAAAACACCCCACAGCAGCAGGTACCAGCCCATGTAGGCGTGCGGGGTGGCTTCGGCCAGACCCATGGTCGGCATGACCAGCAGGAACACCAGGCTCAACCAGAAGAAACCGTAGGAGATAAAGGCGGTCACACCGAAGGTGTTGCCACGCTTGTACTCCATGATACCCGCGACGATCTGGGCCATACCGCCGTAGCACAGGCCCATGGCCAGGATCATGGCGCTGATGGGGAAGAAACCTGCGTTATGGATGTTCAGCAGGATGGTGGTCATACCGAAACCCATCAGACCCAGAGGGGCAGGGTTGGCCAATTTTTCGCTCACGTGGCATTCTCCAAAAATAGAGGTGGGGGTTAACAAAAGACGCGCGATTTTAGGCAGGCTGTGGTGCGCCCGCAAGGGGGCAAGGGGGATAAATCGTAAAAAAACTACGTGATTATTTGCATTAGAGGCCAAATGCTCACCAAAGCAGGCTGTTTGGTGAGCAAAAGGTGTCAAAATAGTTGAAGGGTTGTATTTTTATTACGCTTTATGCGAAGTGCGTCGGTGTTACTGATCCAGCGTCAGGATCACTTTTGCTTCTTTGTCCTCTTCCTTGACCTGGCTGTCGAGCACAAACAGCCGTTCCGGGGCGATCCCCTGGCTGTCGACCAGAAACTCCTTGGTATTTTGTGCCCGGCGCATGGCGAGATTGCGCAGGGATTTGGCGGTGATGAGCTGCTGATCCCGCAGCAGGAGCACCGCCTGGGCCCGCAGTGCCGCGCTCTCTTCATCCAGATGGAGCCGATCGGCCAGATCATCCAGATCTTCGCCAAAGCGCTCTTCATAGGCCTGGGCCAGCGCCTCTTGCAGGGCGGGGTCCTGTTCCAGCAGGTCGAGATCCGCCTGATTGCCGGTGAGCTTGGCCAGTACCCGCTCCAGCTTTTGCCGTTGCAGGATGGGGCGCTCTTCGTTGAAGTTGACCTTGCCGCGGATGTTCATGCTGAGCTTGGGTCTATCCTTGAGGGCCTGCGCCAGCTTGACCAGTTTTTCCTGCTGGGTGGGGGTGAGATCGGGCTCCCCCGGCAGGAAGGGGAGTTCGTCGAGATCTTCGGTGCCATCGGCCAGCGAGGCGAGCAGGGAGAAGGGGGAGGTGATCGCCTTGCTCAGGGTGTTGCCCAGCACATCCCAGAAGATATTGCCGATGCTGAAGTCCGGTTGATCGAGATCGCCCTTCACCTTGAGGTTCATCTGTATCACCCCGTTGGCATCGCTCAGCAGGGCGATGGCCAGCCCCAGCGGCAGATCCTTGGCCTGATCGCTCTTGATCTTCTCGCCCAGTTGCAGCTTCTTGATGGTGATGTCGTTATCCCCCTCCAGCCGGTTGCCCTCCAGCTTGTAGTGCAGCTTCATGGAGAGCTGCCCCTTGTCGATGGCATAACCGGCATAGGTGCCCGAGTAGGGGGTAAAGGTAGTGAGCTCCAGATTGTTGAAGGCCACTGCGATGTCGAGGATCGGGTTGGCCACCAGCAGGTTGGTGCCGCCGCGAATGGTCACCGGCGCATAGCGATCCACCTTGCCGTTGTAGGAGAGTTCGGAGCGTTGCCCCGGAATATTGCTGATATGACGGCTCTGGCCGCCCAGCGAGGCGATATCGGCCACAAAATCCTGACTCAGACTGCGATCAGCAAAGCGCAGGTTGCCCTGCTCGGTACGCAGCTGGTCGATGCTGAAACGAAAGTCGGGCGCCTTGCTGCCTGCCGCTGCTTGAGTACTTTTAGCTGCCGCCGGTTGCGGTAACAGCAGCTGTTGCAGGTTGGTGGTGCCATCCTCGTTGATCTCGATGCGGGCGAAGGGCTTGTTCAGAGCAATCTCCTTGATCCGCATCTGCTGGCTGATGCCGTCGTACGTCAGACCGGTGAGTGCCAGGGTGTTGAACTCCAGCAGCCGTTGGTTATCTGCCCGATCGACCACCTTGAGCCCGTTGACATCGAGCCCCCCTTGCAGGGTCAGCTTGTTTAGATCCCCCTGGGGGGTGGTGGCAAGATCGAGTCGGGTCTTGCTGCTCAGCAGCCCGTTTTGCACCTTGATGCGCACCAGATCAGCCAGATAGGGCTGTGCCAGCGTCAGGGGCAGTCCCTGCTGGTTGATGTCGCCGCTTAAGGTGAAAGGAGTCAGGGTCAGTTGGCCATCAAAGGCGAGGGGGCTGCTCTGGTTGAACTGGGTGGCCAGAGTCAGTTTGCTCGGTTGCTCCCCCTTGCTGCCCAGTGGCCCCAGCGCTAGCTTGAGGCCGGAGAGCTGGCGTGCCAGCGGTTTGCCGCTGCTCGATTCGGTGAGGGTGAGATCGCCCTTTTCGATAAGGATCTGCTTGATCTGCCACTGCCAGGGTTTCTCTGCCCCTTGTTTCTTGCCGTTACCGGTTGCCTTTGTCTGTTGTGCCGACTTGGGCGCCGCATTGTTGGCCACCTCGTTTGCGGCGTTGGCTTCTTTGAAGGGCTTGGCGGTAGCCTGCTCAATCAGCAAGTCAGCCAGATCCAGCTCTTGCTGTACGTTGAGGGTGGCCTTGAGCAGGGGCTGTTGCAGAGTGACCTTGCCGATCTGCAGTGACTGTTTCTGGCCATCGACCGCCAACTCGCTCAGGGCCAACTGGCCGAAGCGGGCAAATTCGTCGCCCTTGTGTTTTTTAAGCTGCCAGTTGTCCAGCGTCAGCTTGCCTTTGGACAATTGCCACTGTACCCCTTGCTTGCCCTCTTTGAGCTGGTATTCCACCTCTGTATTGGCGTGGCCCTTGGCCAGATCCAGCTTGAGGTAGGGGGCCCAGAGCGGAGCGAAGGGTTTAAGCTCGACTTGCGTGAGGCTCACCTTGCCCTGACCCATGCCACTCATCACATCGAGTTTGCCGTGAGCGGCGAGGGTGCTTTTGCCGTTGATGGCGGCGCTCAGCTTATAGGCGGTCGGGTGGTTTGCTTCGGTGCGCAGGTTATCGAGCTTGAGGGTCACTTTTTCCAGATTGAGGGGCGGCAGCCAGCCGGGTTCGCTCTCCTTGCGTTGATCCTGATAGCGCACATGCCCGTCAGTGACTGCGAGGCTGGCAATGTCGACCAGCAGCGGGGCGCTCGTTGTCTCGGGCTCGGGGGAGGGGGCAGGGGGGAGCAGGGTGGCCAGCGCATCGGTCAGATTGAGTCGAACATCCCCTTTTTTGTCTGTCAGCCGTTGCAGCAGCACCACGGGTTTGGTCAGGGTGACGGCGGAAAGCACGACCCCTTTCTGCTGCCAGCTGGCTTGCAGGTTTGGGGTGATAAAAAGCTGCTCAAAACCGATGATGGGCTGCTGTTTGGCATCGAGCAGGGCGGTCACGCCGAGGGTGAGAGAAGGATTTCGCAGTTCAACGTCAATCTCCCCCAGCGTCAGTTGCAGGCCGTAGTGCTCGGCCAGCCAGCCGGGCAGATAGCGCTGGACCAGACGGGGGGTTTGCCACAGCAGCAGGGTGATCAGGATAAGAAGCAGCAGGAAAGCGTAGGCAAGGTAGCGCAGCAAGCGGGGCTTGGGGGACGCGGGCTCGGTGGTGTTCATTTGGTGCACTCCCATTGGGTTCCCGCCATGGTACAGAAAAGCTGGATAGTAATCATGGGGTTGCGTGCTGTTGTACGCCGTACTTTGTCCAAAGGCGATCCAGTTCACCCTTTTGTTGCAGCGCTGCCAGCCACTGTTCCAGCTGGGCAGGGGTAATGGGGGCCGCGGGGTGGAGGATGGCGCGGTGCTGGTAATGCTGATCCCATTTTTGCGAGATCAGCAACTGGTCGGCTGTGTCGGGGTGGGCCAGCAGATACTGGTTAAGGTATGAGACGTTGAGAATGGCTACCTCGCCACGTCCTTTGAGCAGGGCTTGCAGGGCGCTGACATTGTCTTTGACCAGGGTGATATTGAGCTTGCGCTGCAGGTAGACGGGATCGGCATTAAACTGGCCGACGCCGTAGTGGTAGCCGGTCACCCCGATAAGATGATGCCGAGAGGGGTCATCGAAAAAGCGCTGATCCCGACCCGTTTTGTTCAGGGCCACATAGACCTCGCCACCGCCGAGAAAGGGGGCTGTCATCTTTAACTTGTCGGTTTGCCAGCCCCATTTGCTGTCTTCAAACAGCATCAGCGAGAAACGGCCCAGATCGAGCGCCTTGTAACGGTTGGCGGCCGAGGTGGGAACAAACACGAATCTTACCTCTTGCTGGATCTCGTTTAGCTTGGCGATGAGGTCCAGCGTCAGCCCTTCATAGTGGTCATCCGACACTTTGACCACGAACGGGGCATAGGGATAACCGCCGACCTTGATGAGGGGATGGCTCCAGCCAGAGAGGCTGAACAAGAGCAAAAACCAGCACCAATATCTCATGGGATCCCCAAGGCAATAGCTTGCTCCCAGATTCGGTTAATCTGCGCCAGTTTTCAAGCTGTTAAGGGAATTAACACAGCGCTGTTCGGCGGCTTCCAGCTCGGCCATCACCATCTGGATATCCTCCAGTTGCTGGCGCAGGGCGTCGCGCTTTTCATCGATCAGCTGGATCATGGAGTGGAGCTGGGTTTTGCTCGATTTGTCGGTGTCGTACATATCGAACAGCTCGCGGATCTCGGCCAGGCTAAACCCCAGCCGTTTGCCGCGCAGGGTCAACTTGAGCCGGATCTTGTCCCGATGGCTGTAGATGCGGGTCTGCCCCTCCCGCTGCGGGGTGAGCAGCCCCTCGTCCTCGTAGTAGCGGATAGTACGCGGTGTGACATCGAACTCGTGGGCCAGCTCTGAAATGCTGTAGGTGATCTCCTTGCCGGGCAGGGAACGGGACATGGTTATGACTCCTGTTGCCGGGAGTGTGGCTGGCAGAGGCGGGCGCGCAGCCGCTCGGCATTGGCGTGCAGGGCCTGACCGACTCGCGAGCCGTTGGGGCGGCCGAGCTGCTCGCTCACCCACTGGCCGGTGGCCGCCAGTTTGTCGAGATCCACTCCGGTCGTCATGCCTAGGCCGTGCAGCAGGTAGACCACCTCTTCTGACGCCACATTGCCGGAGGCGCCCGGCGCATAGGGGCAGCCGCCAAGCCCCGCCACCGAGCAGTCGATGGTGCGAATACCCCGTTCCAGCGCGGGCAGCAGGTTTGCCAGCCCCTGACCGTAGGTGTCGTGAAAATGGACCGCGAGCCGCCCCGCCGGGATCTCGTGCAGCACCGCATCCAGCATGGGCGCCACCGTGCCCGGAGTGCCGACGCCGATGGTATCCCCCAGCGAAATTTCGTGGCAGCCGAGATCCAGCAACTGCTCGGCCATGGCGGCGACCCGTTTCGGGCGGGTCGGGCCATCGAACGGGCAGGCGATGACGGTGGAGAGGTAGCCGCGCACCTTGATGCCAAGGCGGCGCGCCTCCTGCACCAGCGGAGCGAAACGTACCAGCGACTCCTCCACGCTGATGCCGATATTGGCGCGGGTAAAGCCATCGGAGCAGGCGGTGAAGAGGCCAATCTCGTCGGCACGGGCGGCAATGGCAGCCTGCAAGCCTTGCAGATTGGGTACCAGAGCGCCGTAACGGGTCGGTCCCTTGCGCGGCAGTGACTCGAACAGCGCTGCGGAGTCCGCCATCTGTGGCACCTTTTTGGCAGAGACAAAGGCACCCACCTCGATGCGTTGCAGACCGCTGTCGGTAAGGCGCTGGATCAGCTCCAGCCGCTGTACCAGGGAGAGGGGGGCAGCTTCATTTTGCAGGCCATCGCGCGGCCCCATCTCCACCAGACTGACCCTGTCGTCACGGACGTCCTGTGCTCGGTTCATGGGTGATCCTCCTGTGTGGCTATCTCTTCGGCAAAGCGCACCAGTACGGCTCCCTGGCTCACCTGCTCGCCCTGCTTGCACTGCAGCGCCTCAATTACCCCGTCCCGCTCTGCACGCAACTGGTGTTCCATCTTCATCGCCTCCAGCACCAGCAGGGGTTGCCCCTTGCTAACCGTTTGTCCCTGCTCGACCAGCACGGCTACCACTATGCCGTGCATGGGCGCGATGGCGCCCTGCGCCTTCTCGCTTGCCTGATCATGGAGGTGGCTGTGCTGCCAATCATCGGCCGCGAAGCGGATGCGCTGGCCCGCCAGGGTCATGATGAAGGTTGCCTCCGAGCCTGCGACCGTCTGAATGGGGATCTGCTGCCAGCCGCCGCCCTGTTGCAGCCGGATATGGTCGTCACCTCTCTGGTAGCAACGGGTCTCCCCTTGCCACTCAAACTGGCCGTCACGATCGTGAAGGGTCAATACCCGCCGCTCATCGCCGATCCGTACCGCCGCAGTCCAGCAGCGATCCGGCCCCAGCCGAAATCCGCAGGCTTGCTGCCAGGGGGAGGTGCCCGCAGGGCGGCTCGCCAGCCAGAGGGTAGCCAGCGGCCAGGCGAGCTCAGGAATGGGCCGTGCTGTGGTGGGGATGGGCCACTGGGTATGGTGGCCCATGGCCAGGACGTCGGGCTCTTCACAAAGGCGCAGCAAGAGCGCGCCGTTGTGCACCAGCGGGCCGAGATCCAGCGCAGCCAGCGCATCGGCCAGTTTGGCGAACGCCTCGGCGCGGCTCTGGCCGTGGGCGATCAGCTTGGCGATCATGGGATCGTAATAGGGGCTGACCTCATCGCCAGCGGTAACGCCGGTGTCGATGCGCACACTATCCGGCCACTGGAGCCAGTGGATAGGCCCGCTGGCAGGCAGAAAACCAGCCGCCACATCCTCGGCGTAGAGGCGCGCCTCCACCGCATGGCCGCGCAGCACCACCTCATCTTGGGTGAGTGGCAGTGGCTTGCCCTCGGCCACGGCCAGTTGCCAGGCCACCAGATCCTGCCCGGTTACCGCTTCGGTGACCGGATGCTCCACTTGCAGCCGGGTGTTCATCTCCATAAAGAAGAACTCATCCTTGCAGAGCAGAAATTCGATGGTGCCCGCCCCCTGATAGTGGATGGCTTTAGCTGCTGCCACGGCCGCATCCCCCATGGCGCGGCGCAGAGCCGGAGGGATGTCTGGGGCGGGCGCCTCTTCGATCACCTTCTGATGGCGTCGCTGCAAGGAGCAGTCCCTGTCCCCCAGATAGATGGCGTTGCCGAGGCTATCGGCAAAGACCTGTACTTCCACGTGGCGAGCTTGGGGCAGATAGCGCTCCAGCAGCACCAGATCGTCACCAAAGGCGGCCTTGGCTTCCCGTTTGACTGCCGCCAGCGACTCATCAAAGTCGGCCAGCTGATCGACCCGGCGCATCCCCTTGCCACCGCCGCCACTGGCCGCTTTGATAAGTAGCGGGAAGCCAATCTGGCTCGCCTGATCGCGCAAGAAGTCCGGTCGCTGATCCGTGCCGTGATAGCCGGGCAGTACAGGTACACCGGCCGCCTGCATCAGCGCCTTGGCGCCCGATTTGTCGCCCATGGCGAGAATGGCGGCGCCGCTTGGGCCGACAAAGCGCAGGCCGCGCTGTTCGCAGGCGGTGGCAAAATCGCTGTTTTCCGACAGAAAGCCGTAACCGGGATGGATGGCATCGGCGCGAGCCTCTTTGGCAATCTTCAGCACCTTGCCGGTGTCGAGATAGCTCTCTCTGGCCGGTGCGGGCCCCAGATGCCAGGCCTCATCGGCCAGACGGGTGTGCATGGCAAGGGCGTCGGCATCGGAGTAGAGGGCGATGGTGTGAATGCCGAGGCGTTTCGCCGTCTTGATGATGCGCACGGCGATTTCGCCGCGATTGGCGATCAGCAGGCGCTTAATCTGAGTGTGATGGGTCATGTCTCATCCTTGAAACGGGGACGCCAGGCGGGAGGACGTTTGTCGAAGAAGGCTTGCATCCCCTCCTGGGCTTCGAGCCCCACCCGAACCCGGGCGATGGTCTCGACGGTTTTTTCTTCGTGCAGGCGGGAAGGATGGGCTTCTATCGCCGCCAGCAGCCGTTTGGTCTCTTTCATTGCCTCCGGCCCGTTGCGGCACAGACGAAGGGCCTGCGCCCTCCCCTCCGCCAGCAGTTGATCCGGTTTGCAGAGTTGGTGTGCCACATTGAGCCGACAGGCGGTAATGGCATCGAACGGCTCGGCACTGAGCATGTAGCGGCGCGCCTGACGCATCCCCATGGTGCGCACCACGTAGGGGCTGATCACCGCAGGCACCAGACCCAGGCTCACCTCTGAGAGGCAGAAGCGGGCATCATCGCTGGCCAGCACCATATCGCAGGCACAGATCAGCCCCAGCGCCCCGCCGTAGGCGGCCCCTTGCACCAGCGCCACCGTAGGGAAGGGAAGCTCATCGAGGGTCTGCATCAGCCGCGCCAGTACCCGGGCGTCTTCGCGATTCTTGTCAAACGAGGAAGGATCGAAATCGGCGTGAGCCAGATTGCGCATCCAGTTGAGGTCGGCGCCCGCGCAGAAGTGTTTGCCCTCGGCCCGCAGCAGCAGGACGTGGGGACGTTCGGCGAGAGCATGACCATGGAGATGGGCCAGGTCATCGAGGCAGTCGAGCAGCCCCAGCATCAGGTCGGCATCAAAGGCGTTGTGGCGGGCCGGGCGCGACAGCACCAGCTCGGCCAGCGGGCCGTGCCGCTCCAGCCGAAACGGGCCCTGTGTTGAAGAGCCAAGTGCTGAGGAAGTAAGTGGATCTGACATCGTTTTGCTCCTTACATCCGAAAGATGCCGTACTGCTCGGGTTCAATGCGGGCACCCTGACAGGCGGCGAGCGCCAGCGCCAGCACGGTGCGGCTCTGGGCCGGGTCGATGACGCTATCATCCCAGAGGCGAGCGCTGGCGTAGTAGGGGTGACCCTGCCGCTCATACTGCTCGATCACCGGGGCTCGGATGGCGGCCGCTTCCTGCTCGCTCAAATCTTTGCCTTCGGCAGCCAGCTTGTCCCGACGCACCTGTACCAGCACTCCAGCAGCTTGCTCGCCCCCCATGACAGAGATACGGCTGTTGGGCCAGCTAAAGAGAAAATCGGGTTCATAGGCGCGGCCGCACATGCCGTAGTTGCCGGCACCAAAGCTGCCGCCGACGATCAGGGTGATCTTTGGCACCCGGCTGCAGGCCACTGCGGTCACCAGCTTGGCGCCGTGCTTGGCGATCCCCTCCTTTTCTGCGCTACTCCCCACCATAAAACCGGTGATGTTCTGCAAAAAGAGCAGCGGGATGGCGCGGCGGTTACAGAGCTGAATAAAGTGGGCCCCCTTCTGGGCGCTGTCGCTGTGCAGCACGCCGTTGTTGGCGAGGATCCCCACTTCCATGCCGCAAATACGGGCAAAGCCGGTCACCAGAGTGGTGCCGAACAGCGCCTTGAATTCGTCAAAGTCAGAGCCATCCACCAGTCGTGCAATCAGTTCGTGGGCGTCGTAAGGGCGTTTGAGGCTGGTTCCCACCAGACCGTAGAGCTCTTCGATCGGGTAGCTGGGGGGCTCGTAGCCGGGGCTGCTCTCTAACGGTTCATTGCCCAGATGAGTCACCAGCGTGCGGGCGATGGCCAACGCATGGGCATCGTCACGGGCCATATGATCTGCCACTCCTGAGTGGGCGCAGTGTACCTCGGCGCCGCCGAGGGCCTCGGCGCTGATCTCCTCGCCGGTGGCGGCCTTGACCAGCGGCGGGCCTGCCAGAAAGATGGTGGCTTGGCTCTTGACCATGATCGACTCGTCCGCCATGGCGGGGACGTAGGCACCGCCTGCGGTACAGAGCCCCATCACCACCGCCAGCTGGGGGATGTTCTGGGCCGACATGCGGGCCT
>NZ_JBODRQ010000091.1:0-14856 GCF_050633025.1 Aeromonas sp.
GTGCGCCTCCCCGGATTACTTGCAGCGGCGGGGCATTCCCCGTCATCCGGACGAGTTGCAGCGGCACGACTGTCTGGTGATGCGTTTTGGTGGTGCCCCCGATCGCAATTGGGGATTCGAGGTTAATGGAGCACCCTATCGGGTACAGGTGGCTGGCCAGCGGGTAACCAACAACGGTCTGCTGGTACGCCGCTGGTGTCTGCAGGGGTTGGGGCTCTGTTTCAAATCCTGGTGGGATGTGCAGGAGGATCTGGCCAGAGGCGCATTGCAGGAAGTGCTGGCCCCCTTTTCAACCACCCCTTCCCGCTTGCAACTGGTTTATCCCTCTAGTCGAAGTCAACCGCGCCGGGTGAGGGCCTTGATGGATGCGATCGCTGACCAGCTGGGTGCTGGGATCCCTCGCTAGCCGGGTTCCCTTGCGAGAGAGTGCGCTCAACAAGCGCCGCCACATGGGGGCGGTGGCGCGTGTTGTGAAGGCGGCGGGGTTAGCTGTGGATCGGGGTGACCCGGGTCAGCATGGCAAAGCCCTCTTCCACTTGAGTGAGCTGTACCTTGACCTCCCCCAACTCGGCGAGCGAGGCAACATGGGTGCCACCACAGGGAATGGTCACCTCCTGGCCTTCCAGTATGCAGTGCCAGTAACGGGAATCGATGATCGCCTCGCCAGCGCGGCTGCGGCGGATTTCGCCCCCGGCTGCGATCCAGTCGGCCAGCTGCCGGTTGACCTTCTCTTCAATCAGCGCCAGATCTGCCAGCAACGCCTCGCTGTTGACCCCCTTTTTGCGCAGGCTCTTGCCGATGCGGTACTGCTCACGTGAGCCCATAGGCTCGACCCGCGAGCTTTGAATTGCAAGACGATCGAAGTCGGGCTGACCCAGAGCATCGCGCTCGCTTACCTCCTTGCGCCAGTAGGGGGTTAGTACTCGATTGAGCGCCAGTGCGGCCAGATGGCAGCCGCTATGGCCCAGACTCAGGGCGTGGCGGGCAGCGCTATCTACTTGCAATTCGACCTGGCTACCGATGGCCAGCGCGTGGTCTCCGGTCAGCGGGTGGACCACCACGAAACGCCACCCCTCAGCGCCCCGTTTGGCCGGAATGGCAGTATCGACAAACAGCTCGCCATCCGGGCTGATAGCCCCCATCCGGCAAGGGCCAATGGCGGCTTCGCCCCCTTCCCAGCGAGCATGGCCCACGTCCCCCGGCTGATCGGGCCAGAGGTGGCTCTGGGGATGAAAGGGGGTGAGGTCGGTGACCAGCAGCGTGGTGTCACCGCGCTGGCAGCAGACCACGCTGGCCTGCTCCTGATGATGGCCCAGCACGAAGCTGGCTCGGGTATGTTCCATGGCAAGGCTCCCGCAACGATAAATGAGAAGAGAAAGCGGCAGCATACGCCAAAGTGTGAAGAGGCTCATTAACCAGTGTTAATGAGCCCCTCTTCTCGGTTTTACGGTTCGCTAGATCATGGCAACCAGCAGATAGGCGTTGAGGCCGATCACCAGCGCAACGATAAGGCGTCCTACCGCCTGGGTGACGGGGTGGTTGCGATGTTGCCCCATCAGCGCCCGATCGCCGGTCAGCATCAACAGCGGGATCAGGGCCAGCGCGATGCCAAAGCTCAGGATCACCTGACTCAGCACCAGAATTTCGGTGGTGTTGAGACCCATGGCGATCACCACGAAGGCGGGAGCCATGGTGATGGCGCGACGCAGCCAGAGCGGGATGGTAAAGCGGACAAATCCCTGCATCACCACTTGCCCGGCCAAGGTGCCTACCACGGTAGAGCTGATGCCGGAGGCGACCAGCGAGAGGCCAAACAGGGTGGCCGCCGCCTGACCCAGCAGCGGAGTGAGGGTCTGATAGGCGGACTCCAGCTCCGCCACCTGCTGGTGGCCCGAGCTGTGGAACGCAGCGGCCGCCATCGCCATCATCGCCAGATTGACGAAGCCGGCGATGGTCATGGCAATCGCCACATCGACCCGGGTGGTGTGCAGCCGCTGGCTGACCGAGCCCTGATCCTGCGTGTGCTGGGTCAGTGCCGAGTGCAGATAGATAACGTGGGGCATCACGGTGGCCCCGAGCACACCGGCGGCCAGATAGACGGCATCGCTGTTGGGCAGACCGGGGAAGAGAGCCCCTTCCAGCAGGCTGGGCAGATGGGGGCGGGAGAAGATCAGCTCGACGATGTAGGCTGCCGCGACAAACAGCAACAGGCCGCCGACCACGAACTCCAGCGGTTTCTGGCCACGGGATTGCAGCATCAGGATCCCCCAGGTCACCACGGCGGTGATGCAGGCCCCTTCAAGCAAGGTCACGCCAAGCAGCAGCTTGAAGCCGACTGCGGCGCCGATAAATTCGGCGAGATCGGTGGCCATGGCGATGATCTCTGCCTGCACCCAGTAGGCCCAGACCGCCGGTTTCGGCAGTCGGTCGCGGATGTGCTCCGCCAGATTCTTGCCGGTGACGATACCGAGTTTGGCCGAGAGGGTTTGCACCAGCATGGCCATCAGGTTGGCCCATACCACCACCCAGAGCAGTTGGTAGCCAAAGGTAGAGCCCGCCTGAATATTGGTGGCGAAGTTGCCCGGGTCGATATAGCCAATGGCGGCGATAAAGGCAGGCCCGAGCAGGGTCAGTTTGAATTTGCGGGCTGGAATCGTAGTCGTCAGTGCGGGTTGCATGGCATCACCCTCCATAAGGATATGGAGAGAGAATAAATCTAAATGATAATTGTTATCAATTGTTGTTTCTGATGATTTCCATCGGGAAAAACATTTAAGGCAGTCAGTTGCAGTGAGGGATGTGATTTCGTACAATACGCCGCCCTAGAAAAGCAGCGACTAAACACCTTTATGTTCCTTGCCTCCGAGGTCTGGCTGCACCTGGGCGGAGGCTGAATTAATCCGTAAGGAGCTAAAATGCGTCATTACGAAATCGTCTTCATGGTTCATCCGGACCAGAGCGAGCAAGTTCCCGGCATGATCGAGCGTTACACCGGCGCCATCACCACCTCCGGTGGTACCATTCATCGCCTGGAAGATTGGGGCCGTCGTCAGCTGGCTTACCCGATCGACAAACTGCACAAAGCCCACTACGTTCTGATGAACGTAGAAGCAGAGCAAGCCGTTATCGATGAGCTGGAAACCAACTTCCGCTTCAACGATGCCGTTATCCGCAACATGATCATGCGCACCAAGCACGCCGTGACTGAAGTTTCTCCGATGGCCAAGGCCAAAGAAGAGCGCTTCACCCGTCGTGACGACGAGCGCCGCGAAGAAGCTACTGAAGCTGCTTCCGAAGAGTAATTCTGGATCACTGACTAGAGGATAAAGGCCATGGCACGTTATTTCCGTCGTCGTAAGTTCTGCCGCTTCACCGCCGAGAACGTTACCGAGATCGACTACAAAGATATCGTTACTCTGAAAAACTACATCACTGAATCTGGCAAGATCGTACCGAGCCGTATCACCGGTACCCGCGCCAAGTATCAGCGTCAGCTGGCACGCGCCATCAAGCGTGCTCGTTACCTGGCTCTGCTGCCGTACACCGATCTGCACAACAAGTAAGAATCGGTCCGGCACTTAAGCCTAACTCAACGAAATTTATAGAGGAAAGGTAATGCAAGTTATCCTGCTCGACAAAATCGCCAAACTGGGCGGTCTGGGTGACCAAGTTTCTGTTAAAGCTGGTTATGCCCGTAACTTCCTGATCCCGCAAGGCAAAGCTGTTATGGCCACCAAGGCCAACATCGAAGCTTTCGGTGCTCGTCGCGCTGAGCTGGAAGCCAAACTGGCTGCCAACAAAGCTGCTGCTGAAGAGCGTGCTGCCAAGCTGGCCGAACTGGCTACCGTGGTTATCGCTTCCAAGTCTGGCGACGAAGGCAAGCTGTTCGGTTCCATCGGTACCCGTGACGTGGCTGAAGCCATCACTGCTGCCGGCGTAGCCGTTGCCAAGAGCGAAGTCCGCATGGGCAACGTTCTGCGTAACACCGGTGACTACGAAGTTGCTGTTCAGCTGCACGCTGACGTTAAAGCAACCGTACAGATCCAGGTTGTTGCCCTGTAATAGCGATTCGCTTTTGCAGAAAAAACCCGCGCTTTTGCGCGGGTTTTTTATTTTCCGGCCCGGGGGTAGAGTGAAGGTCTGTTCCACTGGAGGAGATCCTTATGGCTTGGGTAGAAGGCCGCGTCATCGAACGCATCGAATGGACACCCACCCTGTTCTCCCTGCAGGTAGCGGCCGAGCTGGCCCCCTACAAGGCAGGTCAATTCACCAAGCTGGCCCTTGAGCAGGGCGATCGCCGCATTCAGCGCGCCTACTCCTTCGTCAATCCTCCCTCTGCGCCATACCACGAGTTCTATCTGGTCGAGATCCCGAGCGGTGAGCTGACTCCCTCGCTCGGCTCGCTGCAAGCAGGCGATACCCTGCTGGTGCAATCCCAGGCCACCGGTTTTCTGACGTTGGATGAGGTACCGGCCGGGCGCGATCTCTGGCTGCTCTCGACCGGCACTGCCATCGGCCCCTTCCTCTCCATGCTGGCCGATGGCGAGGCGTTCAACCGTTTCGATAATCTGGTGCTGGTGCACGGGGTGCGCAAAGGCGAGGAGCTGAGCTATCAGGATTTGATCGCCAGCTTTGCCGAGCAACATGGCGAGCGCTTTCGCTATGTCCCCTTTGTCAGCCGCGAGCCCTGGCCCGATGCAATGGCAGGGCGGATCCCGGCGGCGATTGCCAGCGGCCAGTTGCAGCAGCGGGTAGGGTTGGAGTTTTCACCCGAGCTGAGTCAGGTGCTGATCTGTGGCAATCCGGAGATGGTGAAAGAGACCCAGCAGACCTTGCTGGCGTTGGGGTTGGCCAAGAATCTGCGGCGGGCGCCGGGCAATATCAGTGCGGAGAATTATTGGTAAAACAATCAGCACAGGGGCGCCAGGCCCCTGCTGCATCAGGTGAGGGCGTTCAGTTCTTCTTGCCGTTGCCCTTGTTCTTGTCATGGTGTTTGTCGTGACCCTGTCCCGGGTTATTGCCGCTGTGGATACTGCGGTTGTAGTGATCCCGGTACTTGCCATCCATCTTGTCGCAGTTGAGCTTGATCCGGCTGTCGCCAATGCCAAGATCCAGGCAGTTGTCTTGCCACCAGTCGTACTCTTTATCATCCCAGTCGAGATTGATCTTGAGGTCATCGCCGGAGATCTTGATGCCATCGCTATTTTTGCTTGGCGGTGCTGCAACCGCGATGCCGTGCGCCATCAGCAGGGAGAGCAGCAGGGCATTTTTGTTCAGCATGGTTCTGGTCGGTGCGCTCATATTGCAATACTCCATGACATTACTGGTTATTACCCTGAGGGGCGGAGAGCTGGTTGGTGCTGGGCGGCTGGTTGCGGTTCTCTTCATCTTCCAGATTGAATTTGACCGCCCTGCAGTCGGCCGGGGCGGTTTCGCCGACCCCCAAGTCGAGGCAGTCGTTCTGGGTCCAGCCGAACTGCTTGTCATCCCAGTCCAGATTGAATTTAAGCTCATCGACGGAGAATTCGGAGCCACTGCTCTCTTGATATTGCTGGGTCGCTGCGGCGCTGCCGGTAATCAGGAGAAGGGAGAGTAGCAAAGTGGTCTTACTGTTCATGATGGCCTCGGATAATTGCAACGGTGGATGAGTGTACAGACCGGAGCTGAACCCGGGCGGAACTGTTCCCCATCTCACCACATGATCAAGTCAGGGAGGGATTGTATCGCTTTTCTGCTGCCGATTTGTCCGTTTTGGTCGCACTCTGGGCAGCTGGTTGCCAATCTGAAGGAATTCAGTCATTTGCCCTTCTCTGGGCGAGTCTGGCGACTATAATCGGCAGCCAACTTTTCCTGCACAGCACACCCCTTCATCATGACCACACAGGACTCCTCCGCGCTGCGCTACCCCAAGGGGTGGTTTGCTCTGACGACGGTATACAGTTTCACCGGGTTGGCCATTCTGGCTTCCATTATCTTCTCCCTGCTGCTGTTCCTCTCCATCGATGACAACCCGCTGATGAAGTGGCTGTTCGGCGGCTTGGCCATCATCTTCGAGCTGGGCAAGTTTTACGTCTGGTACGAGTACGGCGAGCGCAAGGCGCGGCGGGATTTGAGTGGCGCTTTCTGGTCGCTGCTGTTCTACAGCGTGCTGGCGGCTATCTCCATCGGCGGCAGTATTGGTGGCATCAACAGCGCCACCAATACGGTACTGAGCCAGCAGGCGCGCCACGAGCGGGAGCTGGCCCGTTTCGACGAGCAGATCGCCAGCATCGAGCGGCAGATCCAGCTCAACGAGGAGGCGGCCCGCAAATATATCGAGCTGGAGCGCATCTCCAGCGGCGTTTCCTCGTTGCAGCACGCCAACACCAAGCTGCGCTTGCAGCAGGATGAGCTGCGTCAGCAGCGCGATGCCAAGCCGGTCAACGAACAATCCTCCATGCTGGGGCTGATGAGCAGTCTGGCGGACGGGGTAGGGATGAGCATCAGTCAGGTGCAGTTCCTGCTGGTCTGCTTCCTCTCGGTGCTGCTCGACGTGTTCGGCGCCTTCTTCGTCAGCCTGATCGGCGAGGAGAACCGCTTTCGCCGGATGTGGTGCTGGCAGCAGGATCAAGCTCGCAGAGAGGCGCAGGAGTCGTTGGCGATGGCAGCCCAGCCAGAGCCCATCATGCCCCCCGAGCCCGCCCCCGAAGTGCTGGCGCAGGTGCGCGGTGCGCTGGTGAGCGGTGAGCTCAAGTGCAGCAAGCGCTCGGTGGCGCAGGCACTGTCACTCTCGCTGGAGGAGGTGGATCGGGTGTTCCACCATCTGCTGTCGCAAGGGGTACTGGGTCAGGGCAGCAATCGCCATTATCATCTGCGTACTGACAGCGATTGAACCCGTTTTATTCGAACCAGACTAGGCCATCATAAGGACGTGTCTTGAGTGAATCGAGGCGACTGGCAAGGTTGCCAACATGGATCTCTAGTTGATGACCGTCCGGGTCCTTTAGATAGAATGAGTCCCCTTCGCTGCTATTTGTCTTCCACTCTTCGATGCCCGCCTGGCGCAGGCGGGCACAGAACTCTGAGAAGTGTTCCGCAGCGATACTTAGGGCGACATGGCTATAGTCTTCGGCGGGTTTAGCGGGGTCACTGGAAAGGCAGAGCCACAGCTCCCCCAGAGTTAAATAGGCCCCGCGAGCCCATCGCACCTTGGGGCGAAAACCGAGTAAATCAACGTAAAACGTAAAGCTCTTTTCAAGATCTCCCGTTGCCAAGGTCAAATGATTCAATCCGCTCAGCATTGTTGCTCCCTTTATCCAATATCAAACGCGTAACCATTAGTTGGTCAGCACCATCATCAGGCTGAGGAAGGCGGCCAGTCCGCCACCGATGCCGATGATCCAGTAAAACCCCTTGGCCCCCTGTTTGAGCGGGATGCGGAAGTAGAGCAGAAACGCCCACCACCCCAGTGCCAGCAACAGAGGAATAAGAAACATTCGAGCCATGGTGCCCTCGCTGTTATTCTGTTGACCCTTGATCAATCAACAGGATGGATTGTGCAATGACGCAACTACAGATTACCGCATTCGGTGACCCCTCGGTACTCAAGCTCAACCCTTCCCTCGATAAGGTGCCAGCCGATGGTGAAGTACGGGTGCGCATCTGCTTTGCGGGGGTGAACCCCATCGATGCCAAAACCCGCGCCGGTCTTGGCTGGGCGGCGGCCCAGAACAAGGACAAGCTGCCCTGGACACCGGGTTATGACATCTCCGGCGTGGTGGAGAAGGTGGGCCCCGGTGTGACCTCGCTGGTCGAGGGGGATCGGGTGTGCGGCATGGTCGGTTTTCCCCTTACCGCAGGTGGCTACGGGGAATCTGTGGTGGCAAGCGAAGGCGAGCTGGTCAAGCTCGACGGAGTGAGCCTGCAGCAGGGGGCGGCGCTGCCGCTGGCCGGTCTCACCGCCTGGCAGGGGCTGCTTGAGCACGGCGGCCTCCAGAGCGGTCAGCGGGTATTGATCCTTGCCGGTGCCGGTGGTGTCGGCCATCTGGCGGTGCAGTTTGCCAGCGCCTATGGCGCCGAGGTGGTGGCTACCGCCAGCTCCGACAACCATGGCTTCCTGCACGCTCTGGGGGCGCGCTGGATGGTGGATTACCATGATGCGAACTGGCCAGCACGGATGGTGACAGAGGCCGGTCAGGTCGATCTGGTGCTGGATCTGGTGGGGGGCGAGAGCGGCAAGGCGGCACTCGCCTGCGTCAAGCCGGGTGGCCGCCTGGTGACGGTGCCCACCATCACCGCCCAGCAGATCAAGGATGCTGGTGCTGCGGTGGGGATCGAGGTGGTCGGCATGCTGGTTCACCCCGACCAGAAGCAGCTGAGCCAGATGTTGCTGCTGCTGCGTCAGGGGGAGGTGAGGGTCACCCTCGCCGATGAATTCCCCCTGGCCGAGGGGGCGCGGGCCCATCAAGCCATCGAAGGGGGTCATGTACGCGGCAAACTGTTGCTGCGGATGCCTGCGGCCGACGGTTATCCTGCATGAGCGAGATGATGGAGATGGCACATGGTGTGGCTGTTATTGAGCGCCTCGCGTCCTTGCCTGGGTGGTGGGGACGCGCATCATGAATGAGTTAATGGGGTTGGGGCTCGGATGGCTCTTTTTAAGTGCCTTTACCTCCGCCACCCTGCTGCCCGGTAGCTCCGAAGTGCTGCTGGGGGCCATGGCGGCCAAGGGGGAATGGAGCATGGCGAGCCTGCTACTGTGGGCAACGCTGGGCAATACCCTCGGATCCATGACCACCTGGTGGCTCGGCTGGCTCGCCACCTTCAAGAAGAAACCGGAAGATTTTCAAGGCCGTGGGGAACAAAAAGCCTTAGGCTGGCTCAAACAACATGGTCACTGGTGTCTGCTGCTTGCCTGGACGCCGGTGGTCGGTGATGGTCTCTGTCTGCTGGCCGGTTGGCTGCGTCTCTCCTTCTGGCGCTCTCTTATCCTGATCGGGCTCGGCAAATTGTTCCGTTATGCCCTGGTTTTTCTGCTGGCCAGCCATATTTTCTAGCCTGTTTTTGTCACTCACGAGGTTACCGTGAACAAAGTCATACCTTTAACGATTCTGCTGGGCTTCACCCTGCCGGTGATGGCGGCACCGACCCTGATCGCCGAACAGGGCAAGGAGGAGGGCAAGCTTGCCATCCCCTACCAGATGTACAAGCTGGACAACGGCCTGACCGTGATCTTGGCCCCCGACCGCTCCGATCCGCTGGTGCACCTCGATGTGACCTATCACGTCGGCTCATCCCGCGAGACGGTCGGCAAGTCCGGTTTCGCCCACTTCTTCGAGCACATGATGTTCCAGGGCTCGAAACACGTCGGTGATCAGGAGCATATGCGGATCATCAACGAGGCCGGTGGTGACATGAACGGCACCACCAACAAGGATCGCACCAACTACTACGAAACCGTGCCTGCCAACCAGCTGGAAAAAGTGCTCTGGCTGGAGGCGGATCGGATGGGCTTCCTGCTCGATGCGGTGAGCCAGAAGAAGTTCGAGATCCAGCGCGCCACCGTCAAGAACGAACGGGCCCAGCGGGTCGACAACCAGCCGTACGGGCTGGTGAGCGAGAAGGTGGGGGAGGCGCTCTATCCGCGTACTCACCCCTACTCCTGGCAGCCTATCGGTTACGTGGAAGATCTCGACCGGGTCGATGTGAACGACCTCAAGCAGTTCTTCCTGCGCTGGTATGGCCCCAACAACGCCACCCTGACTCTGGGCGGCGACTTTGACAGCAAGCAGGCCCTTGCGTGGATCGAGCAGTACTTCGGCGCCATCCCGCGCGGCCCGGACGTGGCCGAACCGACGCCAAAGCCGGTGACCCTGCCCGAGACCCGCTACGTGACGCTGCAGGACAAGGTACACCTGCCGCTGCTCTATATCAGCTACCCCACCGTCTCCCTTGGTGATCCGCAGGAGCCGGCGCTCGACATGTTTGCCGACGTACTCGGCGGCTCCGCCAGCGCCATGCTCTACCAGTCGCTGGTGAAAACCGGCAAGGCGATCGATGTGGGGGCGTCCCACTACTGCGAAGAGCTGGCCTGTACTCTGACCGTCTACGCCTATCCCAACCCGACGGTAGATGGCAGCCTCAAGACTCTCAAGGGGGAGGTGGACAAGGTGATCGGCGAGTTTGCCCAGCGCGGCCTCAAACCGGAAGATCTGGAGAAGGCGATCGCCAAGTACCGTGCCTCCGCCATCTGGGGTCTGGACAGCGTCTCCGGCAAGGTGAGCCAGCTCGCCATGGGTCAGGTGTTTGCCCAGGATCCCAACTATGTGTTCAAGACCCTCGATGCCATCGGCAAGGTGACACCGGAGCAGGTGAAGGCGGCCTACGACAAGTTCATCGCCGGCAAGCCTGCGGTGGTGCTGAGCGTGGTGCCCAAGGGCAAGACAGAGTGGCAGGTTGCCACCCCGAACTTTACCCCCGCCAAGCGCGAGCTGCCGGATTACAGCAAGCATGACGAAGCGTTGGCTGAACGACCGGTAAAAGACAATTTCGATCGCAGCGTGCAGCCCAAGGCGAGCGAGGCGGTGAGCGTCAAGGTGCCCGCCATCTGGCACGGCAAGCTCGACAAGAACATCGAGATCATCGGCACCAAGAGTGACGAGATCCCGGCTGTATCCATCATGATCGCCCTGCCGGGCGGCATGCGTGCCGAAGATAAGGGGCAACTGGGGCTGGCCAATCTGACCGCCGCCATGATGGGGCAGGGCACGGTGCGCCTGACCGAGGCTCAGCTGAGCGATGAGCTGCAAAAGCTGGGCTCAAGCATCGATGTCTCCAGCGCCCAGTACAACAACCTCATCACCGTCAGCTCGCTGGCGGACAAGTTGCCCCAGACCCTGGCGCTGGTGCGCGAGGTGCTGGAGCGCCCAGGCATGCGGGAGGCGGACTTCGAACGGGTCAAGGCGCAGTTGCTGCAAGGGATGCAACAGGCCCAGCAGCAGCCCGAGTGGCTGGCCGGGCAGGCGTTCCGCGAGCTGGTCTACGGCAAGCAGAACCGCCTCGGTCAACCTACCGACGGGGTAGCGGCCGATGTGGCCAAGCTGACCCTGGCGGACGTGAAGCACTTCTATCAGGCCTACTACAACCCCACCAACGCCAAAGTGGTGGTGGTCGGTGATGTGGATCAGAAGCAGATCGAGGAGCAACTTGGCTTCCTGACCGAGTGGAAGGGGGCAACGCCGACCCTGGGGGATCTCAAGCTCAAGGGTGAGCAGGCCAAGCCGGGCATCTATCTGGTCGACAAACCGGGGGCGCCCCAGTCGGTGATCCGCATCGGTCGTCGCGCCATGCCGTTCGATACCACGGGGAATTACTTCACCGCCGGGCTGATGAACTTTAACCTGGGTGGCAACTTCAACAGCCGCATCAACCTCAACCTGCGGGAAGACAAGGGCTACACCTACGGCGCCAGCTCGGGTTTCTCCGCCAACCGCGAGGTGGGCACCTTCGCCACCGGCGCCAATGTGCGGGCCGATGCGACCGTGGATGCCATCCGCCAGTTCCTCAAGGAGATGGACAACTACCGCAAGAGTGGCCCGACCCCGGTCGAGCTGGCCTATATGCGCAGCGCGGTTTCCCAGCAGGATGTCCTCTCCTACGAAACCCTCGATCAAAAGGCGGGCTTCCTGCTGCAGATGGTGATGTATGACCTGAAACCGGACTATGTGCAGGCGCAGAACAAGCTGATCAAAACGGTGTCACCCGAGGCGCTGAAGGCCAGTGCCGCCCGTTGGCTCAATCCGGCCGACATGGTGATCGTGGTGGTGGGAGACAAGCAAAAGCTTGAAAAACCCCTGAAGGAGCTTCATCTTCCCATCTATCCGCTGCAGTTGCCGTAACTGACGCTTTATAAAAATCAAGAGCCGCCTCGGATGGGGCGGCCTCACATGAGCCGTGAATATGACTACAACAAGCTTGTCACTCACCGAGTTGCTGAATGCGTTGGGATCACCGGAGCGCCTCACCGCGCTCAAGGGGATCCGGCGCGGGATCGAACGTGAATGCCTGCGCATCACGCCGGATGGCCGACTCGCCCAGAGTGACCATCCCCGGGCGCTGGGCTCGGCCCTGACCCATCCCAATATCACCACCGACTACTCGGAGAGCCTGCTGGAGTTCATCACCCCGGCCACCGACTCCATCGACAGCCTGATGGAGCAGCTCGGCGACATCCATCACCATGTGATTCAGCATCTGGGTGACGAGCGGATTTGGCCGCTCTCCATGCCCTGCTTCGTCGGCGGGGAAGAGAGCATCCGGCTGGCCCAGTACGGCAGCTCCAATATCGGCAAGATGAAGACCCTCTACCGTCAGGGCTTGAAGAACCGCTACGGCAGCCTGATGCAGGTGATCGCCGGGGTGCACTTCAACTTCTCCATGCCTGACAGCTTCTGGAGCGAGTGGCAGGATCTGGTGTGCGAAGGGTGCTGCAGCCAGCGCTTTATCTCCGACAAGTACATGGGGCTTATTCGCAACGTCTACCGCTTCGGCTGGCTGGTGCCCTATCTGTTTGGCGCCTCCCCGGCCATCTGCGAATCCTTCCTCAAAGGGCGCAAGAGCAACCTGCCGTTCGAGAAGACCGGCAAGGGCACCCTCTATCTGCCTTACGCCACCGCGCTGCGTCTCTCTGATCTGGGTTATACCAACAGCGCCCAGGCTGGGCTCAAGATCAGCCACGACAATCTGCCGGCCTATGTCAGCAGCCTGCGCCGCGCCATCAACACCCACAATCCCGACTTTGCCAAGATCGGGGTCAAGGTGGATGGGGAGTATCGTCAGCTCAACGACAACGTGTTGCAGCTGGAGAACGAGCTTTACGCCCCAATCCGGCCCAAGCGCACCCCGCGCAGCGGCGAGAAGCCCTCGGATGCGCTGGATCAGCGCGGCATCGAATACATCGAGCTGCGCACCGTGGACGTCAACCCTTTCACCCCGCTCGGCATCGATGCCGACCAGATCCGCTTCTTTGACCTGTTCCTGGTCTGGTGCCTGCTGCGCCCCTCTCCGGTGCTGAGTGACAAGGAGATTGCCCGCAACCGCCGCAACCAGAGCAAGGTGGTACTGGAGGGGCGTCGCCCCGGCCTGACGCTTGAAGATGAGCAGGGCAATGCTATTGGCCTCAAAGAGTACGGCCTCAAACTGTTCGACGAGCTGGCTCAGGTTGCCGACCTGCTGGATCGCTGCTGCGGCCGCAACCGCTATCGCGAGACGCTGGCGATGCATCGCGAGAAGCTGCTCAACCCCGAGCTCACCTACTCCGCCCGCATGCTTAAGGAGCTGCTGGAGAGTGGCAAGGACAACGGCTGCTATGGCGACAAGCTGGCGACCCGCTATCGCGAGGAGCTGCTGGCAGGGGAGCTGCAGTACTGGGATGAGGCCTACTTTGCCGGTGAGGCGAAGGATTCGCTGGCCAAGCAGCGGGAGCGCGAGCGCAGCGACAGCCTGTCGTTCGATGACTTCCTGGCCGACTACTTTGGAACCAGTACCACAGCGGCCTGAAGACGGGTTCGTACCAACCAAAGTGCCAACAAAAAGCCGCTCGAGTGAGCGGCTTTTTGGCATCCGCCATCAGGGCAACGTCATAGAAAAGAGCCGCAATGGGCGGGTCTGGGTCGGGCCAGGTTCTTGCCCCCAGTAGCCTGATGCTGAGCATCAGGTTTGCTCGTTGCTGCCGCTCTGGATGGATGAGCGACGCCCGGCGGGTAGCATCCGAGTAACCAGATTGCTGCGCTGACACCATGAGGTGAGCACGATGGCCAGCAGGTGCAGACCTATCAGCCCCTGTAGCGCCACCACGCACCACTCATGCCACTCGTCAGCCCCCAGTTCAAATCCCGTCTCGGTATTTTGAAACCAGCCGCTGCCTGCTGTCGCCAGCACGACCAGCCAGAGCGCCCACACGGCCAGCTTGCCGCTGCCGTGATGGCCCGGTGCCGGAGGCTGCCGCTCACGCATCTCGCGCGCCTGCTGGCGAAAATCCTCACCACTGGGGATCAGGGCGCCAAGGCGGGCGTAGCCACGGGCGAAAGTGAGCCCCCAGATCAGCCGCAAGGAGACCAGCCCAATGGCGCCGTAACCCAACCACTCGTGCCACTCCTCGCCCGCTTCGTTAACCCAGAGGTTGCCGATGCAGACCGCCGCCAAGCCCCAGTGAGTCAGGCGAACCAGCGGATCCCAGCGAAAGGGCTCACCCTTTTTGCTTGGCATATTTGTGATACTCCTTCTTCAGGTCGTTGACCTTGGCCAGATGTTCGCGCGCCTTGGCCTCATCACCCGCCTTGAGTGCGGCCAGGCTGGCATCCAGCTCGGTCTGTACCTCGTTCATCCCTTCAAGGAACTTCTCTTTCTTGGCTGCCGGCATGTTCTTCTGCTTGGCCACATCCAGCTGGGCCTTCATCTCATTGATATGCTTCTCCATGGTGGCTGCATCATCAGCCTTGACGGCTTGCTTGTAGTTGAAGCCAATCTTCTTCATAGGCTGTTCCAGATCAGCCGCCACGGCAGGCAGGGTCATCAGGCCAAATATCAGAGGCAGCAGCAGGGGGCGGACGGTTTTCAACATGGGATTTCCTTATATAACGACATGTTCGAATTGTTATGGGTGCTTATGAATCCAAACAAGAATTCATCACCAGCATGATGCCATGACTCAGGGTGAAGAGTTTGTGAAAAATGATGTTTTTTGTGGCAAATGGTGACAGGGATGTGGTGCTTGTTTGCACTCGGTAACTGACTGAGTTCGGATAACGCAGGATAAGAGGAGGAAAGGGTAAACAGCAGCAAAAAACCTGCCGTAGCGGCAATGCTGTTCAGATTGAG
>NZ_JBODRQ010000092.1:0-14386 GCF_050633025.1 Aeromonas sp.
TATCTACCATCAGCGTGAACACGCCTGGCAGCAGGCACAAGAACAGGCGGATCGCGTGTGCGCCAGTGGCTACGATGCGGCCTCACGCTATGTGCATCAGTTGTGGGAAGCCTATCAGCTCAAAGGCGATAGCCCCGCGTTTGCCCAGCGCTTTAAGCAATTTGTGGTGGCGAACAACAGCCGTAAAGCGCTGTTAACCCGGCTGAAAGATCTCCTGTAGGCGGGTATCCGGTTACGCAACGTGACCCTTTGCGGCAAACGGAGGGCCAGTATCGTTGAACACAACAAGCAGGCGAGGCATGTCGGTTGTCACCGACATCCGTCCCTCTATGCGACCGGGAAGATGAAAAAAGCCCGGTATCACCCCTGCGATTCACAAGGTAATACCGGGCTTTTAAGCGATGCTTGGGCGGGTGAAAAATCTATTCGATGTTCTGAATTTGCTCGCGCATCTGCTCGATGAGGACTTTCAGCTCGACGGCGGACTGGGTCACTTCGGCGTTGATCGACTTGGAGCCCAAGGTGTTCGACTCGCGGTTGAACTCCTGCATCATAAAGTCGAGACGGCGACCGCAGGCGCCACCCTTCTTCATGATCTTGTTGGTTTCGCTGATGTGCATCTCCAGACGATCCAGCTCTTCGGCCACGTCGATCTTCTGGGCCAGCAGCACGATCTCCTGCTCGATGCGGGCCGGATCCAGCTCCACCTTGGCTTCGGCCAGCCGGTCGGTGAGCTTCTGGCGCTGCCACTCGATGATCTGCGGCAGGTGGACGCGCACCTTCTTCACTTCCACCTGAATGCCGGCCAGACGCTGTTCGATCAGGGCCTTGAGGTTGGCCCCTTCGCTGGCGCGGGAGGCGAGGAAATCTTCCATGGTCTGGTCAAAACCGCCGAGCAACTCGGTGGCGACCGCGTCCATGTCCTGTTCGGCGGCAGCCATGACACCCGGCCAGCGCAGTACATCGACCGGGTTGAGCTGGCCCTGGCCCGCCTCTTTCATTACCCAGCTGGCGCTGTCGATGATCAGCTTGGCCAGCTCTTCATTGATGTGCAGCTGGCTGGCTGCGGCCTGAGCGGCTTCAAAACGCAGGTTGCACTCCACCTTGCCGCGCTGCAGCTTGGCGCGGAAACGCTCACGCAGTACCGGCTCCAGGCTGCGCAGTTGCTCCGGCAGGCGAATGTAGGTTTCCAGATAGCGCTGGTTGACCGAACGAATTTCCCAAACGGCTGTGCCCCAGTCGCCCTTGAATTCCTTGCGGGCGTAGGCGGTCATGCTGTGAATCATTGATTGTTCCGGGCTTGATGAAGTGTGCGGCCAGTATACTCAGCCCGGCCCTGCTCGTCAGCCGATGCCGTGGTTTTAGCGGCTGATATTTGGGGCGGGATCACTTATAATCCCCCGCCAATTTGAGCCAGCCCAGAGGTCCGTTCCATGTCACGTCCCAGCGATCGCAGTGCCGCGCAACTTCGCCCGGTTACCATTACCCGCAATTTCACCAAACATGCAGAAGGCTCAGTGCTGGTGGAGTTCGGTAACACTCGCGTGCTCTGCACCGCCAGCGTCGACACCAGCGTTCCGCGCTTCCTGAAAGGGAAGAATCAGGGTTGGGTCACTGCTGAATACGGCATGTTGCCGCGCTCCACCCACTCCCGGATGAACCGCGAAGCGGCCTCCGGCAAGCAGAGTGGCCGCACTCTGGAGATCTCCCGTCTGATCGCCCGCTCCCTGCGCGCCGCGGTAGACCTGACTGCGCTGGGCGAACACTCCATCACAGTTGACTGCGATGTGCTGCAAGCCGATGGCGGCACCCGTACCGCCTCCATTACCGGTGCCTGCGTGGCGCTGGTGGATGCGCTGAACTGGATGGTCGAGAAGGGCATGATCAAACAGAGCCCGCTCAAGCAGATGATCGCTGCCGTCTCAGTCGGTATGTACGAAGGCGAAGCCATCTGCGATCTGGAGTACATCGAAGACTCCGCCGCCGAGACAGACATGAACGTGGTGATGACCGAAGATGGTCGCATCATCGAGGTGCAGGGCACCGCGGAGGCCGAGCCCTTCACCCACGAAGAGCTGCTGGAGATGCTGGCGCTCGCCAAGGGCGGCATCGCCGACATCATTGCGCTGCAGAAGCAGTCGCTCTCCTGATTTCTGTTTTGAAAAACGCGGCATTGACCGCGTTTTTTTATACCCCCACACAAGACAACGACAAGCCAAGCAAGGAGCCAGAATGAAAGCCTACCAGCGTCAATTTATCGAGTTCGCCCTGGAGAAGCAGGTCCTCAAATTCGGTGAATTTACCCTGAAATCCGGTCGTAAAAGCCCCTACTTCTTCAACGCCGGTCTGTTCAACAGCGGCCGCGATCTGGCCCGTCTCGGCCGCTTCTATGCCGCCGCCTTGATGGATGCCGGCATCGAGTTCGATGTGCTGTTTGGCCCGGCCTACAAGGGGATCCCCATCGCTTCTGCCACCGCCGTGCAGCTGGTAGAGCAGCACGATGTGGATGTGCCCTGGTGCTTCAACCGCAAGGAGGCCAAGGATCACGGCGAGGGTGGCAATCTGGTGGGCAGCCCGCTCAAGGGGCGCATCATGCTGGTGGATGACGTTATCACAGCCGGGACCGCCATCCGCGAATCCATGGATCTGATCCAGGCCAACGGCGCCTCGCTGGCCGGTGTGCTGATCGCATTGGACCGTCAGGAGAAGGGCAAGGGCGAGCTCTCCGCCATTCAGGAGGTGGAGCGTGACTACGGCGCCCACATCATCGCCATCATCCAGATGAGCGACCTGATTCAGTATCTGGAGGAGAAGCAGGCCGAGCAGCCGGAGCTGGCGGCGCAACTGGCGGCCATGAAGGCTTATCGCGCCCAGTACGGTATCTGAGCTCCGCTCACACCGCGCAATAGCTGAATGCGGCGCCCGTTTGCTCTCTGGCAGCAAACGGGCGCCGTTTTTTTCATCTGCAAAAAGTGGATCATGTGGCTTGAGCTTACCCTTAGAGTAAAGGTTAGGGTTTGCCAGTCGGCGTTTTATGGTGCCGACGGGTTCTGGGGAGGAACAACATGATCACTCATCTTCAATCACCCATTCATCTGCAGCTGCCGCTCAGCGGCATGAGCTGCGCCAACTGCGCTGGCCGCATCACGACCGCCCTCAACAAGCTGGAGGGGGTATCGGCTACCGTCAACTTCGCGCTGGAGCAAGCGGCCATCGAGCTGGCCAGCCCCGATCGCCTGTCTGCGGTGCTCGACAGCATCAAGAGTCAGGGTTACGACTACGGCAGCGAGACCTTTTTGTTTCAAATTACCGGCATGACTTGTGCCGGTTGTTCGGCTCGACTGAACAAGATGCTGGCCGCGCTGCCCGGCGTTATCTCCGCCGAGGTCAACTTCTCCATCGAACAGGCCCGCATCGTGCTGGTCCCCGGGATGCAGACCCCGGCCGCTTTGCGCGAGCAGATCGAGGCGCTCGGCTTTGGCGCCCAGCTGGCACAAGGTTCCGCCAGCGGCCGCCGCCAGCAGTTGCTGGAGCGGGAAGCGCAGGAGGCTGCCAGCGCCCGTCAGGCGCAAACCCGGGTCATCGTCTCGGCCCTGCTCACCCTGCCGCTGCTGGTAGGGATGCTGGCCATGGCCGGACTGTTCCCCTGGCATCTGCCCGCCTGGCTCGAGCTGCTGCTCGCCACCCCGGTGCAGTTCTGGATCGGGGCCCGCTTTTATCGCGGTGCCTGGCTTGCCCTCAAGAATCGTGCAGCCAATATGGATGTGCTGGTGGCCACCGGTACCAGCGCCGCCTACTTCTACAGCCTCTATCTGCTGCTTAACCTGGGAATGGCTGCCAGCGGCAAGCTCTATTTCGAGGCGAGCGCCATCATCATCACGCTAATTTCGTTGGGCAAACTGCTGGAGGCGAGAGCCCGCCGCAGCACCCAGTCTGCCATTCGTGAACTGATGGCGCTGCGGCCGGAAACTGCCACCGTCTGGCGTGGCGAGAGCTGGCAGAGCGTCGCCATCGACGAGGTGCTGCGCGGCGATCGGCTGCGGGTGCTGGTGGGGGAACGGGTGCCGGTGGATGGCAAAATTGTGAGTGGCGAGAGCGAGCTGGACGAGTCGATCCTCACCGGCGAGAGCCTGCCGGTGCCGCGCGGCGAGGGCGACAAGGTGCTGGGCGGTGCCATCAACCGCTCCGGCGTGCTGGAGATAGAGGCCACTACCGTGGGGGAGGACTCCAGTCTCAGCAAGATCATCGCATTGGTGGAGAGCGCCCAAATGGGCAAGGCGCCGCTGCAACAGCTGGTGGACAAGGTCTCCGCCGTGTTTGTGCCGGTGGTGATGGCTATCGCCCTCTTTACCCTGCTGGTGTGGTACGCCATCAGCAACGACTTCGGTCAGGCGCTGCTGGCGGCGGTGGCGGTGCTGGTGATCGCCTGCCCCTGTGCGCTGGGGCTGGCCACCCCGGCGGCCATTGTCACTGGCACCGGCGTCGCGGCGCGTCACGGCATTCTGATCAAGGATGTCGATACCCTGCAGAAGGCCCACGCCATCAAGGCGCTTATCTTCGACAAGACCGGCACCCTCACTCAAGGCAAGCCTGTGCTGGCCAGCTGGAGCGGCAACGATGAGCAGCTGCGCCTCGCCGCCGCCCTGCAGCAGGCGAGCGAACACCCGCTGGCGCTGGCCATGTGCGAGGCCATCGGCAAAGAGGCGGTGCTGCCCCAGCTGGAGGCGGTGGAAGTGCGAGTCGGTGCCGGTATTGTCGGTCAGGTAGCGGGCCACAGGGTCGCCATCGGTAATGGCTCTTTGCTGGCCCAGCTCGGTATTGTGGTTCCGGCGCAGGATGAACAAGCCGCCGACGGCTCAACCAGGGTCTGGGTCGCCATCGACGGCGTGGTGGCCGGCATCGCGGCGCTGGCTGATACCCTGCGCCCCGAGAGCCCGGAAGCCATCGCAAACCTGCGCCAGCGCGGCATCGCCAGCTGGCTGGTGAGCGGCGATGCACCGGCGCCGGTGGCCCATATCGCCGCCAAGCTGGGGCTGGACGGGGCCTTCGACTCCGTGCTGCCAGCTGGCAAGGTGGAGAAAGTAGAGGCGCTGCGGGGGCAAACCCGCGGGCTGGTAGCTATGGTAGGAGACGGGGTGAATGACGCCCCGGCGCTGGCGGCGGCGGATGTCGGTATCGCCATGGGCTCCGGCTCCGATGTGGCGATGGAGACCGCTTCCATCACCCTGATGCGATCCGACCCGCGGCTGGTGGCCGATGCCATCGACATCTCGGCGGCGACCTGGCGCACCATACAGCAGAATCTGTTCTGGGCCTTCGTGTTCAACATCATCGGCATTCCGCTGGCGGCGCTGGGCTACCTCAGCCCCGAGCTGGCGGGGGCGGCCATGGCCCTGAGCAGCATCACAGTTTTGAGCAATTCCCTGTTATTGAAACGCTGGCAGCCGCGGGCAATGGCCCATGTCAGCCACAATGTCAGCACTGAATCGAACCATTAAGGAGTCATCCATGAACATCAGCAAGGTAGCCAAGGCCACGGGACTGACTGCCAAAACCATTCGTTATTACGAGAGCATCGGCCTTCTTACTGCCCCGGTACGCAGTGACAACGGCTATCGCAGTTACACCGAGGGATCGCTGCGCGAGCTGCGCTTCGTCAAGCGGGCGCGGGAGACCGGCTTCAATCTGGAGGAGTGTCAGGAGCTGCTGGCGCTCTACCGTGACGAACACAGAACCAGCGCCCAGGTGAAGAAGCTGGCGCAGGAGAAGATCGTCGATCTGCGGGCTCGCATCGCTGGTTTGCAGGCGATGCTTAGCTCGCTCGAGGGGCTGGTCGGTTGCTGCCACGGGGATGAAAACCCCGAATGCCCGATCCTCGACGAGCTGGAGAAGGGGTGAACAGTGACTCACCGGTTGGCGCAGGAGCAACAGATATTAATTGATTAAAAACTTAATAACCGGTGCTTTATTGTTGCTGGTCAGGGGGTAATGGTAGACTGCTCGGCTCTTGTACAGGAGTACTCATTTGACGCAGAGTGTGACACGCCAGGTCAGGCAGGCCATTATGGCTCAGCTCTATACCCATGCATCGTTCGGTCTGCCCTGTCTGGGCTTGATGGCATTTGGCTGGAGCCTGCTGTTCCACGACTATCTGCCTGCCACCGAAGCGTTCGGTTGGTTGTCTGGGACTTTGTTGTGGCTGCTGGGTCGGGGTTGGCACTTGCGCTGGCGGCGGACCCGCCTGCGTCAGATCTCGCCGCGGGTACTGGAGCGGGAGCTCTTTATCGGAGCCACCATCACCTCCATCGTCTGGGCTCTCGGGGTGCTGCTCTACATGGACAAGCTGCCCGATACCTACCGCGCCGCCATGATGATGCTCTCCAGCCTTATTCTTACCGGCAGTGCCATCATGTTGTTTGGCTGCCGCCGCTCGCTCTACGGAGTCGTGTTGCCGCTCGGGTGCGCCATGCTGTTCGAGTTGGGCAATGGCAACGAGCAGGAGCGGATCGTCGCCTGTATGCTGGCGGGTTATCTGTTTGTCTTTTTGCCGACCCTGCTGCGCCGGATGCAGCGGGATCAGATAGCCTCGCTCCACCACCGCTTCTCCAATGCCGAACTGGTGGCCGAGTTGAAGGCGGTCTCCGAACATTTGCGCCTTACCTCCCGTCTCGATGGCCTGACTGGCATCGCCAACCGTGCCCATCTCGATGACTCTCTGGAGCGCGCCTGGCGCCGTTGCCACCGAGCCCGGGCGCCGCTGTCGCTGGTGCTGGTAGATGTGGATTACTTCAAGCAGTTCAACGATCTCTACGGTCACCAGCTGGGGGATGACTGCCTGCAACAGGTGGCGGGCTTGCTGGCCGAGGTGGAGCGGCGCGAGGACGATCTGGCGGCCCGTTACGGGGGCGAAGAGTTCGCCTTGCTGCTGCCCTGCACCGGCATGCAGGGGGCGCTGCAGGTGGCGGACAATGTGCGGCAGGCGCTCAAGGAGCTGGCCATCCCGCACCAGAAGTCACTGGTCTCCGGTCGGGTCACATGTAGTTTTGGTGTTGCGACACTGATACCGGACAACAGCATGAAAATCGCCGATTTGATCCAAAAAGCGGATGCGGCACTCTATCAGGCCAAGCATAATGGGCGGGATCGAATCGAAGTAGCCTTGATGGGTAAGGTTGCCTGAATTTAACGTGACAGATTAAAGAGGTTGTCTATGCAATGTCATCGTATCGAAGAGCTGCTGGAGTTGTTGCAGCCTGCCTGGATCAAGGAACAGGATCTCAGCCTGGTGCAGTTTGTTGCCAAACTGGCCCAAGAGGCGGGATTTGAAGGGCCTCTGTCCGAGCTGACCGACGACATGCTGATCTATCACCTCAAAATGCGGGAATCCGACAAGCAGGCGATGATCCCGGGTCTGGCCAAGGATCATGTGCCCGATTTCAAAGAGGCGCTGCTCAAGGCGCGCGGTATCAAATAAGCCATTTAGCCGGCCGCATCAGTAAGGCCTCAATGGAATCTAAAAAAGGCGTTTCGTCAACAGGCGAAACGCCTTTTTTGTTAATGAAATTTGCGATCCAACGCCAACATTAGATACATCTAATCCACACGGTTATCAGGTTGTTTAAGATATAATCCGCGCCATAACAATTAAGGGAGCGATGTCTTGCAATGGCCGACCACGATAAAATCGATATCAAGGACGTCACCGACAAGGGCGTAACCGGGACCTTCAACCCCAATACGTTCAAAGCCAGCGACGACAGATTCAACCCGGGCAACCGCATCTATGTGCGGGCCCAGAAAGGGTATTGGCAGCGGATGCGCAAGGCCATGGGCTGGTTCTTTGTGGCGCTGTTCGTGCTGCTGCCCTGGCTGCGTTACGACGGGCGACAGGCGGTGCTGTTCGACCTCGGTCACCAGCAGTTCCATATCTTTGGCGCCACCATCTGGCCGCAGGATCTGACCCTGCTCGCCTGGCTCTTCATGATCGCCGCCTTCGGGCTCTTCTTTATTACTACCTTCCTCGGCCGGGTCTGGTGTGGCTATCTCTGCCCACAGACGGTATGGACCTTCATGTTCATCTGGTTTGAAGAGAAGCTGGAAGGGCCCGCCAACAAACGGCGCAAGCTGGACGAGGCGCCCTGGGGCGGCGAGAAGCTGGCTCGCAAGGGGGCCAAGCATCTGGCCTGGCTGGCGATCTCGCTGGTGACCGGCCTGACCTTCGTCGCCTACTTCCAGGATGTGACTGAACTGGTGCCGGACCTCTTCACCCTGCAGGCCAGCGGATGGGTGCTGTTTTGGGTGCTCTTCTTCACCATCATCACCTACGGCAATGCGGGCTGGATGCGTGCCATCATGTGTATCCACATGTGCCCCTATGCCCGCTTCCAGTCCGCCATGTTCGACAAGGACACCTTCATCGTCGGTTATGACACCAAGCGTGGCGAGACCCGTGGCGCCCGCTCCCGCAAGGCGGATCCCAAGGCGATGGGGCTGGGTGACTGTATCGACTGCGATCTCTGCGTGCAGGTCTGCCCGACCGGTATCGATATCCGCGACGGCCTGCAGTACGAGTGCATCAACTGCGGCGCCTGCGTCGATGCCTGCGACCAGACCATGGAGCGGATGGGTTACCCGAAAGGGCTTATCAGCTACACCACAGAGCACAAGCTGGCCAACGACTCGACCCATGTGGCGCGGCCCAAGCTGATAGGTTACGGCTTGGTGATGGCAGTGATGCTGGGAGTCTTTGTCTACAACGCCATGTCCATCATGCCGATGGGGCTCGATATCCTGCGGGATCGCAACCAGCTGTTCCGCGAAAACAGCGAGGGGCTTATCGAGAACACCTACACCCTCAAGATCCTCAACAAGACCCTGCAGTCCCAGACCTACCAGCTGGATGTGGAGGGCTTGCCCGAGTATCAGTGGTTCGGCCCCCGTGAAGTGACCCTGAAGGCGGGGGAGATCTACACCCTGCCGATCAGTCTGGCGGTCGATCCCTACAACCTGAAACGGCCGGCGCTGGATATCCAGTTCGTGCTGAAACGGGAGGGGGCGGTGCCCGATGACAGCAAGGGCAACCTGCGCCAGGGCAGCAAGTTTATCAGTCGGTTGTAACTGCGTGTGGCTGCGGGCCGGGCGTGACACCAGTCCGGTTATCAGCGAGCACGGCAATGCCGGGCAGTAGTGATAGAATGGGGCGCAACGGCGCCCCTTTCTTATGGTGGATGACATGCGTTTCAACTATTCCGACCTCAATCCCGACCTCATCATGGATGCGCTCGATCTCAGTGGCCTGCGGCTCGACTCCGGCCTTATAGAGCTCAACAGTTACGAAAACCGGGTCTACCAGTTTCAGGATGAGGATCGTCGCCGCTATGTGGTGAAGTTCTACCGTCCCGGCCGCTGGAGCCGGGCCCAGATCCTCGAGGAGCACGAGTTTGCCACCCGTCTCGCAGAGGCTGAGATCCCGGTTGCCGCACCGCTCGCCTTCGCGGGCGAGACCCTGCTGGAGCATGAGGGTTACCCGTTTGCCATCTGGCAGAGCGTTGGTGGCCGTCAGTTCGAGGTGGATAACCTCGATCAGCTGGAGTGGGTGGGGCGTTTCCTCGGTCGCATTCATCAGATCGGCGCCAGCAAGCCGTTTCATCATCGGGTGCGGCTCGATGTGGAGAGCATGCTGCACGAACCGCGTCAGCTGCTGGCGTCTGGCGAGTGGCTGCCAAGCGGGCTGGCCAAGCAGTTCTTCGGGGTGCTGGACGAGCTGATCAAGCATGTCGGCGACGCCATGACCCTGGATGTGGCGCAGATCTCCCTGCATGGTGACTGCCACCCGGGCAACATCCTGTGGCGTGATGGCCCCATGTTTGTCGACCTCGATGATTGCCGCACTGGCCCCGCGATCCAGGATCTCTGGATGATGCTCAGCGGTGAGCGCCACGAGCAGCAGATCCAGCTCGACACTCTGCTGGCGGGCTACGAGGAGTTTATGGAGTTTGACTCGCGGGAGCTGGCGCTGATCGAGCCGCTGCGGGCGATGCGCATCGTTCACTACATGGCGTGGCTGGCGCGGCGCTGGGAAGATCCCGCCTTCCCCCGTCACTTCCCCTGGTTCAATACCGATCACTACTGGCGTCAACAGATAGCGACCCTGCACGATCAGCTGGAAGCGCTGAAGGCACCACCGTTGAGCCTGATGCCTGGGTGGTAACTTATCCGGCGGCCAGCAGATAGCCCCACCTTTGGCACGATCAGCTCGATGCATTGAAGGCGCTGCCGTTGAGCCTGATGCCAAATTGGTGAAATGGAAGGGATCTTGCGCGGCAAGCGGGATTCGATCTCCGGCCCTGCCCATTGACGTCAGCATGGCGAAACAATAGGCTTGGCTCTGCTTCGGTTCGCCGGGCGTGCCTCACAGTGATCCCTTAACAGGAAACATCATGAAAAAAATCCTATTTTTCCTTGCTGCCATGCTGATGATCCCCATGGTTCACGCCGCCCCCGAGTTCAAGGAAGGCGTCAACTACGATGTGGTCAAACAGACCGGCAGTGCCCAGCCGGAAGTGATGGAGTTTTTCTCCTACTTCTGCCCGCACTGCGCCACCTTCGAACCGATCGTTGAACAGTTGAAGGCCGGGTTGCCAGAGGGGGTGCCCCTCAAGAAGAACCCGGTTGCCTTCCTCGGCCGCGAGATGGGCCCCGAGTTGCAGCGTGCCTATGCCGTTGCCAGCCTGCTCAACGCCGAAGCCAAGCTGACCCCGGCCATCTTCACCAAGATCCACACCCAGCGTCAGCCGCCTATGAGCCGTGACGATGTGAAGCAGCTCTTCGTGGACAACGGCGTACCGGCTGAAGAGTTCGATGGGGCCGTCGACAGCTTCGCCGTCTCCGGCATGGTCTCCCAGTTCGATCGCAACACCGAGAGCTACAACATTCGCGGTGTACCGTCCTTCCTGGTGAACGGCAAGTATATGGTGAAGATGGAATCCATCACCTCTCAAGAGCAGTTCAACAAGCTGGTGCAGTTCCTGCTGGCCAAGAAAGACTGACCACTCTTGAGTCGATAAAAAAGCCCGCCGGTGTGAACCGGCGGGCTTTTTGTTTTCTGGTGTTCGGGAAGATCAGACCCCGACGTGGAACGCCTGTTTGAGGTTACGGATAAACTCCGCATCCCGGCAGAGGGTCTTGCCCGGGCTGTCGGAGATCTTGGCAACCGGGCCGCCATTGCATTCGATCAGCTTGAAGACGATGTTCATCGGGCTGACACCGGGCAGATCGCAGGTGAGTTTGGTGCCGATGCCGAAGCTGGTGTTGATCCGGCCACGGAAGTGGCGGAACAGCTGCACTGCCTTGTCGAGGTTGAGTCCGTCGGAGAAGACCAGGGTCTTGTCGGCGGGGTCGATACCGAGTCGCTGATAGTGGCTGATCGCCTTCTCGCCCCATACCACGGGATCGCCCGAGTCGTGGCGCAAGCCCTGATAGCTGCTGGCCAGCTCGAAGTCGAAGTCCCGCAAGAAGGCATCCATGGTGATGCAGTCGGTCAGGGCGATGCCGAGATGGTTGGTAAACTCGTCCAGCCAGCTGGTGAGGGCAGCGCGCTGGCTGTGCTCC
Organism: Aeromonas sp.; assembly: GCF_050633025.1. Taxonomy (GTDB): domain Bacteria; phylum Pseudomonadota; class Gammaproteobacteria; order Enterobacterales; family Aeromonadaceae; genus Aeromonas. The sequence goes on from NZ_JBODRQ010000092.1 coordinate 11,611, forward strand.
AGCGGGAAGCCGAGCTGCTGGTGCGCCTGGAACCACTCATGGGCCTGTGTGCCGACCGCGGGCAACTTGTACTTCTGGGCCAGCATGTAGTTGCTGGTGCCGCGAAACGCAGGCAGCCGCTCCTTGAGGCGAACCACTACCGCATCCTGCACCGCGTGGGAGAAGCGGCGGCGGGTGCCGAAGTCGATGAGGTTGAACTCGCTCATCTCGTCGCTGCTCAGCTCCTTCTCCAGCTTGTCGATCTTCTGATCGAGCCGCTCCAGCGCATGGCTGACGCCGAACTGGGGATAGCGGAAGCGGTTGCGCATCTCGCTGATGATGGCGAGCACCGGGATCTCCCACAGGATCACATCCTGCCAGGGCCCCTCGACCCGCACATTGATGCGGCCATCCTGCTCGAACACCTTGAGCAGGGAAGCATCGAGCGGCTTGCGGCGCAGGTGGTCGAGGTAGTCAGGGGTGAAGAAGGGGCGCTCGGCCAGAAAATCGAGCTCTGGCCTGGTCAGTCGCAGGGAACCGGCGAGGCGCAGTTGTTCCTCGATCTGCCCCATCATGGGCAGCAGATCCTCTTCATTGCGGCTGTGAAACTCGGCCACCACCTCGGCATCCGGGTAGCGATGAAACACCGCCTGCTGCATATGCAGTTTGTAGGCGTCGGTGTCGAGCAGGCTGGTTAGGATAGGGGGCATATCAGGCGTCCAGCAGGCGTTGTACATCGATCAGGGTCTGGGCCAGTTCGGCCCCTGCCTCGATCATCTGGGTGTGGGCGCTGGCAACCGTCGCGGGGGCGATGCCACGGCAGGCATCGAGATGGACTATCACCCGGAAACCGGCGCGGCGAAGTTGCAGCACGCTGGTTTTGACACAGTAGTCGGTGGCGAGGCCGCCGACCAGCACGGTATCGACCTTGCGGGCTTGCATGAACTCGATGAGTCCGGTGCTGCGCCGTTCGGCGAGATCGTGATAGCAGGCACCATAGGGATGCAGATCCGGCTCGACCCCCTTCCAGACGAAGAAGTCATAGTCGATGGGGGCGGGCAGGCCATCGAGCAGCTCGAAGCCCTTGCTGCCGGGGACGCAGTGTTGCGGCCAGGTTAGGTCGGCGTTTGGCAAATCAAGCGGTTGCAGCATGGTAACAGGCTCGCTGGCCACCCAGACCGCATTGGCGGGGTGGGCATCCTTGCTGCCGATGCGCAGGCTGGCGAGGGTGGCCTGAGCGTTGAGGGCCGCCACAATATCATCCCCGCCCGCGACGGGCAGTTCGTTCGGGCAGAGGGGGGTAAAGCCCTTCTGCGCATCAATATCCAGGCTGGCGACGGTTCCCATGATTGGCTCCTGCACATACTATTCGTGTGATATTATCTACCAAACATTAATGGAAGGCGAGCAGGGCGATCGGCATGCTGAGAATGAGTCTGGATATGGTGGTGCTGCGGTTGCATGAGGAGCGGCTCGAACTACTGCTCGAGATCCGCGATCGCCCCCCTTTTGCCCTCAGCTGGCAACTGCCTGCGCTGCGCATCGACGAGACGCTGGACCGGGATCTGGATTCCGCCCAGCGCCGCCTGCTGGCGGAGTGGGGGCTCGGTCACTGCTACAGCGAGCAGGTCTGCACTCTCGGCAATCTGGAGCGGGATCCCCGCGGCTGGTCCACTACCCTGGTCTATCTCTGTCTGGTGGCGCCTGAAGTGGAGGCTCGCCACGGCTGCTGGCATCCGGTTTCGACCCTGCCGGGTATGAGCCTCGCCTTCGACCATCTCCAGCTCATCGCCAAGGGGCTGGAGCGGCTGCGGATCAAGAGCCGCTACAGCACCCTGCCGCTGCAACTACTGGGGCCCGAGTTCACCCTCTCCGAGGTGCAGCGCGCCTTCGAAATTATCCTGCAAACACCCATGAATACGGCGGCGTTCCGCAAGCGGATCCATCGCGCCGACATTCTGGTTGATACCGGCCGCAAACGTACCGGCAAACAGCGTCCCGCTATCCTCTACCGGCTGGAGAGCCCCTGCTGCGTGATGTTCGATCAGGTGATGCACGGAGCGGAAGCATGAGTGAGACCGGCGTGCACAAGGTGCTGGTGAGTGCCTGCTTGCTGGGTCAGCCGGTGCGTTACGACGGTCAGAGCAAGGGGATTGTCAGCGACTGGCTGAGTGCGCTGGGTGCCGAGGGGCGGGTGCTGGCCTTCTGCCCCGAAGTGGCTGGCGGTTTGCCGACCCCACGTCCTCCTGCCGAGCGACAGGGCGAACGGGTAGTGACGGCGAGCGGAGTGGATGTGACAGCCGAGTTTGATCGCGGCGCCGAGCTGGCGCTGGAAATCTGTCAGACGCAGGGCATTCGCTTCGCCCTGCTGAAAGAGGGGAGCCCCTCATGTGGCAGCGGCCGTATCTATAACGGCCGCTTTGAAGGTGTTTCTGTGGCGGGCGAGGGCAAGACCACTGCCCTGCTGCGCCGCCACGGGATTGCTGTCTTTTCCGAAAATCAGTTGGCCGAGTTGGCTTCTGCGCTCTCTTTGGATTCATCCCCGGATTTGGCGGCAACCGGCAGCGGTGACTGACCGCTCTGCCACTCCTCCAGCACCTCGTCTTTCTCCTGCCAGCGCTGGTTTAGCCAATCCTGAAAACCGCGCTTGAACTGCTTGTCGTTGAAGTAATCCCCAATGAGCGCCTCATCCACCGGCAGCTCCTCGATCCGCACCTGAATGCGTTTTACCCGCCCCATCAGGAAGTCCTTGAACGGGGTCTCGGCATTGTCCGGATAGCGGATGGTGACGTTGATC
>NZ_JBODRQ010000093.1:0-14175 GCF_050633025.1 Aeromonas sp.
CCACCACCGCATCACTCCCCTTGAAGGTAAACCAGGAGAGGCGATCGATATGGATTGGCGCACTGTAGTAGAACAGCTTGGCCCGTTCCGCCGTCCAGGCATAAGGGTAGGTCGCGGCGGCATCCCCTTGCAGCGTCAACTGATAACCACGGCTCCAGGGCATATAAGCCACGCTCAGGTCACGCTGCCCTGCCTCCCGAAACAGGGTCGTCACCAGTCGGGTGCTCTCCCCTCCATCCGGCAAACGGGCGCCGGAATAGGGTGAAAACTCCCCCGTCACCAGCGACAAGGGGGCAGCAGACAACCAGCCACACCAACAACAGATCAACCACCAATAATGCTTCATCATCACGATCTCCTGACTCTGTTACTGAGTATAGGAGGCGGCGTCCTAGAATTCGGCAAGCGGTTACCGTGCAGTCTTGCAATTGAGTGGCTGGAGCATTGTCATATGGGTCCACCTTTCCTGCAACGTTGTCCAGTCGGTGCATTGACTCCTCAGTTGCGCGGCGTCTTGCCCTTGAACTGCTTGACGCTGCGTTTGGCCTGAGTGCGGCGATTGGCCTGCTTGTCACGAGGGGGGCGCTTGCCCTCCCCACTGGCAGGCTGGTCAGTGACCGGGAATCCCGCCAGATCACCCAGCGGCAGCTCACGGCCGGTCAGGGTGCGGATGGCTTGCAGCATGTCACTCTCGCCATGACAGACCAGCGAGATGGCCAGCCCCTCACGGCCAGCCCGGGCGGTACGGCCGATGCGGTGTACATAGACAGGGGCGCTGGCGGGCAGATCCAGATTGATCACCAGCGGCAGCGCCTCCACATGGATGCCGCGCGCCATCAGGTCGGTGGCCACCAGCACCCGCACCCGACCCTCCTTGAAATCATTGAGCGCCTGCTCGCGCACCGCCTGCTCCTTCTCGCCATGGAGAGCGGCCACCGTAATGCCCGCCTTGGCAAGCTTTCTGGCGACCCCGTCGGCATCATCCCGTGCACTGATAAAGACCAGCACCTGCGGCCACGCCTGCTCCTTGAGCAAGCTGATGAGCGCCGGGACCTTGCTGCTCTTGTTGACCAGATAGAGTCGCTCTTCGATCTCGTTCACCACGCTGTTGAGGGGGGTGGCCTCGATACGGGTAGGCTCGCGCAGCAGGCCGTTGGCTAGCGTCTCCAGCTCGGCAGGCAAGGTGGCGGAGAAGAGCAGGGTCTGGCGATCCGCCGGAATAAAGCCGAGCAGCGCCTTGATGTCAGGAGCAAAGCCCATCTCCAGCAGGCGATCCGCCTCATCCAGCACCAAGAGTTGCAAACCATCCAGCCCCAGCAACTGTTGGGTCAGCAGATCCCGCAACCGCCCCGGCGTGGCGACCAGCAGTTGTGGCCCCTGCGCCAGTTCGGCCTGTTGCCGCTCCTGCGCAACGCCCCCACACAGCGTCACGATGCGCAGCCCCAGCGCCTCGGCGCCCTCTTTTAGCGCGGCAGTGATCTGAGTTGCCAGCTCGCGGGTTGGCACCAGCACCAGACCCTGCACCTGTCTAGAGGCGGGATCCAGCCGTTGCAGCAGCGGCAAGCCAAACGCCAGCGTCTTGCCGCTGCCGGTCTGGGCCAGTGCCAGCAGATCCTGCCCCGCCAGCACCGCCGGAATCGCCAACTGCTGGATGCGGGTAGGCGTCTGCAAGGTGGCGGGCAAAGAGGCAAGCAGAGCGGGATGAAGGGCAAGTTCGCGAAAGGTCATGGCGCTACGTCAACAAAGAAGTGGGAGGCGAAGTCTAGTGAGCAGGGGCCGAGAAGTAAAACTCTATCCATGATGAGCGGAGCGGGGAGTGCTGGCGGGGATGAGCAAGAGCGACAAGATCCGCCCCTTCGTCGTTCTGATGCACGTCATCGATGGCCTCTGCCCCGATATGATGTGCCCATGGCGAGGTGATTGCTGGCAATGCGGCACCGGGATCACCCGTAATCCGCCACCTCACGGATGCTGGCCCGCTGTCTCAGCATCGACAGTGTTGGCAAAGTGACACATATCATTTACAGCAATTGGCATATCAGCAGAACCTGAAGCGCCACGATGGCTCATCCCATATGAGCTTGCTGGAGCGCATCGGCCCGGCGTAAACCGCCAGTCTGAACTCTGCTAAATGACAAAACGGCCGTACTGGTGAGCTCTCCTGCGGGAGCCTTGCCAGTACGGCCGTCTGTTCTTGTGCGGGGGAACGGTTACTCCTCGATAAAGGTCCACTCATCCTTGATGCGGCTGATGGCATCGGTCCGCTTTTTGGCGAGCTGCTCCTTGATCTCTTCCCCTTTGAAACCGGCTGCCACTATCTCTTTCACCGGCACCGCTTGGGCCGCGGCTAGCGCTTCGGCCACATAGTCCGGCTCGGCGTAGACCCGCTCCTCGAAACCGGTACGGCCATGGAAGTCGGCGCGGCAGGCATCCAGTAACTGGGCAAAGCGCTCGGGGCGGCGCCAGGCATCAGCCTTGTCGAACACCTTGAGCAGGGTGGCGGGCTTGAGCTCAAAGGCGATATGGATGTGGGTGTGCAGATCGCTCACCAGCAGCGCCAGATCCCGGCACTCATTGGGTACCCGGAACCGCTCGCACAGAGCGCGAATAAGCGGCAGCCCTTTCTGGCCGTGACCGTGATGGCTTGGCCAGAACTCCTTGGGGGTTACTCCCTTGCCAAGGTCGTGGCAGAGGGCGGCAAAGCGGACGGTCAATTCCGGGGAGATCCGGCACGCCTGCTCCAGCACCATCAGGGTGTGGATGCCGGTGTCGATCTCCGGGTGCCACTTGGCCGGGGCGGGGACGCCAAACAGCGCATCAATCTCTGGGAACAGCGCCTTCAGGGCGCCGCACTGGCGCAGCACCTCGATAAAGATCTGCGGGGTTGGCCCCAGCAGCACCTTCTCCAGCTCCTTCCAGACTCGCTCCGGCGTGAGGTGGGCCAGCTCGCCAGCGGCCGTCATCTCGCTCATCAGGGCGAGAGTTTCCGGCGCTATGGTAAAGCCCTGAGCGTGGAAGCGGGCGGCGAAGCGGGCGACCCGCAGGATGCGCAGCGGATCTTCAGCAAAGGCGGGGGAGACGTGGCGCAGCAGCCGCTTTTCCAAATCCTCGATGCCACCGTAGGGATCGTGGAGCTGGCCCTGATCATCTTCGGCGATGGCGTTGATGGTGAGATCCCGGCGCAGCAGATCCTGCTCCAGCGTCACATCGGGGGCGGCGTGGCAGACAAAACCGGTGTAGCCCTGACCCTGTTTGCGTTCGGTACGGGCGAGGGCATACTCCTGCTGGGTTTTGGGGTGAAGAAACACGGGAAAGTCGCGACCGACCTGGGTAAAACCCAGCGCCAGCATCTGCTCCACGGTGGCACCGACCACCAGATGATCCCTGTCGCCCTGCGGCAATCCCAGCAGGCGATCCCGCACTGCGCCCCCAACCAGATAAGTCTGCAAACCGTCTCTCCCGTCATCAATCGTGGGGCCGAGTATATCGTCTTTGTTACCGCTTTGCTGCCTGACCACCACCTGCCCGCAGCGCCTGTCAGCGCGGCTTTGACTTGGGCGTGACGAGGCCTTACGCTGCCGCACCAGACAGCTGGCGCTGTGCTGCGGGATGACTTTATGCCCGTGCAGGCCAGATGAGCCGAAGGAACCGCAGAGTTCCCCATATATCAACGACATGAGAACAACGTGAATCAATCAACCTTCGCAAGCCGGGTTCTGGAGTGGTATGAGCTTCATGGCCGCAAAACCCTGCCCTGGCAGCAGGAGAAGACCCCTTACCGGGTCTGGGTCTCGGAGATCATGCTGCAGCAGACTCAGGTCGCTACAGTCATCCCCTATTATCAGCGTTTTATGGCGCGCTTCCCCGATGTGGTGGCGCTGGCCGATGCCCCTGTTGACGAGGTGCTGCACCACTGGACCGGGCTTGGCTACTACGCCCGGGCCCGCAACCTGCACAAGGCGGCCCAGCAGATCCGCGATCATCACCACGGCCTCTTTCCCGAGCGCTTTGACGAGGTGATGGCGCTGCCCGGCATTGGCCGCTCAACCGCTGGGGCCGTGCTGTCGCTCTCTCTGGGTCAGCCCCACGCCATCCTTGATGGCAACGTGAAGCGGGTACTCACCCGCTGGCTGGCGTTGCCGGGCTGGCCCGGCCAAAAACAGGTGGAGAACGAGCTGTGGGAGATCGCCATCCGGTTGACTCCCAAGCTGGGCGTGGCGCAATACAATCAGGCGATGATGGATATCGGGGCGACGATCTGCACTCGCAGCAAGCCTGCCTGTGATCGCTGTCCTGTGCGGGCCGATTGCCAGGGGCTGTCGCAAGGCAAGCCTACCGCTTATCCCAACAGCAAGCCCAAGAAGAGCATTCCGGCTCGCGATGGCATCATGCTGCTGATCCGCCATGGCGATGAGTTGCTGCTGGAGAAGCGGCCGCCACAGGGGATCTGGGGCGGGCTCTACTGCTTCCCGCAGGTGGCTTCGCTGGCGGAGGTGGATGGTCTGCTGGCATCCCTTGGCCTGAGCCATCACGGTTATAGTGAACTGACCGGTTTTCGCCATACCTTCAGCCACTTCCATCTCGATATTCAGCCGTTGCTGATTGACATTGATGAGGCGCAGCCGCTGCGGCTCATGGAAGCAGATAACCGACTCTGGTATAACTTACGCCATCCTGCCGAGGTGGGGCTGGCGGCCGCCACGGCCCGTCTGCTCGCCTATCCAGAGTTACAACCATAGAGGTCAACATGAGCCGTACTGTATTTTGCCAACGCCTGAAAAAAGAGGGCCCGGGTCTGGATTTCCAACTCTATCCCGGTGAGCTCGGCAAGCGGATTTTTGACAACATCAGCAAGGAAGCCTGGGCCGAGTGGCAGAAGAAGCAGGTGATGCTGATCAACGAGAAAAAGCTCAACATGATGAATCTTGAGCATCGCCAACTGCTGGAAAAAGAGATGGTCAGCTACCTGTTTGATGCAGGTGAAGTGCAGATCGAAGGTTACACCCCGCCTGCCCAATAAGCTCTCCGGCTGTTGTACGTGTGAACAGGTGCGGGAATGGCGCCACACTGGCGTGACCGCTCCTGAAGTCGCAGCAAATGAATGATGGGCAGCTATGCTGCCCGGTTTGAGGATCCTATGGGCCGAATTTTTTGGCTGCTGTGCACCCTGCTGTTTCTCTCTGCCTGCTCATCCTCCCCCAAGCCCAGCGGGAGTGAGGATGACGATCTGGTCAACGGCAAGGACATCCGCGGTTTTGAACACATGATCAGCGCGCTCTCCCATAACGTGAACGAGATATGGGGGCGGGAGGCGCTGTTTGCGGGCAAGTTTGACTACGTCAAATACACGGATCAGTACAAGAGCCGGGCCCACATCGACTTCTCCAGTGGCCATATCATGGTGGAGACGGTATCAGGCATCGATCCCCGCGCTCACCTGCGTCGCGCCATCATCGAGACCCTGCTGACGCCGGACGATCCGGCCGAAGTGGATCTTTACTCCGACCGGGAAATTCTGACCGGCGGCGAGCCCTTCCTCTACGGTCAGGTGCTGGACAATCAGCGCCAGCCAATCCGAGCCTCCTGGCGCGCCGAGCGTTATGCCGATTACCTGCTCAACACGGCGATGAAGAAGCGTACCCTGGGTATTCGCACCATCTTCTTCGTCGATATTCCCATGGTGGCCAACCATGAAGATCGACGGGGCTACAAGTATGCGGGGATCATCCGGGATGCGTCGCGTAAATACGGCGTGCCGGAGAGCCTGATCTATGCGGTGATCAAGACCGAGAGCAGTTTCAACCCCTATGCGGTGAGCCATGCCAACGCTTATGGCCTGATGCAGGTGATCCCGGCCACTGCCGGTCGTGACGTCTATGTGCGGGTCAAGGGCAAGAACGGCCAGCCGACGCGGGAGGAGCTGTTCAATCCGGCCTACAACATCGATGTCGGTACCGCCTATCTGCACCTGTTGCAGACCGTCTATCTGGCGGATATCGAGGATCCGCGCTCCCGTCGTTATGCGGTGATCTCCGCCTATAACGGTGGTGCAGGCGGGGTGCTCAATACCTTCTCCAGCGATCGCAAGGCGGCGCCAGGCCGGATCAACCGGCTCTCCCCCGAGGCGGTCTATCAGGTGTTGACCGAGCAACATCCCAAAGAGGAGGCGCGCCGTTACCTCTACAAGGTCAATCAGGCCGAGAAGGGGTTCAAGAGATCCTTTGCCAGTCGGGCCGGTTAAGCGGTGACGCTGCGTTAACCATGCAAAAGGGCGTTTGATATCAAGCGCCCTTATAACGTCTGGCCAGTTCGTCGTTGAAGTGGCCTTATTTGGCGATAAAGCCGCCTTTGGTCTGCGGGGCCGCGCCCACTTTCTCCAGGGTTTTCACTTCCACTTCGGTCTTGTTCCAGCTGTGGTCCACTTCACCACGGATGCGGATCTGATCATCCGGGCCCACTTCGGTGCCACGCCACACATCCTGATCTACTTCGACCTCCACTTCACCGCTGGCGTCGCGGAACAGATAGTTCTCGCCGCCCAGGTGCTTGACCAGTTTCCCTTCCAGGGTGGCCCAGCTGTCATCGGCCAGATCTTTCAGTTGAGCAACGGAAACCTTGTTCTGCTCTTGCGGGCCGGTATAGGCCGCCATGGCAAAAGAGGAGACAGACATCAGGGTCAACAGTCCGATTACGCTTGCGCTTGCCTTGTTCATTTCATACTCCTGTCATTGGTATGAGGGCATTGTGCCGGGGAGGGCGTGAAACAAGTGTGAAAAGATCTTCTTTATTTGCGAAAAAGTGATTAACCGCAAATTTTTTTGCAAAAAACGGCTGATTCATAAAAAAAAGGGTAGTTTTTTGACAGTGGTCATACCAGAACGGAGTTTAAATGGGTGCTTAATGACGCCTATTTGTGAGCGCAAGCGATTTGCTTGAAGGCAGGAGATGCGTGATGTCATCCGGAACTGTAATCTGCCGCATTCACCAGAAGTCAGTGGCAGCAGACTCTTTTCATGTTTGCTGCCACTCGAGGAGAAGTCCGCAGGTCTCACCTGCTTAATCAAAGAGCATAACAATATGAAAAAATGGCTTGTTTGTTTATTGGGGTTAATGGCACTGACAGTGCAAGCGGCAGAGGGACGCCAGCCGTTTTCGAGGGTCGTGATGTTTGGTGACAGCCTCTCCGACACCGGCAAGATGTACAAGAAGATGCGGGGATATCTCCCCTCCAGCCCACCCTACTTCAAGGGGCGCTTCAGCAACGGCCCGGTGTGGTTGGAGCAGCTGAGTAGTGAACACTTCCCCGGCCTGGCTGTGGTCAACGAGGCAGAAGGCGGGGCAACGGCGGTGGCCTATAACCAGCGAGGGGCTTTGAAGGGCTGGGGCAGTCTCTCTGCCTGGCATCCCAAATATCAGGTGATCAACAACCTCAATTACGAGATCGATCAGTTCCTGAAAAAGGACAAGTTCCGTCCCGATGATCTGGTGGTGATTTGGGTCGGGGCCAACGACTATCTGGCTTATGGCTGGAACAGGAAGGAGGATGCGGATCTGGTGATCGATACCATCCGGTTGACATCTAACCGCTTGGTGCTCAACGGTGCTAAGCAGATCCTGCTGTTCAACATTCCGGATCTGGGGCAAGCCCCGTCCGCCCGTAGCATGGGGGTGGTGGAGAAGGTGCGTAATGTCGCCAGCTATCACAACCAGCGACTGCAGAACCTCACTCGTGAGCTGGCCCCCCTTGGCATCGTGAAGCTGTTCGAGGTGGACAAGCAGTTCAACGAGATGGTGCAAGACCCGCAGAAGTTTGGTCTGAGCGATACCGAGCACGCCTGTTATGACGGTGGCTATATGTGGAAGCCGTTCTCCGACAGCAATGTTGAAGTTGCTGCAGCCCCTGACTTGAGCTTCTCCGAGAAGATGGCTGTCGCCGGTAACCCGATCCTTGCGCAGGCAGTGATGAGCCCGCAGGCGATGCGCAGCGCCGCAGCCCTCAACTGTGATGAGCATATGTTCTGGGATCAGGTGCATCCTACCAAAATCGTACACAAGGCACTGAGTCAGCGCGTGGCTGACTTTATCAATCAGAACTACGAGTTTGTTCGTCATTGATACTGCGTTGGGCCAGCATGTTGCTGGCCCTTATTCCATACTGGGCCCTATCGACACTGCTTTTTGCGTCAAATGCAGTTGAAATAACAGACGTTTGTTGCTGTTTTTGTAATGCAGTTGCGTTAAAGTGAGTTTTGTTAATTGATATCAGTGACTTGAAAATAGGCTAATGTTGGTATGCAACGCTCGCTTTTGGGTGGTTGCACCTATAAGAATAGGTGATATCAATCAACCTCCTCCTACATAAAGTTGCAGAGGCTCAAACATGAAAAAAACATTGATTACCTTGCTGGTTACCGGCTTGCTGGCGGCCAATGCTCAGGCTGCAGGTCAGGACAACACCTGGTATGGCGGTGCCAAACTGGGTTGGTCCAACTTCTATGGCATTGATGAAAGCAACAGCTTTACCCTCGGTAATGAGACCAATGATGCTCTTGGGGCTGGTGTATTTGCCGGCTATCAGCTTAACAAGAACCTGGGCATCGAATATGGCTACGATTATCTGGGTAAGTACAAATATGATGCCCGTTCAGCCACGGGCGCAGCGTTTCAAGATGAAGTTCAGGCCCAACTTATTCATTTATCATTGAAGCTGGGCTTCCCTGTCACTGATAGCCTCGACCTGTATGGCCGTATCGGTGGTGGTTATGCGGCCGCGAACAGCGATCTGAAAGGGGGAGATGGTCGGTTCAACGTTGTCAGCGCACTCGGTGCCGAGTATGTCTTCAACCGCGACTGGGCCGCCCGCCTCGAATATCAATATACTACCCCCTATGGCAGCCGTGACGACACCGGTTTGCGTATGGACAACGGCCTGCTCTCGCTGGGCGCTGTCTATCGCTTCGGCCAGGTTGCACCTGTGGTTGCCGTACCAGCCCCGGCTCCGGAACCTGCTCCTGCACCTGTGATGGTTGAGAAGCAGTTCACCCTGAGCTCCGATGTGCTGTTTGACTTCAACAAGGCGACCCTGAAGCCGCAGGCCACTCAGGCGCTGGATAGCCTCTATAGCCAGATTGAAGAGGCTCGACCCAAGGATGGCGTGGCAACCGTGATTGGTCACACCGACCGTATCGGTTCCGATGCCTACAACCAGAAACTCTCCGAGCAGCGTGCCAAGACCGTTGCCAACTATCTGGTTGGTAAAGGGATCCCGGCCGCCAAGATCAATGTGGAAGGACGTGGTAAATCCTCACCGGTTACTGGTGACAGCTGCGTCAGCAAGTCCAAGCGCGAGTTGATCGTCTGCCTAGCTCCGGATCGCCGTGTCGAAGTGAAAGTAGAAGGGGTCGCAGAGGCCCAGCAGTAATCGTCTGACTGGCGCCGCCCAGGTTCCGGGAACCTTGGCGGCACCGGGAAGGGATGCAGAAAAGCCAGTCAGTGATCTGACTGGCTTTTCTATTGAGGTAAATCTTTCTATTGAACGGGGCTCAGGAGGGGAGCGGCATCACCCGGTTGCGCCCCAGCTCCTTGGCCTTGTAGAGCAGCTTGTCGGTACGTTCGACCAGACAGTCTGCGCTCTCCTGACCGTTGAACTCGCCCACTCCGAAAGAGGCGGTGATGTGATCGATGCGCCGACCCGACTTGCGATCCAGAATCGACATCCGCTCGATGGCGCGGCGCATGCTCTCTGCCATCTGTCTGGCCAGCGCCAGCGAGCGATGGGGGACTAGCATGGCGAACTCCTCCCCGCCCAGCCGATAGGCGGTGACCCCTTCCTTGCAGGCATCACGAAGCCGTTTGCTGAAGGCGCGCAGCACCTGATCGCCGAGCAGGTGCCCATACTCATCGTTGAAGTTCTTGAAGCGGTCGATATCGGCGAGGATCAGCGAGAAGGGATGCTGGCTGCGGATCAACCCTTCCACCTCCAGGTCGAAGGCGCGGCGGTTGAGCAGGCTGGTGAGGGCATCTTCGTTGGCCAGTTTGCGGGTCTCGTTGAGCGCAGCCCGCAGCTCCTTGATCTCCTTCTCGGCATTGCTGAGCTGGTTGCGAAAGTGCATGGTGGACATGCGCACATCCCGTGACTCGCGTACCAGCTCCCGCAGGATCCCCATGGTGTCTTCCAGACTAAAACCCTCGTCATCGATGCGGCTGAGCTTGTCAAAACTCTTGTCGAGCATCTCCTGAAACATGCCGGTATCGGAGAGGGCGTCCTGCATGGAGTGGCCGAGCTCGTTGGCCATGGCCGCGAGGCTCAGTTTCATTGCCTCTACCTGCTTCTCGTCCTGCGCCGCCAGATATTGGTGGTAGAGCCGTTCGCAGGTAGTGAGGGAGCAGGTGCCCTGCAGTTTGACGGCCTGGTCAATCGCCTGGTTGAGCTCGGGCATACTGGCCGAGACATAGTTGTACCACAGGTGGTAATTGTCCGGCGTCGTAGGGATCTGGTACTTGATCATCAGGGGAACCGCCTGTTTGAGATAGGCGGCAGATTGGGCAAAGGTGTCCTTACTCATGAGTTCAGTGTCTCAGCATGCTAGCGAACTGAGGATAGTATGACAGAGAGACAGGCCAAAAGGCAGCCGATGGATGCCATTCGCCCCCCCCTCCGATATAATGGCACCGTTACCACCTACCCTAAGGCCTGCTTATGTCTCAAAAAGATCCTTTCCTCGAACGCGAGGCCGAAAAATACGAGAATCCCATCGCCAGTCGCGAGCTGATCCTCGACCTCATCAAGGGCCACGAAAAGCCCATGTCCCGGGAAGAGCTGGCAAAAGTACTCAAGCTGACCGATGAAGAGCCACTGGAAGCCCTGCGTCGCCGTCTGCGTGCCATGGAGCGCGATGGACAGCTGGTCTTCACGCGCAACCAGTGTTATGCCCTGCCGGATCGCCTGAATCTGGTGAAAGGCTACGTACTCGGCCACAAGGATGGCTTCGGTTTCCTGCGTCCAGAGGGTGGTGGCCCGGATCTGTTCCTCAACAACCGTGAAATGCAGCGTCTGATGCACGGCGACTATGCGCTGGTGCAGCCGACCGAAATCGATCGCAAGGGACGCCAGGAGGCGCGTCTGGTGCGTCTGCTCAAATCCCGTGAGGCGGATATCGTCGGCCGTTACTTCGTCGAGAACGGCGTCGGTTTCCTCGTGCCTGACGACAGCCGCATCGGTCAGGACATCATCATCCCGGAAGGGGAAAACAAAGGGGCTCGCCAGAGCCAGGTCGTAGTCGTGCGCATCAACCAGCGCGCCACTGGCCGCTTCAACGCGGTCGGTACCGTGCTGGAGGTGCTGGGTGAGAACATGGCGCCCGGTATGGAGATCGAAATCGCCCTGCGCACCCACGGCATTCCGCATACCTGGCCGGAAGAGGTGACCAAAGAGGTTGCCGGTCTCGGCGAGCAGGTGCCTTCGACGGCCAAAGAGGGCCGCATCGACCTGCGTGCCCTGCCGCTGGTGACCATCGACGGGGAAGATGCCCGCGACTTCGATGACGCCGTCTTCTGTGAAGCCAAACGTGGTGGCGGCTGGCGTCTGTGGGTTGCCATTGCTGACGTCTCCGCCTATGTGAAGCCGGGCACGGCGCTGGATGCCGAAGCCTATCAGCGCGGCAACTCCGTCTACTTCCCCGAGTTCGTGGTGCCCATGCTGCCGGAGGTGCTCTCCAACGGCCTGTGTTCCCTGAACCCGCAAGTTGACCGTCTCTGCATGGTGTGCGAGATGACCATCTCCGCCGCTGGCCGCATGTCTGGCTACAAGTTCTACGAAGCGGTAATGAACTCTCACGCCCGTCTCACCTACACCAAGGTGGCGGCGATCCTCGACGGGGATCCCAAGCTGCGCCAGCAGTATGACCCGCTGGTGGGCCATATCGAGGAGCTCAACAACCTCTACAAGGCGCTCAAACAGGCTCGTCATCAGCGCGGCGCGGTGGAGTTCGAGAGCGAGGAGACCCGCTTCATCTTCAACGCCCAGCGCAAGATCGACCGCATCGTGCCGCTGGTGCGCAACGACGCCCACAAGATCATCGAAGAGTGCATGATCCAGGCGAACGTGGCTGCTGCCCGCTACATCGAGAAGAACGAAGCCGCCGCCCTGTTCCGGGTGCACGACCGTCCGGGCGAGGAGCGTCTGACCGGTTTCCGTGACTTCCTGGCCGAACTGGGTCTGGAGCTCAAGGGCGGTCTCGAGCCCGAGCCGAAGGATTTCGCCGAGCTGGCTGCCAAGTTTGAAGGGCGCCCGGATGCGGAGCTGCTCTCCACCATGCTGCTGCGCTCCATGCGTCAGGCCATCTATCAGGCCGACAACATCGGTCACTTCGGTCTGGCCCTGAAATCCTACGCCCACTTCACCTCGCCGATCCGTCGCTACCCAGACCTCATCCTGCACCGCGCTATCAAATATCAGGCGGCCAAGGAGCAGCAGGCCAACCTGCGCCACAAGTGGACCCCGAGCGGTGGTTATCACTATCAGCTGGAAGAAGTGGACCCGATGGGCGAGCACTGCTCCATGACCGAGCGCCGTGCTGATGATGCGACTCGCGACGTAGCCGACTGGCTCAAGTGCGAGTACATGCAGGATCATGTGGGTGACGAGTTTGATGGCGTTATCGCCAGCGTCACCGGCTTTGGCTTCTTCGTGCGTCTGGCCGAGATCCACATCGACGGTCTGGTGCACGTCAGCACCCTCACCAACGACTACTACCAGTTCGACCCGCTGCATCAGCAGCTGATCGGCGAGAATTTCCGCCGTCGCTACCGTCTGGGCGACAAGGTGCGCGTCAGGGTGATGGGCGTCAATCTGGACGATCGCAAGATCGACTTCGTGATGGTGGAAGAGCCGCTCAAGGTCACCGGCAAGAACGCCAAGCAGGCGGTTCGCAAGATGGCCGAGATCAAGAAAGAGAAGGCCAAGAGCGCCCAGCGCCACGAAAAGCGCAAAGAAAAAGATGGCAAGGATCACGGCAAACCCGCCAAGGGGGGCCGTGCCAAACCCAGCAACAGACGACCGGGCAAAAAAGCGCGCGACAAGGCCAAGGGGTAAGCCCTTCGGCCTATGGCCTGGGTCTGGCGACCCGGGGATAGGCTGTAACGGGCTGATGGCCCCCCAGGTATCTGCGTTAGAGTCCGGGTTATCACTGCAAAAGCCTGCGACGATTGAGATGAAAAAAATCCGAACCCTGTTACCGGGGTTCGGATTTTTTATGGTCAGCGAAGTGGGGGGTCAGCCCTTAGGCGGAGATCGGCCAAGCTTCGTGCCTGTGGTGAGGGGCATACTCCCTACGGGATTGCGACTCGATTTGCAGGCTCCATGAAAGTGAGTCAGGTGGAGATTGCAGCCATAGATCCGGATTTTGATCGAGGCTACTGCCTCTATCCCTGATGGAATTCGCTGGCTGGCTCCGCTATCAACGCCACGTACTTGGAAGTACTTTGTTTCCCTCGGGCTTTACCAGCCACGGTCTGACCTGTCTCGCCATCACTTCATGATTGCCTGTGCAATCGGTGCTTCCTTACCAATTTTTGGTCATAGGATTGTCAATCAGCCCTTACATTGCCAAACCTGTTTTTCATGCGGCCATGCCATAGTGGGCATCATATTTTCTGTCGTGTGCCAGCAATGCCCTGATGATTCTAGCCGTCTTGTTGGCTTGCGCTACCGCCGCCACGTTAGGGTTGCGCCGTGCCATCCTCAACCAGCAGCAAGAGCCGAAATGGCATATCGGGATTGGTCCCTATGTTTGTGCGGAGCGCGGCGGGCTATCTCACGGGCACGGAACCGAAAAACTAAAAAATGAGAGCCACTATTAACAGTGCCGCTAGCGGTGATTTGCTCTAATGACGCCATCATCAATCTGGCGCCATCCAAGAGCTCTCCTCATCACGCCGCCAGCGAGGCTAACGCCACCTCTCGGTGGTGGGTGGGGGCTGGCCATCCGCCTGACCACAATATTGGAGTAGATAATGAAAGCCAAACTCAACCAACCCCTGAATTTAACTCTCCCTCCAGTCCAAATCCAAACCCCGCCCACTGCGGATCTTGCCAGCCGCCAGCCAGAACTGGCACGTCAAATAAAGCAGCGTCCCTCCCCACTACTGCGACCGGATAGTAATCCACCAGGCTAT
>NZ_JBODRQ010000094.1:0-13671 GCF_050633025.1 Aeromonas sp.
TGGCCAGCCACTTGGGCAGACTGCCCAGATTGATACCCAGCATGGGGGAGGAGAGCACGGCCGCCTTGATATCATCGGGCCAGCGCTCCAGATAGCGGGCCGAGATGGCGCCGCCCATGGAGTGGGCCAGCAGGAACAGCTTGGCAGGCTGGTCCGCCATGATTATCTGGTCATGAAACTGCTTCAGATCGACCACATAATCGTCGAACTGGTCGACATATCCCTTCTGCGGGTCATCCAGCATCCGGTCGGACATCCCCTGACCACGATGGTCGATGAGATAGAGGCTGTAGCCCTGACGCCAGAGATCCCACGCCAACTCCTGATACTTGAGGTAGCTCTCGACCCGGCCATTGACGATGAGGATGGCGCGATCAACCTTCTCCTGCCGCAGCGCGGCATAGCGGATGGTGACGCCATCCTTGCCCTTGAACTCTCCTTCTATGGCATGCTGGCGCCAGAAGTCAGGCAGGGTTTGCTGGTAGAGGGTGGGCACATCGGCTTCGCTGGTGAGCTGATAGGTATTGGTCACGGCAAGGGCTCCGGCAGAAAACAGGGTCAGGGCCAACAGGGAAAGAGAGAGGGATTTCATCAGGCACACTCCTGTTGCCAATGGTGATAAAGGGCGGCGATATCCCCCGAGCAGAGTAGCGCCATGCTGGCTTGCAAGCGGGGCAGGGGCCAGTCCCACCACTGCATCTCTTGCAGCATGAGGATCTGCTCATCACTGAATCGACGGCGGATCGGCTGGGCCGGGTTGCCGCCGACTATGGTGTAAGGGGCTACATCCTTGGTCACCACGGCGCGGGTGGCGATGACGGCGCCATCACCGATGGTGATGCCGGGCATGATCATCGCTTCCGAGCCGATCCAGACATCGTTGCCAATCCGGGTGTCCCCCTTGCGCAGAAAACCGCTGCGGGCCCCTTCGCCAAAGGTGTCGGGGTTGAACGGGAAGGTGGAGACCCAATCCAGCCGGTGGCCCTGATTGCCTGCCAGCATGAAGGTGGCGCCCGAGCCGATGGAGCAGAACTTGCCGATGATCAGCCGATCCACCTCGCCCCAGAGGCCGCTCTCCCAGGTGTCGCGGGTCGAGCCATCGCCGAGCAGGTAGCGGACGCAGTGATCCTCGAACGGCTTGCCGTGGTAGTAGCCGGAGTAGTAGCTGTAGTCGCCGGCCTCTATGTTCGGGTTGGTCAGGTGATCCCGGATGATTTGCGATTCCAGCCAGCTGCCAAAAGGGTTCTCCATCACTCCTCCTGCGGATCGTCCTGCTCGCTCTGCTGCGCCCACCCTTTGCGGGTCAGCTGCATCCGTTGCCACCACTCTTCGTCCGCCAGAATTTCACCGGCCGGGCCGAGCTGAGGGTAGGGCATCTCTTTCTCTTTGCAGAGCTGGGCATAGATAGGATAACCCCCCTCGAACAGGATGCTGTTCTGCTCCTCCAGCGTGAGCGGGCAGCCGCGCTGATAGCAACCGGCCAGCTCGCGCTGGCGCTGCGCCTCGTAGAGGATGGCGGCGGCAGCCACCGAAACGTTGAGGGACTGCACCATGCCCACCATGGGAATGACGATATGGTGGTCGGCCAGGGCAAGCGCCTCTTCACCGATGCCGTGTTTCTCCTGTCCCACCAGAATGGCGGTCGGTTTGGTGTAGTCGATGGCGCGAAAATCGACCGAGCTGTCGGAGAGATGGGTTGCCAGGATCTGCATGCCGGAGGCTTTCAGCTCGGCAACGGCTGTGCCGATATCCGGGTGCAGTTTTACATCCACCCAGTTCTGGCTGCCGCGGGCGGTGCCCTTGCGCTTGTGGATCCAGGTTTTGGGCCAGACGG
The DNA here is from genome assembly GCF_050633025.1 of Aeromonas sp. Taxonomy (GTDB): domain Bacteria; phylum Pseudomonadota; class Gammaproteobacteria; order Enterobacterales; family Aeromonadaceae; genus Aeromonas. Next base: position 1,835 of record NZ_JBODRQ010000094.1, read on the forward strand.
CGTGTACCCGGTGGATGCCGATGGCATCGGCGGTACGCACGATGGCGGCCAGATTGTGAGGTTTGTGTACCTCTTCCATGCAGACGGTCAAATCGAGCTGACGCTGGTCCAGCATGTCGGTGATGCGCTTGAAGCGTTCGGGGGTCATGGCTTGTCTCAATAAAAGCAGCAGGCGGCTTGCGCCGCCTGTGTTCAGTTCTTCTGTCGGCTCACCTTGAGCACGTTGGGCATGACGCGGATCTTGCGCATGATGTTGGCCAGGTGGATGCGGCTCTTGGTGGTGATGAGCAGGCTGACCTGATAGACCCGGCCATCCTTCTCTTCGGTGCTGATGGCGTGAATATTGGCGCCGGTGGCGGCAATCACGTTGGCCAGCTCGGCCAGCGCACCCTGATGGTTGACGATCTCGATGCTGATGCCGGTGCGGAACTCCTGTTCCTGCTCCTTGTCCACCTCCCACTGCACCGGCAGGTACTTGTCCGGCTCCTTGCTGTAGCCCTTGATGTTGCGGCAGGCTTCCTGATGGATCACCAGACCCTTGCCCGGGCTGATGTGGGCGATAATGGCATCCCCCGGGATCGGACGGCAGCAGTTGGCGAAGGTGACCAGCATGCCGTCGGCACCCTTGATCGGCATCTTCTTGCTGCTGGACTTGGGTTGCTCTTCCGGCGGCAGTTCATCCCCCAGCATGCGGCGCGCCACCATGACACTCATGGCGTTGCCGAGGCCCACATCGGCCAGCAGGCCTTGCAGGTTCTCGTGCTTGGTATCGGCGAGCACCTGCTTGATGCGCGGCTCGGGGATGTCTTCGATATTCTTGGCGCCCAGCGCATGGTTGAGCAGGCGGCGACCCAGCACCACCGACTCTTCGGTGCGCAGGTTCTTGAGGAACTGGCGGATCTTGGAGCGGGCCTTGGTGGTCACCACGAAGTTGAGCCAGGCCGCGTTGGGGCGGGCGCCCGGTGCAGTAATGATCTCCACCGTCTGACCCGAGTGCAGCGGGCTGCTGAGCGGGTAGGGGTGGCGGTCGACCCGCGAACCGACGCAGGCGTGGCCGATATCGGTGTGCACCGTGTAGGCAAAGTCCACCGGCGTGGCGCCAGCGGGCAGCTCCATGATGCGCCCTTCGGGGGTAAAGACGTAGATTTCGTCGGGGAAGAGGTCGGTTTTGACCCCTTCGATAAATTCAAAGGAGCTGCCGGCGCTCTGCTGCAATTCCAGCAGGCTCTGCATCCAGCGCTGGGCGCGGATCTGGGCGGTAGTGCCCGAGCTGTCGCCATCCTGCTTGTAGGCCCAGTGGGCGGCAACCCCTTTGTCGGCCATCTGATCCATGAACTCGGTGCGAATTTGCACCTCCACCGGTACCCCGTGCGGCCCCACCAGCGAGGTGTGCAGCGACTGGTAGCCGTTGGTCTTGGGGATGGCTATGTAATCCTTGAAGCGGCCTGGGCGCGGCTTGTAGAGGCTGTGCATCTGCCCCAGTACCCGGTAACAGGTATCTATGTCCTTCACCTTGACCCGAAAGGCGTAGATATCCATTACCTCATGAAATTGAAGCTCTTTTTTCTCCATCTTGTTGTAGATGGAGAACAGGTTCTTCTCGCGGCCACTGACCTGATGTTCGATCCCTGCCTCTTTCAGGCGACCGTTGATTTCGCTCTGGATGGAGTCGATGATCTCGCGGCGATTGCCACGGGCGCGGCGCACCGATTCGCGCAACACGCGGGATCGCATCGGATAGAGTGCCTCGAAGCCCAGCTCCTCCAGCTCGCTCTTCATGGTGTGAATACCGAGGCGGTTGGCAATGGGGGCGAAAATTTCGAGGGTTTCCCGAGCGATGCGGCGGCGTTTGTCCGGTCGCAAGGAGCCCAGGGTGCGCATATTGTGGGTGCGGTCGGCCAGCTTGATCAGAATGACCCGGATATCCTGGGTCATCGCCATCACCATCTTGCGGAAGTTCTCGGCCTGCGCCTCTTTGCGATCGCGAAATTTCAGCTTGTCGAGCTTGGAGACCCCGGCCACCAGCTCGGCAACGGCATTGCCAAACTGTTCGGCCAGATCGGCCTTGGTGACAGAGGTGTCTTCGATGACGTCGTGCAGCACGGCGGCCATCAGGGTTTCATGATCGAGGCGCATGTCACCCAGGATCCGGGCAACGGCGACGGGGTGGGTGATATAGGGTTCGCCACTGGAACGCATCTGACCCTGGTGGGCATCACGGGCCACCACATAGGCTTGCTTGAGCTTCTCGACCTGCTCTGGCGGCAGGTAGGAACTGGCTATTTCTTTAAGGTTTTCAAATAAATACAAGACAGTCCCCGCGACGGTAAAACGGCAATTCGTGGAATTGAGGGTATAGCCCTGAGTTTGCGAGGTTTTCGAGCGGTTGTAAATGGGGATGAACAGTCGGCACCCGGGCGGGTGCCAACCGGAGTAATAACTTAACCGCGGCCTTCGGCGATGGCAGCAACGGCAGCCAGCTCGGCGGCTTCCTGCTCTTGCTGCTCGTAGCGGTCCTGAGTGTCCATCACTTGATTGTTCACCAGACCCAGCTCGATCTCACGCAGGGCGATCACAGTCGGCTTGTCGTTCTCTTCGTCGACCAGGGGATCTTTGCCTTGTACCGCGATTTGACGAGCGCGGCGCGCGGCGACCAGCACCAGGTCAAAACGGTTACCTACCTGTTTTACAGCATCTTCTACAGTAACGCGTGCCATGCAGGACTCCAGTGTTTGGGCTTTCTGTATTTAGAAAAGCAGTGTTTAAAAATGACGCAAAAGTTTACTTGTTTTTGGCTTACTCTGCCAGTAGCTGTTGCAGCAAGTTTTTTTGAGCCTGTTGCTGGTGACGCATCTCCAGCCGTTGGCACTCAATAATGGACCTGAGCTGGAACAGCGCCTGCTCGAACTCTTCATTGATAATGACATAGTCATACTCGTCGTAGTGCACCATTTCGGCAATGGCTTTCGCCATCCGGCCGGCAATCACTTCGGCGCTATCCTGACCGCGCCCAATCAGGCGGCGCTCCAGCTCTTCGCGGCTGGGGGGCAGGATGAAAATGGATTTGGTCGGCATCTGCTCGCGGATCTGGCGGGCACCCTGCCAGTCGATGTCGAGGAATACGTCGATCCCCTTGGCCAGACAGGCTTCGATGGTGGCGCGTGAGGTGCCGTAGTAGTTGCCGAACACTTCGGCCCACTCCAGAAAATCGCCGCGTTCGATCAGTGCCTTGAACTCTTCCACCTGGACGAAGTGGTAGTGCACGCCGTGCTCTTCGCCCGGGCGGGTGGCGCGCGTGGTGTGGGAAACCGACAGCTGCATCTTGCCAGCTTGATTATGGTTGGTCAGCAAGGCATTGAGCAGACTGGATTTACCCGCGCCGCTCGGAGAGGAGATGATATAGAGAGTGCCTTGTTGCGCCATATTATTACCTTTAATCGAAACCGCTGTTTTGGTTGTAGCAGAGACCGCCGTCTTGTGCCCGAAAGGGAGACAGCCAAACGCAAAACGCGGAAAATGCTTGAGTCAGGAGGATGTAAAGGCGGCGGATTTTACCAGAATATGGCGAATAAAAAAACGGCCGGAATCATATTCCAGCCGATCAAAGTATTCGTTGCTTGCTGCGGGAGCGTAACCCACATCAGCCGACATTGTGCCTTTGGCTGCGGGATGAGACCATCAGGTTATCCCTGCCTGATGGCTCGGAATTCCCGAGGTGGCCTGTCACTACGGCAGCTGACGATCTGCGCAGAGGCGGTCGAACGCGGCGATCACCTGCTCGCTGGGGATGTTTCGCATGGCCTCCGGGTCCTTGAGACGGGTGCGCCAGCTCAGTTCGGCCAGCGGCTTGCCGGTCTCCTGCTCGACCAGCTCCCGATAGACGCTAACCACGTAGTCGCGGCAGAGATAAGGGCCGGTGCGTGCCGGATTGTGGTGGGCATAGAGGCCGATCACCGGCGTGCCGACAATAGTGGCCATATGGGTGGGGCCGGTATCGGGGGCCAGCACCAGACTCGCCTCGCCAATCAGCGCCAGCAGTTGCTTGAGATTGGTCTGCCCCACCAGATCGACCGGCTTGCTCTGGCTTAAGCGCTGGATGTCGGCAGCCAGATCCCGCTCCAGCTTGGCTGGCCCGCCACAGAGATAGACCTGAAAGCCCTTGTTTGCGGCGTGATCCGCCAGCGCGGCATAGCCTGCGGCCGTCCAGTTCTTGAAGGCCTTGCTGGCGGCGGCGCAGATCAGCAGGGTCGGTTGGCCGCCAATCTTCTCCCTTGCCCACGCCTGATGTTCCGCGCTGATGGGCAGTTGCCAGTCCGGGGTCAGATCCTTGATGCCGAGCTCTTTGGCGAAAGCGAGAAAACCGTCCAGCACGTGGGGGGAGGCGGGTGAAGGCACCTTGTGGTTGGTGAACAGCCACTGGCCGTCGTTGGCCCGTTCCCGATCAAACCCGAGTTTGACCTTGGCACTGATGCCGAGGGTGGCGATGCTGGCCCGCATCGCCGCCTGCAGGTGGAGCAGGGCATCGAATTTGCGCCCCTTGAGGGTCTGCCAGAGATCGCGATAGCCGCGCCACCCCTTGCTCTTGTCGAAGGGGATCACCTCGACGCCGGGCAGATCGGCAAACAGGGTCGCCTCGATTTTGCCGGTGATCCAGGTGATGCGGGTCTGTGGCCACTCCCGCTGAATGACGCGCACCAGCGCCAGTGCGTGGCAGCAATCTCCGATGGCGGAGAGTCGCAGGATACAGATGGAGGAGGGGGGCGTTTGAAATAGCGGCATGTTGTGGCGCACGGCTGGCAAAAAGGGTGGATGGCATTATGCAAACTCCCCTCTGGATTGTAAAATTGCGCTCAATCGTCAGCCAGGATAGGCCGGGCCCAGCGCCATGACCTGTCTCTGCACGTCGCTGATAAAGGCCACTATTGCGGGCATGCAGAGCGGCAGCCTCATCGCCAATTGAAAAATTGCGATCCATGACCCACCGAGCGGGATCTCCACGATGCGAGTACAGACCGAACACAACCAGATCTGCTGGTATGCCGAAGGGGCCTTTCGCGCCCCCTCTCCCCAGTTATTCGATCCTGCCTGGTGGCAGAACAACCGTCAGGTGGTGGGGACCTCCATCGGGCGGGGAGTGACCTGGTTCGTCAAGGATGAGTCCCGCCATCTGGTGCTGCGCCACTACTATCGCGGCGGCATGGTGGGCAAGGTGGTGCGGGATCGCTTCTGGTTCGAAGGGGTCGAGTCGAGCCGTGCCATGGCCGAATATACCTTGCTGGCCAAGTTGTGCGAGCTGGGGTTGCCGGTGCCGCGTCCGTTTGGTGCCCGTATGGTTAAACAGGGTCCCTTCTATCGCGCCGATATTCTGATCGAGCGGATTCGCGGTGCCAAGGACATGGTCGCCCTGCTCAAGCAGGGGCCGGTTGCCAGTGAGGTGTGGCACAAGATTGGCCAGACGGTGCGCCAACTGCACGATGCCGGGGTCTATCACGCCGATCTCAACAGCCACAACCTGCTGCTCGATAAAGAGGGCAAGATGTGGGTGATCGACTTTGACAAGGGGGCGATCCGCTCCCCGGGCGAATGGCAGAAGGCCAATCTGGAGCGGCTGTTGCGCTCCTTCAACAAGGAGTCCCAACTGCATACCAGTTTCCACTTCGTACCGGAGAACTGGCAGACCTTGATTAACGGGTATCAGGGAAAAGCGATCTGACCCTGTTGCTCGGCGTGAACGCCAATGTTACTTATTGAGCAGGTATTCAGATTCTGTTTCGGGGTGCCCCATGGAAATGCTCAAGACACCTTTGGTCGATGTGACTGCCCGGCTTGATCCGGGTCTGCTGTCTGATTCCATGATGCTGCTGGAGGCGGGGATCTGGACCTGGTCTGCCCAACAGGGACTGCACCGCGACCCCTCCTGCCTGCGCCTGCTGGGATTGGGGGAGTGCTGGCCGGATGAGCTCGGCTGGCTGGATCGGGTACATCCCGACGATGTCTCCCGGCTGGAAGATGCTCTGCTCGCCTGCCAGTGCGGCCGCAGCAGCGGTCTGCGCCTCGAATACCGCATTCTTCACCACCACGGCCACTACATCCGGCTGGAAGAGCGGATGCGCCGCGATGAGCGGGGTCATCTGCTGGGGGTCGTCCATCGTCTCGAGCCTGCTGCCGTGCTGGTGGAGGAGCGATATGGCACCGATCCGTTGACCGGACTGGAGAGTCGTGGCCGCTTCGAACAGCTTCTGGAGGAGCGGCTGGCGACCGAGAGCGGCACTTTCAGTCTGCTGCAGTTCTCGGTCGATCACATGGCCAAAATCCAGCAATTGTTTGGCGAAGCGGCTTGCGATGCCATGCTGGCCAAGCTGGCGCGTATCGTGCGCCATGCGCTGCGACAGGAAGATTCTTTCGCCCGCTGGGATGAAGACGGTTTTATCCTGATGCTCTCCCGGACCGAGCGGATGAGTGCGCTGGAGATCGCCGAGCGGCTGCGCCTCGAGATTGCCGATGCCAGCCTGCTGCCACAGCGGCCGGTCACCGTCAGCATCGGACTGGTGCAGAGTCAGGCTGGCGAGCAGCTCGATCATCTGCTGGCCCGGCTGGCCTGCTGTCACAGTCAGGCCAGGCGGGAGCACAACACCGTTGTCGGTTGAGTGCGGTCAGGGTTGACCGCGCTTGTCACGCTGGCAGATCCAGAGCGAGGCCAGCATCAGCAGGCCGCCGATGGTCAGTCGGGTCAGGTCGGTATCCTTGCCCCAGAGCAGCAGATTGACCAGCAAGCCGGCCGGAATGAGCGCATTGTTCATGATGGCCAGCACTCCGCTGGTGACCAGCGTTGCCCCCTTGTTCCAGAGGAAGTAGCCGAGGCCGGAGGCACCCACCCCCAGCCAGAGCAGAATGCCCCACTGCAACCCTGATGTCGGATATTGCGGCTTGCCCAGCAGCCACCAGGCGGGCAGTGCGATCACCAGCGCCCCCAGATAGAAGCAGCCGAACACCGCCAGTTGCGGCGGTTGCTCCGCCTCCCGTGCCAGCAGTACCTTGTAGCCCACTTGACCCAGCGCGAAACAGAGGTTGGCCCCCTGCACCACCAGAAATCCCAGCACATAACTTTCGGTCAGGCCGTCGAAGCGAATGACGGCAGCCCCGAGCACCGCCAGTAGGGCGCCCCACAGATAGGTGGGCTTGAAGCGCCCCTCCAGCAGATCGTGCAGCAGGGTGACGTAAAGGGGGGTGAAGATGGTAAAGACCAGCACTTCTGGCACCGTCAGCAGCAGGAAGGAGTGGTAGTAGAAGAGATACATGATGCCGAGCTGGATGGCACCGAGGGTCATCAACTTGGCTACCAGATCGGGGCGCAGCCAGCGGCGGCGCAGGAAGGGGAGAAACACCAGACTGGCGAGAGCGATGCGGGTCAGCACCGAGAAGTAGGCATCGACCTGACCGGCGAGGTAGACCCCGATCAGGCTGAAGGAGAATGACCAGAGCAGGGTAACCCCTATCAAGTAGTTCATGTGTTTGATTTATCGCCAGTTGTCAATTTTAAGGGGGCTATGATGGCCGAGATGGAAGCGGCAATCCAGCGTTTATGGGGGCGATTGCCACAGGTCGAAGCATTTTTCTTTACCGCCAGCAATGGCGAGGGGTCGGTGACCGACTGGAATGGTCGGGGCGAGGGACGTGTGCAGGTGACCGATCATCAGGGCGGCTGGCTGTTTAACGAGCAGGGCCGTTACATCACGCCTCATGGCAGAGAGCTCGCCATGCACAACCGTTTCTGGTGGCAGCGCAGCGAGCGGGGGATCCATCTCTCCCACCTGCGTTATGACGCGCCGGTTGAACTGTTCGAGCTGCTGTCGCAAGAGGATGGGCGCTGGCTGACCGCCGAGCCCCATCTGTGCGGGGCGGATCACTACCGCGCCGAGTTGACCGAGACGGAGGGCGGTTTTCTGTTGAGTTGGCAGATCACCGGGCCGCGCAAGAACGAGTGGCTCAGCTATCGCTATCTGGTCTGATGCAGGCAGAGATAAAAAAACCGGCGCAGAGCGCCGGTAGCTGGGGACAAATCGGAGGTTTTTTTAAAACAGTCCCAAAAACAGGAGAGATAGACTCTCGTCGCGCATTCAGAGATGGATATCAGACATTCAGGGCATAGCTCAGCATGGCCTGCAGCTTGCTATCGAAGAACCAGGGCAGCAGTACCATCAGTATCCCCAGCACGCCCGCCAGTCGTTGGTGATACTGCCAGCCGGCAATCAGAACCAGGCCGCCGCACAGGGTGGTCAGGATGCCTGACATAGGGAGACCTCGCGCTGCATGCGGCGCTGTTGCGCCCACTGGTTCATGGCAACCGAGCCGAGGATCAGAGCCAGTGCCACCCCGGTGGTGGGGTGGATCTGTTCGCCGAGGAACAGGGCGCCCAGCATCACGCCGAACAGCGGCACCAGATAGTTGCTGAAGGAGGCGAACGTCGGGCCGGCCTTCTGGATCAGCGCCATGTAGAGGAAGTAGACCAGACCGGTACAGAGGGTACCCAGCACGGTAATAGCGCTCAGGGCCTGAGTGCTCGGCAAGGTCAGGCTGCTGAGCTCAACCATGAAGGGGGCGACCAGCAGCAATTGGATTGCCGAGGAGATCAGGATATTGCGGGCGACCACGACCGGATGGTCCTTGGCGAAGCGCTTGATCATCAGCAGGCCGATGGCGAAGCAGCTGGCACCCAGCAGGATGGCCATGGCACCGAGCAGACCGGCGTTGATGCCCAGGGTGAGTTTCGGCCAGAACAGGGTGAGCACACCGGCAAAGCCGATGATCACGGAAAGCAGACCGGTTTTGGTGATTCTTTCACCAGAAATAAACAGAGGTGCGGCCAGAATGGTTACAAACGGGATACAACCCATGACCACGGCGGCGATGGCGCTATCCACATACTGCTGGCCCCAGGCGACCATGATGAAAGGGATGGTGGCATCCAGCAGCGCGATCAACATATAGGTGCGCCATGGGGTGTGCTCACTCTTGAGGTGCATGAACAGGCAGAGCAGACCCAGAGTCACGCTGCCGCACAGGGCGCGACCGGCAGCTACCAGAATGGGCGGCAGCTCGGCAACGGCCTGGTGCATGAAAATGAACTGGGAACCCCACAGCAGGCCAATGGCCAGCAATAACAGATAGCTACGCATTTGAATCTCCGATGTATCGAGTCAGCGCATTCTAGGTAATCTGTTAATATGGTAAAAATGAATTGTTGGCATTTAACTATGGTTAATATCGATGGATAGCTCCCTCGCCCGTCTCGACCTCAACCTGCTCGCCGTATTCGACATGCTGATGCAGGAACGTAACGTCACCCGCGCCGCCGAGCGGCTGCATCTCTCCCAATCCACCGTCAGTCATGCACTTGGGCGGTTGCGGGTGGCGCTGGATGACCCGCTGTTTGTGATGAGTCGGCGCGAGATGATGCCGACCGAGCGCGCCAAGGCGCTGGCCGGGCCGGTGCGCCAGGCATTGGCGATGCTGGAGCAGGGATTGCGCCAAGCCAAGGGATTCGAACCTGCCAGCGCACGGCGGATCTTCCGCATCGCTACCCCGGGTTCGGTAGAGCACGGTTTGGTGCCGATGCTGGTGGAGAGGCTTCATCGGTTGGCCCCTCACTGTCGGCTTGAGGTGTGCGAGCTGGCCGACAGCAGCTACGAGCGGGAGCTGGAGAAGGGGGAGCTGGATCTGGTGATCGGTTTTGCCGGTGCCAACCACCTCTCGCCCCGCTTGTGGCGGGAAGATTGGTTCAACAACCCGCTGGTCTGCCTGTCGCCCCTTGGTAGTAACTTGCCTGATGTGCTGACGCCGATCGAGCTGGTGAGCCGACCTCATATCAACACCTCCAGCTGGGGTCACAGTCAGGCGATGGTGGAGCTCTGGCTGGCTCGCTTCGGCGTGGAACGGGAGCTGGGCGTGCGGTTGCCGAGCTTTATGGCGGTGCCAGCGCTGATGGCAACCGGCCGCTATCTGGTGGTGGTGCCCGAGATGATCGGGCGCCACTTCTGCCGCTACTATCCGCTGCGGATGCATCAGCTGGATCCGGAGATCCCCATCGTCTATCTGATGGCGGGCCATCCGCTGACCGCCCATGACGAGGCGATCGGCTGGTTCAAGAGCCTGCTGCACCAGCTGGTGTACGACCTCTATGGCGCCGATGCGCTCGGTACCCCCGCTCAGCGGATGCTGGTGAAGTAGTCGAGCCCCATGGCGCTTTTAACCTCCGCCAAGACCTCATCGGTGATGATGCGAGCCTGCTCGGTGCCTTGATAGAGCAGTTCCAGCAGCATCTTCTTGTCGGCGATGGCCGCAGCACGGCGCTCCCGCATCGGGGCGAGTAGGGTCTGCAGACAGTCATTGAGCACCTGCTTGCAGCGCATGTCTCCCAGTCCGCCGCGCCGGTAGTGCGCCTTCATCTCGGCGACTTGCACCTTGTCGGGGTGGAAGGCATCGAGATAGGCGAACACCGTATTCCCCTCCACCTGACCGGGATCGCTCACCCTGAGGTGGTTGGGGTCGGTATACATGGCGAACACCGCCTGTTTGACCTCTTCCGCCGACATGCCGAGTTCGATGGTGTTGCCAAGGGATTTGGACATCTTGGCCTTGCCGTCGATGCCGGGCAGGCGGCCGGTGTCGCTCAGGATCGGCTGGCATTCGGTCAACACCTCTTTGCCTACCAGAGAATTGAAGCGGCGGACGATCTCGTTGGTCTGCTCCAGCATCGGCAGCTGATCCTCCCCGACCGGCACATGGCTGGCGCGAAAGGCTGTGATGTCGGCGGCCTGACTCACCGGATAAACCAGAAATCCGGCCGGCAGCGTGCGTTCAAACCCTTTCTGCTGGATCTCCGCCTTGACGGTGGGGTTGCGCTCCAGCCGGGCGACGCTGACCAGATTGAGGTAGTAGCAGGTGAGCTCGGCGAGGGCGGGCAGGGCGCTCTGCAGGCAGAAGGTGGTCTTGGCCGGGTCGAGGCCGACCGCCAGATAGTCGGCCATCACCTCCAGTACGTTGTCGGTCACCTTGGCCGGGTTGTGGCCGTTGTCGGTCAGCGCCTGCAGATCGGCGATCATCACGAACTGGCGGTAATGGTGCTGGGCCTCGACGCGCTGGCGCAGCGAGCCAACGTAATGGCCGATGTGCAGTTTGCCGGTGGGACGATCGCCAGTCAGGATAACGGGGTTGTGCATGTCACTCTCTCCAGTTGGGTGAGCCGGGAGGCGACAAAGGGATAAAAACAGTTGACCGCCTCTCGGCGGTCACGGTGTTTTCTTTGGGAAATTTACAATAGAAACGCGGTGCCGCCTGTTTAAGAGCAGCACCACCAGTAGTTGTGATTGAATGAGGTCGTATTCATGGCAAATCACACTACGCCTGTTTGATCACTTCTGCAAGGGAACGACCAGCAGCTCGCAGGGCACGATATTCATCATTACGTGTTGAAAGGCTAACCTTACGCGAACGTTCGATTACGCCTGCGGCTAATCGAACCTACGAGTTGCCCCCTTCTCCCCTCGCGGGAGAAGGGTTGGGGATGAGGGGGCGTTATGCCAACCCAAGGTCAATCTTGGGCTTCTCGATGTTTGGCACCGACCGGCATGCTCCGCAAGCCACCGCTTTCTGTAGGTTCGATTAGCGCAGCGTAATCGGACGAACGAGAGGCTTTGGTTGCGCTTGTTGCCGTGCTGGCGGGAGAATCCATTTACGCGAACGTCCGATTACGCCTGACGGCTAATCGAACCTACGGGCTGGGGATCAAGAGACGGGCATCCCATTTTTCATCTCCACCCGCTCTCGGTGAATGGTTA
>NZ_JBODRQ010000095.1:0-13418 GCF_050633025.1 Aeromonas sp.
CGTTGGTGATAGCTGCTGTCAGGGTGGTTTTACCGTGGTCAACGTGGCCGATGGTACCCACGTTAACGTGCGGTTTATTACGCTCAAATTTTTCTTTAGACATGATCGTCCCTCTAAACTAACGCTGAGTACGCGGTGGCAAGCTAACCACAGAACAGTTTATATGATGGATTTGAATCTGGTGGGAAAGAGAGAGGTACTGATGGCTGGTTCGCTTGCCGAACTCACCCTAGGGTGCGGCTCTGCTAACGCCTGAGCCATATCAGCATCTTGGAGCGGGCAGCGGGAATCGAACCCGCATCATCAGCTTGGAAGGCTGAGGTAATAGCCATTATACGATGCCCGCATTTCTCTAACCCAAAGAACTCAAACCGCAGAGAAATATGGTGGAGGGAGAAGGATTCGAACCTTCGAAGGCAGAGCCGTCAGATTTACAGTCTGATCCCTTTGGCCGCTCGGGAACCCCTCCAGACGCCAGATTGTCACAACGGTAATTCTGCTTGCACCCGTTGTGTTTATCGCTTTTGCACGGCAAATAGACGACAGACAGTCAAGCGTCGCGCATTTTATTGTAAGGATTTGGGGGATGCAACCATTGAGCACGGCAAAATATGCTTTATTGCTGAGAAGTTTGCAAAAAAGTGGGGGCAAACAAGCCAATCCTGCTGCGTCCCTTGTCGCTCCCCCCCCCTTGGTGTATGGTCGCCGTGCCCAAGAAACAGTGATGACACCATGACGACAGAGCATAACCCCTATCTGCAATTCACCCGCGAACAATGGGCGTTATTGCGCGATTCGGTCCCCCTGACCCTGACCGAACACGATCTGCAGACCCTGCGCGGGATCAACGAGAAGGTGTCATTGCGGGAAGTGGAAGAGATCTATCTGCCTCTCTCCCGCCTGCTCAATCTCTATGTCAAAGCCAAACAGCGTCGCAGCCGGGTGCTGGAGCAGTTTCTCGGCCAGTCCCGCGGCAAGGGCACCTACATCATCAGCATTGCCGGCAGCGTGGCGGGGGGCAAAAGTACCACGGCCCGTATTCTGCAGGCCCTGCTGGAGCGCTGGCCGGAACATCCGCGGGTGGAGCTGGTCACCACCGACGGCTTCCTCTATCCCAACAAGGTACTGGAAGAGCGCGGCCTGATGCGCCGCAAGGGGTTCCCGGAATCCTACGACATCCGCCATCTGGTGGAGTTTGTCGCCAACATCCGCGCTGGTCACGAGAAGGTGGAAGCGCCGGTTTACTCCCACCTTATCTACGACATCATTCCCGATGAGAAGAAGGTGGTGGAGCAGCCGGACATTCTGATCCTGGAAGGGCTCAATGTGCTGCAAAGCGGCATGGACTACCCTCAGGAGCCACACCGGGTGTTTGTCTCCGATTTCGTCGACTTCTCCATCTATGTGGATGCCGAAGCCAACCTGCTGCGCACCTGGTATATCGAGCGCTTCCTCAAATTCCGCAGCGGCGCCTTCTCGGACCCGGACTCCTACTTCCACCACTACGCTAGGCTGACCGAAAGCGAGGCGACCCAGATCGCCAACAACATTTGGCAGGATATCAACTATCTCAATCTGCAGGAGAACATCCTGCCGACCCGGGAGCGGGCCAACCTGATCCTGACCAAGGGCAACGAGCACGCCATCGAACAGATCAAGCTGCGCAAATAAGCACGGCAGTTCGCGCAGTTCGCGCAGTTCGCGCAGTTCAGGATTACCGGATAACTGAGAGAGGGGACCCGCAGGTCCCCTCCCTTTATTTGTCGCTAACGGTTATCGCCAGGCGTAACACTCAATCACCCGGGCGCAGGGAGAGTTCACCACCCAGATAGAACTTGGTGCCCTCCTCCGTATCCAGTCGCAGGGCGCCGCGATCGTCGATGCCACGGGCGATGCCGCGGATCTCCTGATCTCCCATCAGCAGGCGCACCGGACGACCGGCAAAGTGATCGAGCCGATTCCACTCATCGACAAAGCTTGCCAACCCCTGCTGCTCAAAGGTGTGCAGCGCACGCTGCAGATGGACGATCATCCGGGCCGCCAACTGATTGCGATCCACCAGTTCCGGATTGATGTGGCGCAGCTCGGCCCAGGCCTGATCGATCTTCTCCCCTTCACGGGCAGGCATCGCCAGATTGAGACCGATGCCGATCACCAGATGACAACTGGCCCCGGCGCTACCGCTCATCTCCACCAGTATTCCCGCCAGTTTGCGGCCCTGATAGTAGAGGTCGTTCGGCCACTTGAGCTCGACACCTTGATAACCAAGGCTCTCCAGTGCTTCAACCACTGCCACGCCAACCGCCAGACTGAGCCCCATGGCCGCCGCCATGCCTTGTTCGAGTCGCCAGTACATGCTGAGGATCAGCTGGCAACCAAACGGCGAAATCCAGGGTTTGCCACGACGCCCGCGCCCGGCTGTCTGACACTCGGCCAGACAGCTCTCGCCGGAGCTCAGCTCATTGACCCGATCCAGCAAGTGTTGGTTGGTCGAGCCGATGACCGGAAAACAGTGCACCGGCGCCATCGGGGCCAGTGCCAGCAAGGTGGCCTGATCATAGAGCGCCATCGGCACCGCCAGCCGGTAGCCCTTGCCGGTCAGGCTAAAGAGATCCAGCCCCAGCTCCTTGAGCGCCGCCATGTGTTTGCTCACCGCAGCCCGGCTGATGCCGAGCTGCTCGCCCAGCTGTTCGCCGGAGTGAAACTGGCCGTCGCTAAGCAGGGTGATCAGGGTCTGTCTGATGGGAGTCAACGTCATGAGAGCACCTCGTCGAGCCAGGTTTCACCGTGCGCGCCCATAAAGCGCACCTCATGCTCCAGCACCACGCCAAACGTCTGCTCCACGCTGTCGCGGACATGAGCCGCCAGCGCGATCAGCTCCATGGCACTGGCGCCCCCCAGATTGACCAGCACCAGCGCCTGCTCCTGATGAACAGCGGCGCGGCCGATGGCGAAACCTTTCAAACCGCACTGCTCGATGAGCCAGCCTGCCGCCAGCTTGGCCTGCCCTTCTCCGGCCGGATAGCAGGGCATCTGCGGGTAGCGCGCCTTGAGATTCTCCGCCAGCGCGGCAGGCACCACCGGATTTTTGAAGAAGCTGCCCGCATTGCCGAGCACGGCGGGATCCGGCAGCTTGGCCATTCGGGTGGCGCAGACGGTGTCGAAGATGGCCTGCGCCGAAGGCGCGTCACCGAGCGCCGCCAGCGGGCCATAGCCCAGCACCGGCTGCCACGCCTTGGGCAGTTTGAGCCCGACGGCGGTGATCAGGTGGGAATCCTGATACTCGTGTTTGAAGATGCTGTCGCGATAACCGAAGCGGCACTCTGCCGCCGCGATCCGCTCGATCTCGCCACTCTGCCAGTTGAACGCCTCGACATAGGCGCAGAAGTTCGCCAGCTCGACCCCGTAGGCACCGATGTTCTGCACTGGCGCAGCACCGACCGTGCCGGGGATGAGCGCCAGATTCTCCAGTCCGAACCAACCCTGTTGCAGGGTATGGCAGACCAGTTGATGCCAATCCTCACCCGCTGCGACATGGAGCAGCCAGTGATCGCCGCCATCTTCAGCGGTAATCCCCTTGAGCCGGTTGAGCACCACCAGACCGAGAAAATCGGTGGTGAAGAGCATGTTGCTGCCGCCGCCCAGATTGAGGCGAGGCAACTGGTTGAGCTGTGGATCGGCACGCAGGGTCGCCAGATCGGCAACCTGCTCCACCTCGGCCAGCCAGAGGCAGTACGCATCGAGGGCAAGGGTGTTGAGCTTCAACAAGGAGGCGTTGGCATTCAGTTTCATCGGTCTATCCCGGCTTGGTGCAAGGGCGCAGTCTACCTCAAGTTACCCCATGACGAAAAACCCGAGCCCTTTTCGGAGGAATAGCAGTGGTTTAGAGTAGGCGACTTCAACTGCTGAGGAACAACTCATGAACAACCAGTTTGCCGTCATCGGCCTGGGCCTGTTTGGCAGCGCGCTGTGCGAAGAGCTGCAACGGCAAGATGCCGAAGTACTGGCCATCGATATCGACGAGAGCAAGACCCGGCAAATCGCCGCCCTCTGCAATCACGTTATCGTGGCGGATGCCACCGATGAGGCCACCGTAGCCGAGCTGGGACTGGCCAATTTCGATATCGTCTTCGTTGCCATCGGTGACAACCTGGAGACCAGCATCCTCACCACCCTCGTCTTGAAAGAGGCGGGCGTGAAGAAGGTGTGGGTCAAAGCGCGCGATAAGTTCCACGCCAAGATCCTGCAGAAAGTGGGCGCCGACAAGGTGATCAACCCGGAGTGGGACATGGGCCGCCGGGTCGCCCAGAGCATGCTGGACAACCGGCTGTTCGACTATCTGGAGCTGGGCCACGACATGGTGCTGACCGAGTTCGTGATCGGCCTGCAACAGAACGGCCGGGAACTGGGCGACTTCCACCTGCTGCAACAGAGCGATTTCCAGCTGCTCGCCATCAAGCGTGGTGATGTGCTGCACAACGTACTGACCGGCAAGATGGAGCTGCAACTGGGCGACATCCTGATCCTGGCGGGCAACAAGCACGCCATCGACCACTGGCTCGAAACCCTATGATCAACTGGCGCAGCAGCTACGCCTTCGCCCTCCATCGGCAGCAGGACTCCCGCTGGAGCGAAGCCCGGCTGATCCTCGGCAGCTTTCTGATCATTCTGCTGATTGGCACCCTCTTTCTGGTGCAACCCTCCAGCCACAATGGCGAGGTTACCTTCGTCAACGCCCTGTTTACCGCCACCTCGGCCATCAGCGTGACAGGTCTTGGCGTGGTGGATACCGGCACCGCCTTCACCCTGCAGGGGCAGATTTTCCTGTTGATACTGATGGAGATCGGCGGTCTGGGCCAGATGACCATGACCCTGCTGCTGATCGCCATCTTCAGCAAGCGGGTCGGTTTGCGCCAGCAGGTATTGGCCAAGGAGGCGCTGGGACAGGAGGGGTCGGTCAACATCATCCAGCTGGTCAAACGCATCGTGCTGTTCGCCTTTATTGCCCAGCTGATCGGTACCGGCATCATGGCGATCCGCTGGGTGCCCGAGATGGGTTGGGTGCACGGCCTCTATGTCAGCTTCTTCCACGCGGTATCGGCCTTCAACAACGCCGGTTTTTCGCTGTTTGCCAACAATCTCATCGGCTATAGGGACGACCCCATCATCAGCCTGACCATCGCCGGTCTGCTGATCCTGGGGGGGATCGGCTTTACCGTCATCGTCGACCTGGTGCGCAACCGCCGTTGGCGCAAGCTCAAGCTGCACAGCAAGCTTATGCTGCTGATGACCCCAGCACTGCTGCTGGCCGGTACCCTGATGTTCTGGCTGCTGGAACACAACAACCCGGGCACCCTCGGCAACGCCGGGATCGGTGGCCAGCTGCTGGCAGCCTTCTTCCAGTCTGCCAGTGCCCGTACCGCCGGTTTCAATACCATCGATATCGGGCTGATGACCCCGGCGGCGCTGCTGTTTCTGATGATGCTGATGTTTATCGGTGCCGGTGCCACCTCGACCGGTGGCGGTATCAAGGTGACCACCTTCGCAGTCGTGCTGCTGGCGACCAAGGCGTTTCTGACCAAACGACCCCATGTCACCGCCTTTGGTCGCACCCTGTCACCCCAGATCGTGACCCGTTCGCTGGCCATCATCATCGTCAGCACCATGGTGCTAATGCTGGCGATGTTCCTACTGATGGTGACCGAGGATCTGCCGTTCGACAAAATCATGTTCGAGACCATCTCGGCATTTGCCACCGTCGGCCTCTCCACCGGCATCACCGCCTCCCTCAGCGAGCCGGGCAAGCTGATCCTGGTGCTGGTGATGATCTGCGGCCGTCTCGGCCCCCTGACCCTGGCCTTTATGCTGGCCCGCCCGGTCGAGACCCGCATCCGTTATCCGGAAGAGAACGTCTATACCGGCTGACCAGCCATGAACACGGGGCAGCCACTGGCTGCCCCGTTTTTTTTTATTCGGCTTGTTGCTGCGTCTTGAGCCAGCGCCCCGGGCTCACCCCCAGCTCCCGCTCGAATGCCCGACCAAAGGCAACACTGCTGCTATACCCCGCCCCCAGCGCCACCTGCACCATGGGCTCCCCCGCCAGCAGTTGTTGGCAGGCGCGCGCCATGCGCCAGCGGGTCAGATAACCAAGCGGCGCTTGACCGACCCGCTCCTGAAATCTCGCGGCAAAGCGGGCCCGCGACATGCCAACCTCCCGCGCCAGCGTGGCCACCGTCCAGGGTTCATCCCCACGCTGATGCATCACCGAGATCGCCTTGGCCAACTGGGGATCGGAAATGCCCGCCAGCATCCCCTGCTGGCACATCCCCTGTTCAACCAGATGACGCAACAACAGGATCAACAGCACCTCAAGCAAGCGAGATATCAGCGGGTCCTGCCCGTAGCGGGGGTGAAATGCCTCGTCAAACAACTGGTTCAACACTGGCGTCAGGGCAGGCAACTCCCGTAACGGCAGCACCAGCGAGCCCGGTAATGCCAGTTGCAACGGCGATGCTCCCCCCTTGCCGAATGCGACATTGGCACACACCAGATCGCAACCCCCCAGCTTTCTGGGCTCAAGCCTGTGACGATGCCCCCGTGGAAACAGGATCAGGGTCGGCTCCTCGAGCAACAAGCTGGCCCCCCCCTCTTCACGCAGCATCACGGCTCCACTACGCAGCAGATGAAGATGTCCGCCGCCCTGATAATCATCACTGGTGGAGTTCTGACACAGGTTGCCAGCGAAGAAGATCTTCGCCTCGGGGGTGGCATGAACCAACAGGGCAGAGAGCGGATCCATATTTGAGACGAATGATATCGATTTAAAGACGATTGGTGATAAATCGTATCACGAATGACGACACACTGTCTCCCGTACCGTCACAAACACACAGGAGTACATCATGAGCCGTATCCAACCCGTATCCCAACCGCAACCCGCAGCCGCCCAGACCCTGGCCACCCTGCAACGCAATCTGGGCATGGTGCCCAACCTCTACGCTACCCTGGCCCACTCGCCAGCCCTGCTCAATGGCTTCCTGGGCTTTGCCGAGGCACTTGGCAAGGGGCGCCTCACTGCCCCACAACGGGAGTTGCTGGCACTGGCCATAGGTCAAGCCAACGCCTGCCAATACTGCCTCTCTGCCCACACACTGCTCGCGGGCAAGACCGGATTCTCGGCTCAGGAGATCCGGGCAGCCCGACTCGGCCAAGCCTCGGCACCTCTTGATCACGCCCTGCTGCAACTGGCAACGGCGCTGGTCAATCAGCGCGGGGTGATCAGTGACGAGCAGCTTGCTAGCGCTCGTGCCGCAGGCGTGGATGACGAGCTGCTGCTGGAGGTGCTCGGCCAGGTGGTGGTCAATACCCTGACCAACTATGGCAACCACCTTGCGGCGACCGAGATCGACTTCCCGCCGGTCACGCTGACCCCTTAAACAAGGAGCCCCCATGCAGCAACATGACAAAGGCTTTCTGGTCGCCCTGGCGGGCGTGGTATTGACCCTGCTCTGGATCGGCGTCTTCAAGTTTACCCCGACAGAGGCAGCCGCCATCAAACCACTGGTAGCCAGCCACCCCTTGATGAGCTGGCTCTATGGCCCCCTGTCGGAACAGAGCGTATCGAACCTGATCGGGGTGGTCGAGATAGTGATCGCCATCGGGTTGGTCGTGGGTCTGTGGCAACCTCGCATCGGTTACTGGTGCAGCATGGGGGCTATCATCACCTTCCTGGCAACGCTGAGCTTCCTGCTGACTCTGACAGGTGTCTGGAAAGTGGTTGATGGCGTGCCAGTCACCGAGTTCTTCCTGTTCAAGGATCTGGTGTTTCTCGGTGTGGTTCTGCACTACCAGCACCGGATCCGTGCCAGCTTGTCCACTCAGGCAGCCTGACAACAATGCCTTTGGCGCCCGGGATGGGCGCCTTTTTTCGTTATGCCGCCCTGGTCTGGCGCTTGCTGGCCGTCTTGCGTGGTCGGGGCCCGCCCGTCGTGCTGGCCGCCGGACTCTTGCGCCTGGTAAAACGCCGCTTGCTGGCACCCGGCGCCTCCTTGGGCAGGGCGCTGAAGCTGGCGCCGGAGTCCTGCCGCGCCCCCTCGATCAGGCCGTTGAGCTGCTCGGTGAGCGGCCCCATAAACTGCTGATAGCTGCCGTGGCGCTCGGCGATTTGGCCTAGGCTCTGCTCCCACAGCGCCGTCATATCAGGCGTGGTAGCTGTCGCAGGCAACGCCTGAACCAGCGCCCGCCCGGTCGGGGTCGCCTTGATGCTCTTGCCCTGACGCACCAGAAAGCGGCGCTTGAACAACAGGTCGATAATGCCGGCCCGGGTCGCTTCTGTGCCGAGGCCATCGGTGTCGCGCAGGGTCTTGCGGATCTCGGGATCCTGCACATAGCGGGCGATGCCGGTCATGGCCGCCAGCAGGGTGGCATCGGTGAACGACTTGGGCGGCTGGGTCATTTTCTCCTGCAGTTCGCCCCGCTCGCACAGCAGTTGCTCTCCCTCTTTCAGGGCAGGCAGCGTGCCCGCCTTCTCTTCGTCGTCATCCTCCTCCACCCCGAGCAGCGCCTTCCAGCCCGCCTTGAGAATGCGCCGCGCCTTGGCCTGAAACAGGCCACCGGCGATGCGCAGCAGCACCTTGCTGTCGTTGTATTCGAACGGGGGATAGAACTGCAGCAGATACTGTCGGGCAATCAGGCCATAGAGCTTAGCTTCGTCGGCCCCCAGCGTGGCGGGGTTGCCCTGCTTCTCGGTGGGGATGATGGCGTGGTGGGCATCCACCTTGCTGTCGTTCCACGCCTTGCTGCGGATCTTGCCGTCTGCCTCGCTCACCGCCTTGGCCAGCGCAGGCGCTGTGGCGGCGATGGCACCGCGCACCTGTTCGGCCCGCTTGAAGTGGTCGGTCGGCAGATAGCGGCTGTCGGAGCGCGGATAGGTGATGAGCTTGTGGCGCTCGTAGAGGCTCTGGCAGATATCGAGCACCCGCTTGGCATCCATGCCGAACCGTTTGGCGGCATCGATCTGCAGGCTGGAGAGGTTGTAGGGCAGCGGCGCCGCCTGCTTGCGGGCCTGCTCCTCCACCGATTCGACCTGTGCCGGTTGGCCGTTGATCCGACTCACCACCTTGTCGGCCAGCGCCCGGTTGAGCACCCGCCCCTCCTCGTCCTGCCACGGCAGGCAGGCTTCAGACGGCAGCCACTTGGCGGTGAAGCGCTCGTTGCCGTCGGTCAGCAGATGGGCCAGCACCTCGTAGAAGGGTTTGGGCACGAAGGCCTCGATCTCGAGATCCCGCCGCACCACCAGCCCCAGCAGCGGGGTCTGCACCCGACCGACCGAGAGCAGCTCGCTGCAACCGGCCTTGCGCCCGAGCAGGGTGTAGGCGCGGGTCATGTTGATGCCGTAGAGCCAGTCGGCCCGACTGCGGGCCAGTGCGGAGACTGCCAGCGGCACAAACTCCTTGTTGTCCCGCAGCTTCTCGAGAGCGCGGCGCACTGCAGGCGGGTTGAGATCGCTGATGAGACAACGCTGCACCGGCTTGGTTTTCGGGTAGCCGAGAAAGTCGATCACCTCGTCCACCAGCAGTTGCCCTTCCCGGTCCGGGTCACCGGCGTTGACCACGCAGTCGGCCTGTTTGATCAGTCGCTTGATAACGGTGAGCTGGGTTTTGGTCTTGGGTTTGGCCACCAGCTGCCACTGGGCGGGGATAATGGGGAGATGCTCCATCCGCCACTGCTTGAAGGCGGCGTCATAGGCATCGGGCTCGGCCTGCTCCAGCAGATGGCCGATGCACCAGGTGACCACATCCCCCTGGGCTGTTTCGATAAAACCGTCGCCCTTCTTGTGGGGCTTGGGCAGGGCATCGGCAATGGCGCGGCCCAGCGTGGGCTTCTCGGCAATAAAGAGTCGCATCGGTGGCTACCTGCAATACTGTATATGCAGACAGTATACAACTGCCACCGCGAAAGCCCAACTACCCCTATTCGTCGAACGGGTGATCGTGGATGGCGGCAAACAGCCGCGCCTGATTGAGCAGCGGCGCATAGTGGAAGGCATTTTCGCCATCTTCCGCCAGCAGGTAGTCGGTCAGTTGTTCGCGCACCGCCTCTTGCAGGGTCTCCAGCTGCCACGGTTTGGCCAGGTAGTAGTGCAGCCCGCCGCGATTGACCGCTTCGACGGTGGCCTCCAGCCCCGCTTGCCCGGTCAGCAGCAATTTGCGGCTGGCGCGGGTGGTGGCACGCCGGTTCAGCTCCACCAGAAAGTCGACCCCCAGGGTTCCCGGCATGATGTGGTCACAGAGGATCAGCGCCAGCTTGTTGCCGTCGCGCTCCCACTCCTCCACCACCGCTCGCGCCTCATCGACGCTCTCGGCCGCTTCCAGCTCGAAGTGGGAACGGAACGGGGCGAGATCGTGGATCACCGCATCCAGCACCTCCCGCTCATCATCCACACACAGGATCAGATAGTGTTTGTTCATTGCTCCTCCTTGGCGACATGGTTTGGCACGCCGCGCGATTGATGCTGGCGACGGCTCAGGCCGCATGCTCCTTGTTGTGGTGAGGCTCGCCCCCGTAACCAGCCTGCCCCATGCCGTCCAGCGGCAGACAGACCCGCATCCGGGTATAGCGGCCCGGCTCGGAGGTCACCTCGATCCGGCCGTGGTGTTGCTGCACTATCTGCAGCGAAACGCTCATACCAATCCCGAGGCCGAAATGGCCCTCCCGCTTGGTAGTGAAGTTGAGATCGAAGATCCGCTGCCACAGCTCGGGCTCGATGCCGCAACCGCTATCCTCGATCTCTACCATGACCCACTCAGGATCCAGCAACCCGGTGCGGATGGTGAGTCGCCCCGGACCGCTCATGGCATCCAGACTGTTGGCGATGAGGTTGGTCCACACCTGTTGCAGGGCGATGGGGTGACAGCGTACCAGCGGCAGCGGCTGGTACTCCTTGCAGAGCTCATGATGCTTGAGGCGGTTTTCGAAAATCATCAAGGTATCTTCCAGCCCCTCGTGCAAGTCTACCAGCGAGGGCTCGTCCCTGTCCTGCCGGGCATACTGCTTGAGGCTCTTGACCAGATCGCCGATGCGACGGGCGCACACCTCGATATTGCGCAGGAAGCTGCCGGTCTGCTGGAACAGCTCCAGCCGGGAGAGCAGCGCCTCCCGCTCGTCGGCAGTGCGGCTGGCAAACCAGCGCTGCCAGTTCAGCTCGTCATCCAGATTCATCTGCACCGCCAGCCGCGCCTGCTGGCGATCACCAAAGCGCCCCTCAGCCTGCCGGGTCTTGTCACGGATCTCGCTGGTCGAGACCGGCTGGGAGGAGAGTGCCTGACAGAGGGTCTGGTTGCCCAGCCCCTTGATGGGGGCTGGCAGCTCGAGATTGACCAGATCGGGGATGGCGGCCCGCAGGGTCTCGCTGCCACGGATGATGGCCGCCACCGGGTTGTTCAGCTCGTGGGCAACCCCTGCCACCAGCTGACCCAGCATCGCCATCTTTTCGTTCTCCACCAGCTGGGCGTGAGCGGCATCGAGGGAGTTGAGGGTCTGTTGCAGCCGCATCTCGGTGCGGATGCTGTTTTGCAGGCGACGGTTGAAGTGGCGCAGCAGCAGGTTGGTAAAGGAGGGGAGCAGTTCGCTGCGCGCCTGCATCACTCGGGAGAACTGCAGCTTGTCGAGCTTGATCACCTCGGCACCGGTCAGGGTCACCCCGGTGGTGAAGGCGGGTTCGCCGGTCACGAAGGACATGCCCCCCACCAGCGAACCGGTACGGTAGTGCACCACCTCCTGATCGATCCCCTGCTCGTCCCGCTTGCGCAGCACCACCTCCCCCTTGGCGATAAACCAGAGGAAGCTGTTGGGCTCCCCCTCGCGGGTCAGCACATGGCCCGGACTGTAGTGGCGGCAGACCCGCGCCTCGTCGTTGTCATCGAAAAACTGGTAGAGGCCGTCGATCACCACCCGTGACAACTCTTCATCGCTGCAGCGGGTGTAATCCATAAAGCCCTGCCGATAGGCGGCCAACTGGCGATCGACGTGGACCCGCAGCAACTTCTGATTGTCGAGCACAGCGGCATAGCTCAGCAGATCCGCCTCGGGACGCTGCAATACAAAGTGGCTCGCCTGCTCGATCACCGCCCGGCGCAGGCTGCCATCGCGCCAGGGACGTTGCAGGTAGTAGTCGAGACGGCCTAGGTTGACCGCCTCGATGATCGATTTCATCTCTGGCTGGCTGCCCAGCAGGATCTTGCGGCACGCCTCGTGACGGCTGCCGAGGCGGATCAGAAAATCGGCCCCTCGCCCATCCCCAAGCTCGCTGTCACACACCACCACGGCGGGTGGCTGCCCCTTGCGATCCAGCTCGTCCAAGGCCAGCTCCGCCGACTCCTGCCCGACCACCACCACCAGCGCAAAATGGCCGAGCAGTGGGGCCAACTCCTGTTCGAATTCGGCCAGCAGTTGCACATTGGCGGCGACACACAGCAGTGAAAAAGGGCTCATCAGCGACACTCCGTTGAGGCTCAATCCCGACTATATCAATGAATCTGTCACTATTTTGCGAGGGGACTAACAGCGGTAGAAGAAAGTAAACAAACCGTTAAAAAAGTTGTTTTCAGAACAAAGATCGCTGTCGGGTCTGATACATGCAGCACAGGCGCAGCGCCAAATCATCGCGGGTGATCACAACATCTGGAAGATCTACGGACACCGGGGCGTTGAGGATACCGAGCAGTGAGAACCAGCCATCATGGGAGCAGGAAGGATACCAAGCGAACGGGAAGCCCCATTGGCGAAATCAAGGAAGAGCTGGTTTCGGTTACAACCCCCTTGAGGGCTATAAACTGGCACTGTCTCTTGCGCATCCAAAAGTGTGATCAAGAGACAGGCCCACAAACCGGCTTGGGCTATCTGGATTGGGGGGATCAGGCCAACGCGACAGAGGCCAGACAGATAGTCAGGATCATCGCCAGCGCCCCAGAGGCGGTCAACAGCGCCCATTTCAGCTCCACACTCATGCAAACCTCCTTTCTGCCAATCAGTGCCGGATCACAATAGATAATAGAATGTTAAGTCATAGTTAATCCGATAACCGTGAGCTGCGTATACATTTCAGATGAAGCCAACCCCTGGAAGGTGAACATGTTCTATCTGTGTAGCATTGGTTCCAATATTGACCCGCATATCCATGTCAGCCGCGCGCTGGCCGAGCTGCTTGCGAACGTCGGCCCCCTGCGGCTGAGTTCGGTGATCCGCACCAAGCCGGTGGGAATGCACTCTAACCACGACTTTCTCAACTGTCTGTTGGTGGTGGAGAGCTCGCTCGATGCCGCCAGCCTCAAGCAGCACTTTGTCGCCCTCGAGGTAGATCACGGCCGGGATCGCAACGATCCGCTCTGCAAGGTACACGACCGGCCGCTCGACATCGA
>NZ_JBODRQ010000096.1:0-13240 GCF_050633025.1 Aeromonas sp.
CATCAGTTCGGCGTGTTCCGCCGTGCTGGTAGGGGCGCATTATAGGGAGCCGCGCTACGATGACAAGACTTTTTTTGAAGAAAATCACGAAAATCTCAAATTATTCAATTAGAAACAATTTATTCAGTGTATATATACAGGGTTATCCACAATCCAACTATTTCACTCCCCTTTTTGCGTCATTTATATCGCCGCCAGAGCCTTTGGGAGTGCCATACTGGAGCCGATAACCTCTCCCGAGTGGTCCATGGTAGCGCCAATCAGGAAAGCTGGTTACCATGGAGGTGAATATAGTGTTGCACCTTTTTTGCTTTCATTTACAAAAGGTCTTTTAAGATGAATTTATCCAAGTTTCCCGTCTATATGCAGGCCGCAATCCTTGCTCTGGTATTGGCAGTGGTTGGCTACCTGGTTGCCCAGGCCCTGCAGTTCTCTTTGAAAGCGGAAGTGATTTTTGCAGCAGGTCTGGCCATCGGCGGTTTCGTGGTACCGCTGTTCCTGAAGCGAACCCCGGCTAATGTCGCCGAGTCGATCGCCAATCAGGAGACTTGCACCTTATATGTAGGCAACCTGCCCTATCGCGCCAACGAGATTGCAGTGCGCGAATTGTTTGCCGAACAGGGCCAGGTCATTTCCGTGCGGTTGATGAAGGACAAGGCAACCGGCAAGCGCAGAGGTTTCGGTTTCGTGGAGATGCCCGCCGCCGATGCTGCCAAAGCGATTGCCGCTTTGAATGACAAAGAGTATCAGCAGCGCACCCTAAAGGTGCGTGAAGCAAATGACAAACGTGATAAAGAGGAAAGAGAAGGTAGCGAAACTGACGCCTAACCGCTCGTCAATACTTCACCTCTTCTAGTGATGACAGCCCCCATGCTTGCAAAGGGGCTGTCAGTTTTTGAGCCTCCCCATCCAGCCGGGTACAGTAAGCCCTGGCAATTACCTCTTCTACATGTACAGGCTGCACGGTGGCATGCCCGCCATTGTTCAGCAACCAGGCCACCCGTTTGGCAACAGCACTGCCCGAGTCAATAAGCTGGCATTGCGGCATCAGTTGCCCAATCTCTTCATTAAGTAGCGGGAAGTGAGTACAACCGAGCACCAGCGTATCCGGCTTCTCTTCCCCCTCCAGCCAATCGGCCAATACCTCGCGCAGTAGCGCCATATTGACCGGTAGGCCCGCCAGCTTTTGTTCGGCTTCTATGACCAGCTCGGTGGTGCCTTTGAGCAGCACCTGCTTGCCGGGAGCAAACTGGGCGATCAGTTCATGGGTATAGTGGCGGCTGACGGTGCCCGGCGTAGCAAGCAGACCGATACAACCGTTGCGAGTCTGTGCAGCGGCGGGCTTGATGGCTGGCACGACGCCCACCACCGGAATGTCGAGAGCCTCACGCAGGGCAGGCAGTGCTATGGTGCTGGCCGTGTTGCAGGCAATCACCACCAGATCGATATGCTGACGGGCCACCATGGTGGTCACCAAGCGGGTGCAGGCAGCAATCAGGGCGGGCTCGCTCAATTCACCATAGGGGAAGTTGGCGTTGTCGAAGCAGTAGAAATAGTTGTGTGCCGGCAGAACGCGGCGGATCTCGCGGTAGATGGTCAGGCCACCCATACCGGAATCAAACACGAGAATATTGGCCACTTGAGCTCCCCTTTGGTGCAAGGCGGCGATCATACTCCCGCCTGCCGCCAATAGAAAAGGCCCTGCCAATGGCAGGGCCTGGGTTTTTCCCATCAAGAGAAGACTATTTACAGGGCGTAATCCATCGTCACGTAGTAAGCGCGCTCATCAGCCGGATAACCCACTGAAGTCTGATACTTCTTATCCAGCAGATTGTTGATCTTGCCAGATACCTTGAGCGCCGGGGTGACCTTGTAACCAACAGCCAGATCCCACACGCTGTAACCACCCAGCTTGGCGGTGTTGGCTGCATTGCTATAACGCTCGCCCTGATAGATCCAGCTCAATGAACCATCAAACTGTTGCCACTGCGCCTGAGTAACCCACTTGGCTCCTTTACGAGCAATCAACGGCTGTTGCTTGTCTGTCACCTGGTTTTTGGGATCCTTGTATTCGGCAGAGACCCGATGACTCAACCAGCCGGTGTCAAACGCCCCTTCCAGCTCGATCCCTTCAATGCGCACCTTGCCAACGTTTTGTGGTGTCCACATCCCCTGACTGTTGGGGGCCCACTGGATCATCTGCTCGAAGTCGTTGCGATAACCGGTGGCTCGCCACTCCACACCAGCAGTTTGACCATCCAGCATCAGCTCGCTGCTCTTCGACTCTTCCGGCTTCAAGTTGGGATTGCCTAACCCCGGATAGTAGAGATCATTAAAGGAGGGGGCGCGGAAACCGGTGCCGTAACGGGCACTCAGGCGGTAATCCTCGACAAAGCGCCAGCCCGCCCCGGTCTGCCAGGTGTTGTGGCGGCCATACTGTTCGTTGTCATCACTACGCCCGCTCAACTCAGCCTGCCAGGTCTGGTTATCAAACTGGGCCAAGGCATAGAGACCGTTATTGTCACGCTCTTTGGCATCGGCAGGATACACTGAGCCAGAGGAGCGGGAACGGTCATCCAGCATGTCACGCAGCCAATCGGCGCCGCCGCCAAGCGTCCAAAACTCGTTCAGTTTGAGGTTGTTGACCCAGTTCAGGCTGTATTGGCGGGTATAAGTGCGGTTCTTGGCCTGATCGCGACCACTGGTGTCCTGATAGTCATAGACATCCTGTCTGGAGAAGGCTCCGCGCAGTTCGCTCAGGTAGCGCTCGTTGTGATAGCGGGAACCCAGCTGATAGCTCTGATTTTCAATCCAGGTCTCGTTACGCTGATGGTTAGCAGGCCCCCAAGAGGAAGCTGCAGAAGAGTTGTCATACTGGCCGACATTACGGAACCAGCGAGTCGTGCCGAACAGATCCCAGTTATTGCCCAGCCCCTGCTGGTAGTCCAACATGGCGTTGTAGCCCTGATGCCCGTGACGGTCACCATCGTTGATGCCGGACAAGGGGTGCACGTTGTAACCCGATTCATCATCGAAACCACCGGCAATCTTGAATTGACCGGCCTCACCCACCTGGCTGGCGCTGCTGAAAGCTGCTTGTCGCTGCTGATTGGAACCAGCACCGATATTGAACTTGTGCTGATTGGTCCCCTGATCGGGGCGGGTAATGATGTTGATCACCCCGCCGATAGCATCGGAGCCGTAGATGGTGGCGCGGGAGCCACGGATATACTCGATCCGCTCAACCTGGTTCAGCGGCACGCTGTTGAGGTCTGTTGAGCCCACGGTCGGGGATGCGCTACGCACCCCATCCACCAGCACCAGTGTTTGCGATGCCGTGCCACCACGGACCTTTGCTGTCGTGACCTGGCCTCGACCACCATAGGATGAGACCTCCACTCCAGGCAGGGTCTTGACCACATCGGTCACGGTCTGGGCTTGCAGACGATCAATCTCGTCTCGGGTCACCACATTGACCGGGGCAAGCACGCTGGAGGCAGGTTGAGCGACGCGGGTGGCGGTCACCACCATGGTGGGATTGACAGGAATAGTCAGCTGCTGGGCAAACGCCGCCGTCGGCAACAGGGCAGCCGCCAGAAATTTCTTCGACATGAGAGATCCTTAAGTTCGCGTAAGTATCTACTTCGTGGCCGGTTTCTCTCGGCCCGAAATATGAACTTTGGCAGGTCTTCGGGCTCGGGAGCTGATAGCCTACGGCGACGGCTTCCCGCCTGACGGCAGTGCCCTGATGTCGCTTCGTTCCCCCTTACCGCTGCGCGCCAGCTCCGGATTCTCACCGGATTCCCTATTAAGCATGATGCGCCAAAGCGGGAGAATTATAGGCAGAGCAAAACTGGATGTATAGCCATCCAGATTTCTATTTTTTACCCGTCAGCGCAGCAAGCTTCTGGTGAGCCCCTTCCATCACCGACCGAACACCCGGATGGGAGAGATGGCGCCCTGCAGAGACCAGATAATAAGAGAGGGTGATGTCGGTGAGAGTGGCAATCCATTCTACTCCGTAGAGGCGTCCAATCTCATCGGCCATTGCCAGCGGCGCCGGGAAGATCCCCATCCCCGCCTTGCCGAACGACTTCATCAGGGTGGAGTCATCAAACTGCCCCACCAGATGGGGATGAATGCCCTGCTGGCGATACCACTCCAGCAACCGATCATGGGTCGCCGATTTCTCTCCGGGAATAAGCAACGGCAACCCCTCCAGCGAGGCGGGAAAGCCGTCCCGCGCCCGCGCCGCCAGCTCCGGGCTGGCAAACAGCGCCAGCGGAGTGCGCCCCAGCTCGTGGTTATAGCCGCGCACGCCACTGTCGGGAGGGAGCGGGCGATCGATCAACACCATGTCGAGCTTGTGACGGGCCAGCTCGCTGAACAGCAACTCGGCCCGCTCCTCGTGACACACCAGCCGCAGCGGAGTTGCGAGCCCCATGGCGGGAGCCAGCAGCTCGAACGCCAGAGTACGGGGTACCGAATCGGCGATCCCCACCTGCATGGTCAGCTCCTGACTGGCGTGGCGCAGGGTGTGCTCCAGCTCGGCGCCGAGCGAAAAAATCGCCCCCGCCTGCTCCTGCGCCTGCCGTCCGGCGGCGGTCAGCACCAGACGCCGTCCTACACGGTTGAACAGCGCCACCCCGAGGGACTGCTCCAGCTCAGCCACCTGACCGCTGATGGTCTGCGGCGTGAGATGCAGCTGTTCGGCGGCCTGCGTCACGCTGCCGCAGCGCGCCACATGCCAGAAGTAGTAGAGCTGTTTGTAGTTGAGCATGCCGTTCCCTATCAGTTTTTACCGAACAACCATCAGCAAGAATCTGATTTTATCGAAACATTGCGGGCTCTAGCATGCAACCATTATCTGAACTGCCCTGCGAGCCATCATGCTGGACGTCGTTGTTCTCTTCTTTCTGTTTGGTCTGCTGGCCGGTCTGGTGCGCTCCGAGCTCAAGCTGCCGCCCGCCCTCTACGACACCCTCTCCCTCTTTTTGCTGCTGGCCATCGGCCTCAAGGGCGGCGTCGGTCTGGCCCAGCAATCCTTGCTGCCCCTGCTGCCGCAACTGGCGCTGGTGATCCTGCTGGGCGTGGTGCAGACCCTGCTCGGCTTTGCCGTGCTGCGCCTCAAGATGAACCGGGTCGATGCCGCCGCCACCGCCGCCCACTACGGCTCGGTCAGCGTTGCCACCTTTGCGGTCGGGGTGAACTGGCTCACCGAACGGGGCATCAGCTTTGAATCCCAGCTCTCCATCTTCCTGGCGGTGATGGAGATCCCGGCCATTCTGGTGGGCATAGTGCTCGCCCGCGGCATCGGTCGCGAGACCCGCTGGCGCATGCTGGCCCACGAGACCTTCCTCGGCAAAGGGGTGACCCTGCTGCTGGGCGGCATGGCCATCGGCTATCTGGCCGGGCCGGACGGGATTGCCCCGCTCAAACCGCTGTTTGTCGACCTGTTCAAGGGGGCGCTGGCGCTGTTCCTGCTGGAGATGGGCCTCATCGTCGCCCGCCAGTGTCAGGATCTGCGCCGTCACGGTCTGTTCCTGCTCGGCTTCGCCCTGTTGATGCCGCTCGCCTCGGCGGGACTGGGATTGGCAGCTGGCCAGCTGATGGGGCTCTCTCTCGGCGGCCTGACCCTGCTGGCCACCCTGGCGGCCAGCGCCTCCTATATTGCCGTGCCGGCCACCCTGCGCATCGCCCTGCCCCAGGCCAACCCGGGGCTCTCCCTCAGCGCCGTGCTGGGGGTCACCTTCCCGTTCAACATCATGCTGGGGATCCCGCTCTACCACAGCTGGGCCCGCCACTTCACGGAGTAGCCACATGCAGACCGAGACCCGCACCCTGCTGACCGTCATCACGGAAGCCAATCTGGAGCCGACCCTGCTGCGCACCCTCACCCGCGAGGGACTGCGCGGCTACACCATTACGGATGCTCGCGGCAGGGGGGATCATGGCGAGCGCAACGCCAGCTGGAGCGAGAGCGGCAACATCAGGCTGGAGGCGATCTGCAGCCGGGAGCAGGCGGAGCGGCTGCTGGCCCACCTGCAGAGTCGCTACTACCCCGACTACGCCATGATCGCCTTTCTGCAACCGGTCGAAATCGTGCGACCCGAGAAATTCTGAGCCGGCTTGTCGGCTCTTTTTGTTTACCAAAAGCAAACGTTTAACATCAAGGATTCAGAGAAAATGAACACCCCTCCCCTGATCGGCCTGGTAATGGGCTCCGACTCCGACTGGCCCGTGCTGCAGGCTGCCGCCCGCATCCTCAAGGAGCACGGCGTGCCCTACGAGGCGCAGGTGGTCTCGGCCCATCGCACCCCGGATCTGCTGTTCGAGTATGCCGCCACTGCCCGCGAGCGCGGCCTGCGCGCCATCATCGCCGGAGCCGGTGGCGCCGCCCACCTGCCGGGCATGGTCGCCGCCAAGACCACTCTTCCGGTGCTGGGGGTGCCCATCCCCTCCCGCCATCTCAAGGGGATGGACTCCCTGCTCTCCATCGTGCAGATGCCCAAAGGGGTACCGGTCGC
Organism: Aeromonas sp.; assembly: GCF_050633025.1. GTDB lineage: Bacteria > Pseudomonadota > Gammaproteobacteria > Enterobacterales > Aeromonadaceae > Aeromonas. Next base: position 6,528 of record NZ_JBODRQ010000096.1, read on the forward strand.
CACCTTCGCCATCGGCGAGGCGGGGGCCGCCAACGCCGCCCTGTTTGCGGTCTCTCTGCTCTCCGTTGCACAAGACTGCGACGCCCCCCGCTACCGGCAGCAGCTCGACGACTTCCGCACCCACGAGCGAGATCGGGTGCTGGCACTGCAACTGGAGGAGCCGACATGATCCTGCCACCCGCCACCCTCGGCATGCTGGGGGGCGGCCAACTCGGCCGCTACTTCGTGATGGCCGCCCACCGCCTCGGCTACAAGGTGGTGGTGCTGGATCCCGACCCGGCCAGCATCGCCGGTGCCGCCGCCGATCACCATATTGTCGCCCCCTATGACGACACTGGGGCACTGGTCGAGCTGGCCAGCCGCTGCGATGCCATCAGCTGCGAGTTCGAGAACGTGCCCGCCGCGACCCTTGCCCTGCTCGAAAAACAAAAGCCGGTGCGCCCGGCCGCCAGCGCGGTGCGCATCTGTCAGGACCGCCGTGAGGAGAAAGCCTTTCTGCGCGGAGCCAACATCCCGGTCGCCTCCTATCTGGCGCTACTGCCGGAAGAACCCATCCCCGCACAGGCCAGCGAACTCTTCCCCGCCATCCTCAAGACGGCCCGCGAGGGGTACGACGGTAAGGGGCAGTGGCAAGTGAGTAATCTGGATGAGCTGGCGACGGCGCTGGCAGCCAGTGGCGTCCCCTGCGTGCTGGAAAAACGGCTAGCACTGGAGGGGGAGTTTGCCCTGACCCTGGCGCGCAGCCCGAGCGGCGCCATCAGCGCCCTGCCACTGGTGCAGAACTGGCACAGCGGTGGCATCCTCGATCAGACTCGCTCCCCGGCCAATGTGCCGGCGCTGGAGAGCGAAGCCAAAGGGATCGCCGAACACATCATCGCCGCCCTCGATTACGTCGGGGTGCTGACGGTGGAGTTCTTTCTGGTGGAAGGCCGATTGCTGGTCAACGAGCTGGCGCCCCGTCCCCACAACTCGGGTCACCCCAGCCTCGACAACGCCGCATGCAGCCAGTTCGAGTTGCAGGTGCGGGCCCTGTGCGATCTGCCGCTGCCGGAGCAGATCGCCGTGCGCCCCGCCCTGTTAATCAACCTGCTGGGGGATCTCTGGCAAAACGGCACACCCGACTGGGCTGCCCTGCTGGCGCTGCCCGGCCTGCATCTGCACCTCTACGGCAAGAGCGAACCCCACCCCGGCCGCAAGATGGGCCATATCACGGTAACCGGTGACGACTGGTCAACGGTGGAGGAGACCTGCCGTCAGGCCCGCCAGTTGCTGGGGCTAGCGCCGCGCTGATCGACCATCGGAAATGCAAAGACCCGGGCATGGCCCGGGTCTCTGTTTTTGCTTGCTGTGGCAGGGAGACTTATCAGGCCACCGCTACTGACGCCGGATAAATCAGCCCCAGTGACATCAACAATACTGACCGGCCACCCAGCCGGAAGACCAGGCCCACTGGAAGTTGTAGCCACCGAGCCAGCCGGTCACGTCCACCACTTCACCGATGAAGTAGAGGCCGGGCACCTTGCGCGCCTCCATGGTCTTGGAGGAGAGCTCGTTGGTATCGACGCCGCCCAGGGTCACTTCGGCGGTGCGATACCCCTCGGTGCCGTTGGGCAGGATCTGCCAGTCACCCAGCAGATTGGCCACCACTTCCAGCTCCCGCTCGTTGTACTGGCGCATCGGCTTGCTAACCAGCTGGCCCAGCTCCACCAGCTTGTCGACGAAGCGCTTGGGCAGCTCGCGCCCCAGCACGGTTTTCAGCTCCTGCGCGGGGTGAGCCTGCGCCCATTCGCGCAAGGCAGCCGGAATATCCAGCTCCGGCAGCAGGTTGATGTGGATCTTCTCGCCGGCGCGCCAGTATGAGGAGATCTGCAGGATGACGGGGCCGGAGAGGCCGCGATGGGTGAACAGCATCGCCTCCTTGAAGCGGGTTCCATCCTCGGCGGTCACCGCTACCGGCAGGCTGATGCCAGCCAGATCGGCAAAGGCCTCTTTCTCCGCCTGATGGAGGGTAAAGGGCACCAGACCGGCGCGGGTCGGAATGACCTTGAGGCCAAACTGCTCCGCCAGCTTGAAGCCATAAGGGGTCGCCCCCAGCTTGGGCATGGAGAGACCACCGGTGGCGATGACCAGCGAGTGACAGCCGATCTCCCCCTTGCTGGTCATCAACACAAAGCCTTCGTTTTGCTTGCTGACGGTGAGGATCTCGGTCTGGAACTGCAGGGTCACCCCGGCCCAGTCACACTCGGTGAGCAGCACATCGACGATCTCCTTGGCACTCTCGAGACAGAACAGCTGCCCCAGGGTGCGCTCGTGATAGTTGACCCCGTGGCGATCCACCAGATCGATGAAATCCTGCTGGGTGTAGCGGGCCAGTGCCGACTTGCTGAAGTGGGGATTCTCCGACAGGTAGGCGTGAGCGCCAGCCTGATGGTTGGTGAAGTTGCAGCGACCGCCGCCACTGATGAGGATCTTGCGGCCCGGCTTCTTGGCGTTGTCGAGCACCAGCACGGAGCGGCCACGGTAGCCCGCCTGCGCCGCACACATCAATCCGGCCGCACCGGCCCCGATCACCACCACATCGACCTGCTTCATCATCACTCACTTATCAAAATAGAAACGGCACCTGGCCAGAACCGAGATTGCCTCTGGCTGACATCACAACGGTGACTGCGCACCAGAATAAACAACGGCCCTTAAAAGGGCCGTTATTGTACTGGCTGAACACTAAGTGTCCACGACTATCAGGCGTTGCTGTCCATGATGCTGGCCGGGGCGCCTTTGGCCAGTTCGGCCAGCTCCTTGTCGATGAAGTAGAGGCCTTTGCCATCTTCACCCACCAGACCCAGACGGTCGACGATGCTCTTGAACAGCTTCTCCTCTTCATGCTGCTCGGCCACATACCACTGCAGGAAGTTGAAGGTGGAATAGTCCTGGGTGGTGAAGGCTACGTGGGCCAGACCATTGATGCACTTGGTGATGTGATACTCGTGCTCCAGGGTGGTACGGAACACGTCGCCCAGCGACTTGAACTCGTGGGGAGGGGCATCAATGGCACCCAGACGCGGCATGGCACCGGTCTCGCTCACGTAGGTGAACAGACGCTCCATGTGCTGGCGCTCCTCGACCGCGTGCTGGCGCAGGAAGGTCGCCGCCCCCTCGAAGCCCTTGTCTTCACACCAGGCGCTCATCTGCAGATAGAGATTGGAGGAGTAGAACTCCAGGTTAATCTGCTCGTTCAACTTCTCGATCATAGGTTGGGCCAACATACTGATTCTCCACTGTGATTTGGTATCGATTGTCGCCACACTCTCGTCACGAATCAACCCGTCGGCGAGAGGGCGATCCCGTTTCTTTTAGCTCAGGGGGCCAGCTCGCCAAGGGAGGCGACATCCACCGGCGCACCGTAATCGACGCCCGGCAGCTCGAAGCCGTTGAGCTGCATGAAATCCTGCCGCAGCCCGGCAAAGTCCCCCAGCGCGTGGAAATTGTCCGGCGTCACCTTGGGCCAGAGCGCCGAAACGGCGGCCTGAATGGCCGGGTCGAGCTCGTGGTCATCCATCCGGATCAGCCGGTTGCCATCGGCCACCACCCCATTGGGCCCGTACATCTTGGCGGCGAACAGTCGCTGCATCTGCTCGATACAGCCCTCATGCACACCGCGCTCCTTCATCACCCCCATCAGCAAGCCGAGATAAACCGGCAGCACCGGAATATAGGCGCTCGCCTTGGTCACCAACGCCTTGCAGACCGATACCCAGGCGTGGCCGCCAATCTCGGCCAGCTGCAGGTTGATGGTCTCGGCGGTGGCATGCAGATGCTCCTTGGCATAACCGATGGTGCCGTCCCGATAGAGGGGGTAGGTCGATTCGGGGCCAATGTAGGAGTAGGCCACGGTTTGCGCACCGGGAGCGAGACAACCGGCCTGCTGCAAAGCCTGCATCCAGAGCTGCCAATCCTCGCCGCCCATCACGGTGACGGTATCGCGGATCTCCTCCGGCGTGGCGGGCGCCAGCGACTGCTGCACCAAGGTATCGCGTTCCAGATCCAATCCCCAACCGCTGAACGGCTGGCCGGTGGTCTTGAGCACGGAGCGCACTTGCGTACCGTCGGGCAGCACCCGGATACCGCTAGCCAGCGAGTAGATCACCAGATCCACCTGCCCCAGCTGCTGGCGAATGGTCTCGATGGCCTGCTGGCGCATCCCGTCGGAGAAGGCATCACCAATCAGGTTGATGGCGATACGCCCCTCCTGCTCCGCCTCCTTGCGAAACCAGATGTTGTTGTACCAACCGGCACTGCCCAATCCCTTGTCGGAGGGGCCACGCTCAAACGAGATGCCGATGGTGTCGGCACCGGCACCAAAGGCGAGTGCAATGCGCGACGCCAGTCCAAACCCGGAGGAGGCCCCCAGCACCAGCACCCGCTTGGGGCCGTTGAACGGGCCAGCGGCCTTGATCCGTTCGATCTGCTGCTGCACGGCGGCGCGGCAGCCGATGGGGTGACAGTTGCGGGCAACGCAACCCTGGATCTGTGGATGAATGATCATGAATGAATCTCCAATGCATCAAGACGATATGAAGGATGACCGTTGCGGGCAAAGCCACACCACTGCTGAATCTGGGGATGAATGATCATGAGAAGGCCTCCAAAGAAACTGGCTACAGCATAACCAAATCGAAGGAGATTAACTTGATGCCGGATCGCTATCAGTCAGAAAAGCCACGGGAAATGAGGCAGAAAAACAAAAGGGAGCACGTGGCTCCCCAAAGCGGTATTCAGATGCTTTTTGTTGTTTTGTGTTCATTGCGAAGCACGGGCCCATCCTATGCCTCTCCCCCCTGATCGGCAAGCCGAGGGGTGTGACCGGCGTCAAAATCCCGCTTAATTTATAGGCAAGCCGTGGTTAATAACTGAGTGGCTGAATCTGTGTCACCCGCCATTAAACTCATTTAAATCCCAAAACTGTGTCTGATGCACCATTTTAGTTTCAGCAGGGATTGGTATAGTTGGCCGAAGGATCGGTAAGGAGAACCCCCATGAGTGGAACAACCTATTACAAGCATATTCTGGCCGCGATCGACCTCTCCGAAGATAACCGCAAGGTGATCGACAAGGCGGTGGACAGAGCCCGTTCCAACGGCGCCAAGCTGTCAGTTATCTATGTCGATGTGGACCTCAAGGATCTCTACACCGAGATGATCGATATCGACATCGACAACGTGCAGGATCAGGTGATCGCCGAAGCGAAAGAGAAGCTGGAGGCATTTCTGGCCTCGGTGGACTATCCCATCGAGAAGAAGCTGGTGATCTGCGGCGATCTGAGCGAGCGGGTCAATCAGGCGGTCAAGGAGTACGAGATCGACCTGCTGGTGTGCGGCCATCGCCAGAGCTTCTGGAGCCTGCTAACCTCGAGCGCCCGTCAGCTGATGAATACCGTGCCCTGCGATCTGCTGGTCGTCCCCTTGCAGAAGTAATGCAACTGACATTGTTTGACCTGATTACCCATGATCAGCAGCCAACACTGACTATACTGATCTTACGCACAGTTATCGAGGTGCGAGATCATGGCCAAAAGCAAAATCCAATTCCAGAAAGACTACAGCCTGTTTGAGTTTCTCAAGGACTATGGCACTGAAGCTCAGTGCGAAAACGCGCTGTTCACTTGGCGTTTTCCTCACGGTTTTGTTTGCCCTGAATGTGCCAACAAGACCTGTTGTCGCCTGAAAAGGCGGCCGCGGGTGTGGCAATGCAATCACTGCCGTCATCAGATGTCATTGACTGGAAACACAATTTTCGCAAACACCAAGCTCCCGCTGACCAAGTGGTTTCTGGCAATGCACCTGTTGTCACAAACCAAAACAGGCTTGTCAGCGATGGAGCTAAAGCGCCAGTTGGGCGTCAAATATGACACCGCGTGGATGCTCAAGCACAAGCTGCTGCAAGCCATGAAAGAGTCCGATGACAAGCAGCCCATCAGCGGCATCATTCAGCTCGATGATGTTTACTGGGGTGGCGAGCGCCGTGGTGGCAAACGGGGCCGTGGCGCAGCGGCTGCAGACAGAGAGTGACCAAACGAGATTGCTGCAATGCAGAAAGGACGGAGGGGGGAACTCAGAAACCCGGTCACCAGATGGGGCGCGGCGGCCGGGTGAATTGTAAAGAGTAGGGTGACAGGGAAAGGGATCAGCCTAGTCTAACCAACTCGATAGGCGCGTAACGCTCCCCGCTGTTTGCCAGCAGCACACACTTCTCATGCTCCGCCTGATAGGGGGTCATATTATCGGTGTTGGCCTCTTTCAGAAAGTCGACTGCGCCAGTGGCGGCAATCATGACCCGCTGACCCAAGTTCAGCACATTACGGTTACGGTCATAGATTTTCATGTCATTCTCCTTTTCTTGTGTCCTGATGGATGCGTATGGGTTTGTTCAGAACAACGGCGTTCAGCCTACTCTCCTGAAAAAGGTGATTTATGTCACAGATCAAAAAAGGGGCGATAAGGGACTCACCAATTCAAAAAGCGAGCAGGGCAGTTTGGCCAACGGTTGTTGCGCACAGTATCTCTGTCCCCCACACTTTCGTTGTGGCAGGCTCGAACCTGTCAGGGAATGGGGTATATTGGTGACCGATTAGCCAGTCTCATTCACCGTTTCCGCGCACGCGGGCCGCTGTTTCAACAAGATGGAGAGTGCTCATGAATCGCGACATTACCGCC